>CALUYX010000114.1 GCA_944325115.1 Candidatus Gastranaerophilales bacterium | reverse complement strand
TTTAATATGACACTAGAACAACTCCGTAGTGCAAATCTATGGATTGAAACAACAACAAGTGCGAATGGAAAATATACATACATAGAAGATACCCAACAACTCTATATCCCCGAAAATGTCTTGCGCGGAAGTGTGTCATATGATGAATCTTTTGAAACAGTAAGGGATATATATACAGGCGAGAAAAGCCCTTCCGATTTAATTAACTATGAAATACCTGAAGATTCTGAATTTTATGTACCACAGGGAGGTGAATCTCAGGAGATAACTTATCAGTATACTCAGGCACCTGCAGCCAATAAATATTTAAATAAGGTTCTTTGTGCATAATATGACAATCATGTTATGATTAAAATAAAAATCAATATTTTGAATAACACAAAATATTCAAGTAAGGGCTAAGGTTAGTGGATTTTATATGAGAAAATATTTTAATATATTATTTGCTTTAATTTGTATTACAGTAAGCCTGCTTTGTTGCAGTTGCGCTCAAACGAAAAGTCCTTTGCGTGAAGCTTATCCGGGATTTATCTGGAAAGATTTTTCAGGAGCCGGACTAACTTTAAAAGTTCAAGAAAATCCTTTTATTAAATTTACATCTGACTCCGATACAATTTATATAAAAAAATATGCAGATAACAAACAGGCTGTATTGACTCCGGTGATTAGAGTATACGCTTTAAAAAATAATGATATAAATGGCTTATTGTCAACATTAACTCCTAATAATGAGTTTAATATAACCAACAGTTGGTATAAACTTAATAATTGTGAATTTATTAAGATTAAACAAGATAATAGCGTTCTTCAAAAATACGCCTTAATACCAAAGGGTGATGCTAAAGTCGAGATGGATAATCTAAGCCCAAAAGAACCTATTCCATATACTTGTGGCGGATATGGTGCAGGAAATAGCGGTGCAAGATATTTTCTCATATTTAATGATTTGCCAAAGAAGGCTATTTTTGTAGAAATCGGGCAAGAAGCACCCTTGTTTGATGAAAATTCAATTAAACCCTTGCATAAATAAACATATGTTACATATAGTTAAAATTGAACAATTGAAGCAATTGTAAATAAACACTTGAAATGATTATCTGGTACACCCAAAATGATTATTTTGGAAAAGTTGACCGTCTTAAATACTAGCATATTATAACGTAAAAATTGTTTCAGATTTCACAACAGGCAACTTAAAGGCTCTTAAAATATTTTTTGCTTTGGTTTGACTATAAAAACTAATTGCAATATTCTTAAAATAGTAAATATTACAAAAGAGTTTTTTAAATATGAAAATTCAGCCTTCAGAATTCATAAAACAAACAAGGGATTATTTGGCAAACCTAAATTTAAATCCTAAAAAACAAAGCGAAAGTAAACCAGAAACTATAACAGAAGCGGCAGTTTATCCGTTATATTATGGTATGGATATGGTTCCTTCCATACAAACTCCACAGGAAAAATTTATCAAACTTTGTAAAACAATGAATTTTGAAAACTACAATTCTTCTGATGAAAATTTGCAAAAGGGTATTTTTCAAATTGATTTACATTCTCATTCAAATTATTCTGATGGATGGGCAGATGTTAAAAATTGCTAGATGAAATTGCTCAATATGCTGATGGGTTATATGGAAAAACCGGCAAACAATTTACCTTTGCTCTTACTGACCATGATGGAGTAGATGGTGCAAAAGTAGCCTTAGAATATATTAAAAGCGATAAAGATAAATTTAAACACTTGAATTTTGTACCGGGAGTTGAGCTAAGTTTTGCTTTCAATTACGATAATCAAGTTAAATTAGGTGAAGTTTTGGCATACTTTATTGATCCTGATTCAAAAGAAATGGATGAGCTAGTTTATAAACTTCGCTCTAACAGAAACAAGATGATAGATGATTTTGCGGCAAGACTGGGAAATGGTTTCTCAAGATTTGATATGGAAAATTATTTTATAAATAAAGACGGTGAAGCATTTGCATATAATATGCACCATAGACTTAGAAATTATGCTCAGATAAAAAATAGAATTAATTTGATGTCAAAAGAATACAATATTGATTCAAGAGTGATGTATAAGCATTTAATGAATGAGTATGTTTTTGATGGCAAAAAACGAAAAGTCCACAAACCATATGTAACGCCTGAAAGTTTTGACGAATTTCTTCAAGAAAATTTATATGAAACAAAAACTCCTGTAATTGATGAAAATATAGATAAAATCTGTGAAGAATTTTATCCTAAGATTAAAAACGGAAAGGTTGTTTCAGGTACTGAAAATAGCTTAGAGCATATAATAGAAGTTTTAAAAGATAATGATTCAATATTGCTTGGTTTTGCACATCCTTATTTTACTGCAAGACAAATGAACGATTTTAAATCGGGTTTTGATGAATTAATAAGAATTGGACAGGGAAAAATAGTTTTTAGTGAAAACTATCATCAAGCCTATCCTAAAAAATTAGCTGATTACTCTGAAACAAAACAATATATTGACGATATCCATGAATACTTGCTATCTAAAGGATTAATACCGATTGGTGGCAGAGATAACCACTCGCCTAAGTTTTTTAACAAATATTAAATTTATTACTTAATATAGTTGCAAATCAAGTTTATTTTAATTATGACGTACTCCCCCTTTAGATATTGATAGCAACAATAGAATTTTTAAAAAATGAAGATAAACGGTATTAATTTTAATTGCAACTTGAAAAACAATATAAATTTTGGTCGCTTTTTAGACAAAAAACGCAGCCAATGTTATAAAAAACAGAATATTTAGACACGATGATGACTTTACACATAAAATATATGTAATAGAATACATTAGGATTAAAAACTGTCAATATTGCGATGTTTTTACGGATAAAGATGACAAAGTTAAAGCAATTTTTGATAAAGAGTACTTAAAACAATTCCCTACAGGAGATGGACATAATTTAGATGAATTTTACCCTGTTGATATTGATAGATATGATAGAGGTTTATCAATAGGAAGCTTTGCTTCTACATTATCAGATAACATAGGTGAATGGATAGAATAATTGCAGGTGAGACTGTACAGGAAGTATGTCGTGTTGAAATCGAACCATCAAGCGATGATGGGGGAGAGAGCTGAGCAAAAAGAAAAGCGGAAGAAATAGAATACTGGTAATATTAAATAATTACTATAACTTATTTTAAAAATTAAAGTAAATTTAGGCATTTATTAAAATTAAGATGACGAACTTAAGGTTTAAAATCACCTAAAAATGGAATCGCATATATTGAAAGTACAGGAAATTGAGCCCCCAAGAAAAAAGAGTTCTTGGATGATACATATAATATTAAAAATTTATACAATTGCTTTGTGGATTTTGATGAAAAATATAGTGATAATCTAGATAGATTAAGTGAAGAATTTGGAAAATATGTAAAACAAATGCGCTTATTATCAAATAATAGCGTAACTTCATCTTCAACCGATAACTCAAAAATTGCAGTATTGGCTCAAACTTTAGGTACACTTACAGGTATGTGGTTTAATATGAACGATGAATTTGATTCCTCCGTCAGAAACGGAAGTACAAAGGAAGAGGCGCAGAAAGGTGCAAGATTAAGAGGAATTAATAAATTTTTCAGTATGACAGTGCAGGTTATTATTTCGGGCTCATTAAATTCTATATACTTCAAACAATATAATAATTCTGTAGCAAAAGCCGGGATTGTTGTTGCAGTAAGTACAATTTTAACAGATATTGCTTCTCGTGTACTTTCAGGAATCCCCTCTAAAAAAATGACAAAAGAGGAACTTGAACAATACCAAAAAGACCATAAAAATGGGATGATGGCTTGGTATTATAAAATGATTGATAAATTGGCTTCCTAAATGACACCTTATATATTATATTCTTGATTTGAAAGGTTTTCCGATACTTGAAAAGGTATCATAAGCTTATCGGGATCATTTTTAATGGAAGTTTTTTTGATATTTTCTAAAAGTTTTTTATACAAAACATCTACTTTTGCTTCATTTTCAAACAAAAAGAATTCATATATTTTAACTTTTAATATTGTTGCCATCTTTTCCAAGGTTTTAAAGGAAGTTAAAATTTGCCGTTTTCCATATTGCTAATACTTATGACAGATATATCCAAAAGTTTCTTAAATTTTTTGATTAAGTTAAAGCTATTGTTTTACTGAAACAAGAAAATCTTGCATACTAAAGGGATTAAGCAGTGTTGCATTTACAGAATTTATTGGTTTTGCAGCTGCTTGAATTTGCTGCGTATTTTGTTCCGTTTTATTTGCTTGTGATTGCTGCATATTTCCTAAAGTGTTATTATTTTCTATATTTTGATTTTGTTTATTTTTTCTGTGTTTGAAATAAGCAAATATAGAACCAATAATGGTAGCAATACCGATAATTGCGGCTGCAATTTTTCCACCGTTTTTAGAGCCTTGTTTTACTACGGCAGCAGGTTCTGTTTTTACTGTATCTTTTGCTGTTTCTAAAGTATCTTTAGCTGTTTGTACTGTTTTAACAAATAATTTTTCTACAAGATTGAATTCAGGCTCAAGTTGAGCTCTTTTTGCACCTTCAGGTATCCTATAAATACCGACTTTTAATTTTTCAAAAAACGATAGTGAATCATCATAATATTGCTTTAGTGCGCCTGTATCTTTATCTTTAAAACCTTGTATCATAGAAACCAAGCTTTCAAACTGAGCTTGAACTGCACTTTTTTGCTCCTCCGCCACCCATCTTATTTGCATTTTTGCTAATTCCGTTTTTAAAACATTTTCTTCAATTGTTTCTTGTGATAATAAATCGGCCAACATTTTTTCATAGCTTGTTGCATTTTTAATCCTTTGAGCAATTGTTTTCTTATCCAGTTGGCAAGCATTTGATACTTCATCAATATTTAATCCTTCAAAGAAGCTTGCCATAGGCTTATGATGTTCAGACCCTTTTGCTTTAAGATAATTTATTAATACTTGGTTTGCAGTATCTTTATCTTTGGCTTTTGCAGTATCAAACAAATGATAAAAAAGGCTTCTGTATTCAAAATTAGAAATATTAGAAAAAGCGCTAAAATATGGATTAGAGTTTCTTGAAACATAAGTTGTATCAATATTAGAAAAACCCAAGTACGGTTTTGTGTTTTTAAGCGATTCTTCAAGATTTAATCTTTTGATATCACCCTCTTTTAATCTTCCAAAGTCAGGATAAAACGAATCATAGTCCATTAAAACGCCTGATGATTTCAGCATTTCAAGAGTTGTTTTATCCTGTACAGATACACTAAATCCACCAAAGTCAATTAATTCAGCTTTATCTCCATTAAAAAATATATTTTCAAGCTGAGCATCGTATTGCATAAAACCGCTTTTATCGAGCTGAGTTAATTTTTTTAAAACATCTTTGGTTTGGTTAGGGTTTAAAATCCTGCCTTCATGTACATCCAATTTTCTACCTTTAGCCAAATCCGTAATTAAATAATATTTACCATCTTTTTCAATTACATCAATTAAAACTTGCGTGTCTTCAACACCTGCTTCTTTTACTTTTCTTAGCGCAAATGCCTCTTTCTCATAAGTTGAATCATTGCCATGGTTCATTGCATCAGGTCTAAAGAATTTAATACCTATTGGGCTTTTGTCATCTTGCTGAATATTGTAACAAATAGAATTTGTTCCAACGCCCATTATTTTATATTGAGGGGTATCAAATTGTTTTAAATAACCTTTAACTATATCTTTATTTGTCTGCTCATCCGCTGATGGTCTATTCTCAATACAAAATTGTTTTAAATTTTCTTGGAAAGAATCTAAAAAAGAGGTAAAGTTTTCAAACGCATTTTCCGATAATTTTGGCGCAGCAGCTCTTGTGCCTGTAAAACTAATAGAATCAGCCTTGTTTTGAAATAAAGAACTATTTGCTTTGTTTATTTCAACATTCTGACTTCTATAATATGTGGTTGGTCTATATGTTATTGCGTTAATTCTTGCCATAATTTTTCTTTTTTATCCTTAGAATATAATTCAAGTATATCTGCTAATTTATTCAAGCCACGGTTTTTTGCATAAGTTATTGCACTTGTATGATATGCGTCAGATTTATATTCAACTTCATAGCCTCTATCTAACATGTATCTTATGATTTTATATAATTCAGTTTCTTCCTCTTTGTTTTCAGTATGTGCAATTCTTTCTACTAAAAGTTCTATTGCAGTTCTGTGACCGCATCTTTCATCTTCATCCAGCATGCGTCCAAGAGTTTCAGCCATTTCTAAGGATTTTACATATCTTGCAGCATTGCGTTCCGGTGTTAACGCTCTAGCACCTTTATCTAAAAGCATTTTCGCTATTTCAACATTATCTTGTTTTATTGTTTCAAGCAAGGGGGAAAAATTAAAACCCCCTCCACCCCTTGTAGGATAAAACGTATTTGAAATGGAAGGTTGACTAATGGTTATGGGATATGGTGTGCCTCCATAGTAATTGTAAGCAAGAAAATGATTTGGGTTGGCACCCTTGTCTAAAAACATTTGAGCAATTTTTGCATCATTCTTTTTTATAGCGAATATTAAAGGTGTTAATTCTTCGCAACTTTCTTTACTTCCTTTTTCATAATAAGCATATTCACCTTCAATATTTGCACCTTTGTCTAACCAGTATTCACATTCCTCAATATCACCCGAATTTATTGCGTTGAATAACGCCCTATCTTCGTGCAAACCTTTAAAAGAAACTGTATCTGCATTAATTCTGTTTAAGCTAGGAATACCGACACTCTTGTTCATTTTAATCTGTGAAACTTTTCTAAATGATGCATTTACAATACTTGAAATTCGCAACACAACCCCCTTCTTATTGGTTTTATTTATATAAAACTACAAAAAAATATTTTTTGATAGAAGAATGTAAATATCAAAAACACCAACCAAAGATGGGAAACGCATTAATGTAATTACAGCCCCAATTAACAAAAGCTCTATTGATTATGGCAATATTTCCCTTCAAAATATATTAGACAATAATGCTGATGTCAGAAATAATTTTGCTTCATTCAATGAAGGTTACGATTTTAATCCTTATATCGTTTTTTCGGATAATGCTGATGTTGAAACAATAAAAAAACAACTTGAAGAGTTTTTAAGACATAGTCAAATAAATGCTAAAGTCAGCTATTGTGAACAAGATTGGGATGTTCAATATGGTGTACCTTACCAATCATTATCAGTAAAACCATATGCAACAGAAGGTTTTTGGAAAGATAAAAAAATAAACAAACTGATTGATACTCACAAAAAAGTTGAGGAAATTTATAAAAATGAAACAAACGATCTCGTTATTGTTGCAGGTGATGCCGGAAATGATGAGGATATGCTAAATATATTTAATTATGTTGATATACTTGGCTCGGAAATACCGACCAGGGATAAATACGAAGAGTTTTTAGAAGATTCAAAAAATAGAGAACTTTTAAGACAGTTACCCATTATTAGTGTTGTTGTTGGCTTAAAACAAGATTTGGAACAAATAAGACAAAATCAACAGTTATTAGATAAATACGGAATAAGTAAAACAGTGTTTATTGATTATAACAATGGCGACATATTGCTTGATGGCGTAAAACAAGCAATAAATACATATTCAAAACAAAATGAACAATTTAAAAATGCACTTCCCACAGAGCTTTTAAATGAATTAAAACCGCTAAATATACCATTATCAGATAGATATAATAAGCTTATAGAGGAAATAAAAGCTGTATTTAGAAAATTAGACAAAATCAAGGAGTCCTTATATGCTTAAGCTACCTTTTCAGATGGAATTTGTTGTTAATTTAACTCATAGATGCAATATGACTTGTAATATGTGTACTCAATACGGTGCAACATTTAAAAATAATACATTAAATGAAATGACTTTTGAGGAGTGGAACAATTTCTTTAAGAGTTTAAAAATAGTAAGACCGAGGCCGCTTGTTACCTTAATGGGTGGCGAACCATTGTTGCATAAAGATTTTGACAAGATTTTAATGTCAGCAGTTGAAAATAAACTTAAAGTACATATTGTAACTAATGGATTTCTTTTAAAAGAACATCTTGATACAATTGCAAAATCGAAAGCAAATATATCCATAAGCATTGATGGGCTTGGCGAAACTCACGATAGAATTAGAAATACAAAAGGAAGCTTTGAAAAATCCGTAGAATGCTTAAAATTAATACAAAAAATCAACAAACCAAAAAGACAAATAAAGACTTGTATAAATTTTGTAATGTTGCCCGAAAATATTGATGAAATATTGAAATTTGCACAAACTATGTGGCAATATGAACCTGCTTTCATTGGTTTTCAACATTTGCAGTTTTCATCTGACAAACTTGACAAAGAAAATAATAAAGAATGGGTTAAATGTTTTAATCAAAAATATACAACAAAGCTAAAACCGAAAGTTGAATATAAGTTTGATGAAGATTATGTTCAGAAGTTATATTCAATAATAGAGCAGTTGAGAAAAAAATATGCTCCCACTAAGGTTTATGATTTTCCTCATTTGACATTTGAAGAAATGAGGAAATATTATCTAGAAGAAGATTTGTCTTTAATTAGAAAAAATAGGGTTTGCACAACTCCTTGGATGGCGCCATCTATTACACCTGATGGCAAAGTTTCGAATTGTATCTGCAATGAAATTGGTGATTTAAGAAAAGAAGATTTCTGGACAATTTTTGACAACTACAAGGCAAATTTAATAAGACAAAGACTTGTTGAGCATGGCAAATTTCCTATATGTTCAAGGTGTTGTTGCTTTTATAAAAGTAATTTTTTGCTTGCACCAAATAAAGTAATTGAATTAAATGATGGGCAAAAATTACTTTTGCCACAGGAATTAAACTTTATAACAGCAGCAAAAGATGGTGTATTTGTCTATGATTCCAGTTTTGTCTTTGAAAATAGTGAACAAATGGATTACACGCCTGTTTTACCTCATACAGTTCACAACAAAAGACAACAAAAAAGAATAGAAAAAGACAATGTTATAGTTGGCACATATGATCAAATGTTGTAAAATGCAGTTGGATAAAAAAGGAGAAACAACAATGGCAATCAATACTCACGACAATAGTCTATTGTTTTCAAAAAAACATTCAAAACAAAAATTTTCAAGCTCAAAAAGCGTAAAAGCTAAAGCGAGCGACATACAAAGTTTTACAGGTACAAGTATTTATGAAACAGGAAAGAAAAATAAAATTGATTCTGTTAAATTAAAAAATTCATTACTATCAAATATTTCTTTTGCAGGAACAACAAATGCTATTGCGTTTGGCTCAGGTGGTGGTTATGGTTCGTATGGTGGAGGTTATAGCTCCGGTCCATCATCTTCTCAATCTGTGCAAAGAAGTCAACAAACTACAGGAGCACAAAGAGCTCAAGCAACACAAAGAGCAAGTGTAGTGAATGATGATTTTAATATTGAAGGATTATACAGTAGTGATAAGGTGAAAAAATTGACAACTGAAAAAATGAGCTTAATTAAACAATATAAGGACTTGCAAGCGACAATAAGAGAATTAGATGCTAAAAAGAAAGAAGCTGTTGAAATGCTTGCTGAAATTAGAGGTAAAGTTCATCAGATAAACATAGATATTTTAACTGCCGAAGAAGAAGAGCTTTTTAAGTAATAGTATTTTTTAGGCACTGGTATGCAGCAATTTAAAAACTATACCGAATTTATGTTAGTTTCTCCAAATGATATTTTAGGTATAGATTTGAATGTTTTTAAAAAAATAATGATTGATAGGCTTGGAAAAGATAAGTTTTTTCAAGCCTATCAGTGTAATAAATTAATTAAAAGCCCTGCAAGCTCCTGTAATAATTCAGATTGGTTTAAAAAATCGAAAATCATAGGTGTTAACCCTAGGATTACAGGCAGTTTTATTAATATTGTAAAATATGCGTTGACTTTTCCTGAAAATGCAGTACATATTATGCCATTTTTTGAATCGGGGCACGAAGGTAGTTTATATGTGCAAAACAGTTGGCGTATTTCAGATGAATTTTTTGATAACGAACTTAAAAAAGATGGATTCGACACAGTTGAAAAACAGCTTAAGGTTACAATAAATCTTTTACATGTATTAGGAAAAGCTGTCGGGTTTGATGTATTAACCCATGTTGATAATTTTTCTGAAATTGTATTTTTAAACCCTAAATATTTTGAATGGGCCAAATTAAATAAAAATAAAACTTCCCAACTATTCCCTCCAGAAGTTGACTATAACAAGATATACCTAGAAGTTGAAAAAAAGATTGTGGAGTTTGTTAAAAACAAAAATCCTGAGATTAATTTTGATGCTGATAATTTGTTTAATAATACCGATGAACACTTGCGACATAAAATCATATTTGGCGAAAATGCACAAAAATGGAAAAACATAAGATTAGAATTAATGAAATACATACGCTCTTTTGGCTATGAAACACTTCCTGTGGTTGAACATGCACCAATTCGCCCAATTGTATTTGAAAAAATCGCAAATAAAAACAATACAAATTGGGCTCAATTTAAAGTCGAAAATAAAGCGTACGATGCCATTATTTTGGGGTGTGTTACTCCTTATAAATGGTACAAAATTGACGATATGGGATATCCTCAAACTACAAAATATGAGACGGAAGTCTGGAAATATTTTATAGATAAATATAAACAAATTCAAGAGGAATTCAATTTTGATTTTATAAGAGCCGACATGGCGCACAATCAAATTTCTCATTCATCGAAAACTATAAGGAAAAACAAGAAAAAAGAGTTTTGGAGAGAACTAAAAAAAGCTATTCAAAAAGATACTCCATATTTTGCAACATTAGCAGAAGCTTTTTATAATACCTATTATATTGACGGTTATTCTGATATGATGAATAAAAATTTTGATGTTGTTTTGGGAAATTTAAATTACAGACTTTTAAATGAAAATTACATAAATCACATTAAAGATTTTCTTGAGATTTATGTTAAACACTTTTCTTTTGCACCCTGTGTGTGTACTTTTACAAATGATTCAGATAAAAAAGAGCATAACATATGCTATCAATCGCCTTTAGGAAATGAAATAAGAATGTTTTGCGCTTTCTTTCTGGAGCTTCCGAGCTATATGGGAATGGGATATGAATTAAGAAATTCATTGCCCAAAAAGGGGGAAGAATATTCTTTTAATTACATAAAAAATCAAAAGAAACCATATAAGTGGGGCAATAATGAAGAATTTTTGTCAACTATTTTTGAAATGAGAGAAGTTTTTTTAAAAATTAAAAAAGAGATTAAAAACCCAAAAATAAAATTGTGCGATACGGATAGTATAAGTTTAGCTTGGTTATATTTAGACGAAAATAATGATGCTAAATATCTTTTCTGCTTTAATTTAGATACAGAAAAAGAAAAGGTTTGCATAACCTTAAATAAAGAATTAATGACAAGCAAGGTATTAAAGGGGTTTTATTCGAATATATATGAAGATATTGTTGAGCTTAATTTAAAAGTAACAAAGTCAAGCAAAATTAATCTTAACAATTTACCTATAGGGGCTTGCTTGATACTTTCTTTTGTATAGACACAAAAGGTTTTCATTGGTCGGCAATAGCTTATATAAAATTGTGCCCCCGTTAATTTAGGAGCATAACCTCTTTTTCTTATTCCGGTTTTCTTAATTAATTGTTCTTTTGCAGTTTTAAAATTCTTTGAGTGCTATTAAAATAATCTTCGGGTTTAATATCTGTTTTCTTTAATACAGAAATAAAGATTTTTACACCTTTAAGTTTCATAATTTTGTTTTTCGTTAAAAATCTTGCAAGCCTTGCTCTTTCTAAATCATCAAGACCATAATATCTTTTTTTGCCATTTTTCTTAGGATTTACAATCCCTTCTTTTTCATAATTCAAAAGTGTTCTTGATTGAATTTTTAAGACCTTTAAAATTGATGCCATTGGTAAAAGTGCAATTTTGGTGTTGATCGTTGTTTCTTTTTGGTTAATTGCATAAACTATCCTTTTATCAAGCTACCCATTATTTAGTTTGATTCTTCTTTAACAAATTCCCAGCGATAGCCATAAGATGTCTTTTGTTTACCCTTGCAGGCTTGTTTAATTAAATTCATATCGCAATAACAAGTTTCTCTACAAACTCAACCCAATGGCTTGCTTCTCTTGCCGAATTAAATTTACCTTTTTGAATTGCTAATCTTAATGAACGGTTACTTTTTAACCCTTTTAATTCTGCTATTTTATTAATAGGGACGAACGAGTTAAAAGTGGTGCTTGCACCAACTTTTTAAACGAGTGAGGAGCTAAAAGCTTTGCTTATATCTATATATTCTTCGTTTTTCATCGCAGACACACATTAGCTCGGAATTAAATGTATTGGAACATCACTTCCGAGCTTTGTGTTGTATTTGTATCAATTAACA
>CALUYX010000113.1 GCA_944325115.1 Candidatus Gastranaerophilales bacterium | reverse complement strand
TCGCGAAGTTTTTCATTAACAGAGTCTTTGCCTTCTGTTTCAACGATTTTATCCCAGTCTTGACCTTGGCGAAGTGCATTTTGTTTAGTTTCTTCTTTAACCGCTTCAACTTCGCGAGCAATCATAGAATCTTGGATGTCTATGTTTGTATCGTTATAAACTTTGTTGAAAATAGCGTCTGATTTTCTCTTTTCGTTTTCAAAAGTTTGCGCATCGTCCAAGTATTTTTGAATATCTTCTTTAAGAGCGTCAAGAGTTTCAAATTTGCCTGCTTTTTTTGCAAGTTCATCGTTTAGTTCAGGCAATTTGCGTTCTTTAACTTCATGAAGATTAATTTTAAACTGAGCAGGTGCGCCTTTTAGTTTTGGTTCATGGTAGTTTTCAGGGAAAGTAACGTCTATAACAAACTCTTCACCTGCGCTGTGACCTACAAGACCTTCGGCAAAACCGGGGATGAAGTTTGAATGAGCCAAATCAAGTGTGTGATTTTTTGCACTGCCATGCTCAATAAGTTCACCGTTAACGCTTCCTTCGAAGTCAAAAACAACAACGTCGGTGTTGTTTGAAGCTCTGTCAACTTTTTCCAAAGTTGCAAATCTGTTTTGAATAGCTTTAAGCTCTTTATCCATAGCGTCAGGGTCATTTTTGAATTCTTCGTATTCAACTTCTACATCTTTATAAGGTGCAAGAGTGAACTCGGGTTTTAGTTCGGCATTTACATGGATTATTAAATCTTTTCCGACTTCATATTCAAAATGTTCAATTTGAGGCTGAGTTGCAAGGTCGAGTTTTTCTTCCTGAGCAACTTTAGAAAATTCCATAGGGAATACGCTCTCAATTGCTTCGATTTTAATTCTTTCTTTTCCTACATATTTTTCAATAACATTGTTAGGTGCTTTTCCTTTTCTAAAGCCTGCAATGTTAATATTTGAACCGATTCTTTTCAGGGTTCTTTTGTAAAGTTCTTCTGCTTGTTTCGCGTCTACTGTGATGGTGATTTTTGCAAGATTTCCTTCTTGTCTTTCAATTGTACTTTTAGTCATAATTCCTCTTATTTTAATTAAGTGTGTCTGTATAATAGTATAAATCAAAAATAAAAATCATGGTCAATTTGGTGTATAATTTATGCAAAAGGTAGTTCATATATGTTACAAAAGTTGAAAAATAAAATTGTTGTTTCCGTTCAGGCAATGCCTGATGAGCCTCTATACAATGAAATTGCACTTAATGCCATGATTAAAAGCGTTGTTTTTGGCGGTGCTTCAGGATTAAGGCTGGCGGGGGTACGGGATATAAAAAATGCAAAAGAAATGTACCCGCAAATTCCCGTTATTGGAATTACAAAACCCTCAAAAATTCCCGATAATTTTTTGGATGTTGTCTACATTACCCCGACACTTAAGGATGCAGAAGAAATTATTATTGAGGCAGGAGCTGATATTGTGGCGCTTGATGCTACTATGCGAAAAAGACCAAACGATGAGAGGCTTTGTGATATTTTAGATTTTATAAAATCAAAAGGAAAGCTTGCCATGGCTGATATTGCAACGTATAAAGAGGCAAAAAACGCCATAGAGCTTGGTTTTGATATTGTTTCAACAACCCTAAGCGGGTACACTCAAGAAACAAAAAATAACCCTGATACACCTGATTTTGAACTTTGCAGGGAAATTACAAAAAATCACAAAACACCTGTCATTGTAGAGGGTAAAATATGGTCGCCCGAACAGGTAAAAGAGGCATTTAATTGCGGGGCATTTTGTGTTGTAATAGGTTCGGCAATAACACGCCCGCAGCTTATAACGAAGAGATTTACGGAGATATTAAAATGAGAAAAGCGCTGAGTTTAGATATTGGCGGAACAAAAATTTACGCCGCACAAATTGATACAAACGGAGAAATAGTATCAGAGATTGAAAAACACCCTACGCCAAAAACGGCAGAAGAAATTGTAGCGCTTTTAGGGGATATTATCTCGCGTTTTGAAGATGAAGTTGAACTTGTAGCAATTTCAACCGCAGGCGGAGTAAACAGGGAAAATACGAAGGTAATTTGCTCCACTGCAAATCTTGCTTTCGGTTATCCTAAAACTGATTTTGAATCACTTTCCAAAAAACCCGTTTTTGTTGAAAATGACGCCAACTGCGCTGCTTGGGCAGAGTATAAAATAGGAAGTGCAAGAGGCATGGACAATAACATCACGCTGACACTGGGTACAGGAGTAGGCGGCGGCATTATAGTAGACGGTAAGCTCCTAAAGGGTAAATCAGGCGTGGCGGGAGAAATGCACTTTAAAATGTCTATGGACAAAAAACGCCGCTGCAGCTGCGAAGCGTATGATTGTTTTGAAATTTACGCCTCAGGTAACGGGCTTAGAATTACAGGTATTGATGTTACGGGAAATAAGGACATTACAACTTATGACATTGTAAGAGGTGTTGATGAGGGAGATGAAAAAATGCTGCGCGCGTATAACATCTGGCAAAATTACATCATAGCAGGACTTGTCGG
>CALUYX010000112.1 GCA_944325115.1 Candidatus Gastranaerophilales bacterium | reverse complement strand
TTTCTTCTATTTCTATTCCATAACCTTTAAGGGCGATGATTTTTGTAGGGTTGTTTGTGATGAGTTTTATTTTTTTATAACCCAAATCATATAAAATCTGAGCGCCTGTGCCATAGTTTCTCATATCGCTTTTAAAGCCAAGCGAAATATTGGCCTCAATCGTATCTTGTCCTTTATCTTGAAGAGCATAAGCCTTTAGTTTGTTTACAAGTCCTATGCCGCGACCTTCGTGGTCTAAAATGTACACAAGAGCGCCTTTTCCATATTCGTTAATCATACTGAGAGATGAGTGCAACTGTTGGTTGCAGTCACATTTAAGGCTATGGAAGACATCTCCTGTTAAACAACATGAGTGCATTCTGACAAGCGGAATTTTGTCTGAACCGTCATCTTTAACAAGGGCAACATGCTCTTTTTTTGTAAGTTCATCAACATAGCCGTAAATTTCAAATTCGCCAAAGATTGTCTGCAGTTTGGTTTTTATTTCTCTTTTTACAAACCTTTCTTCTTTAAGGCGATATTCGATTAATTGGGCTACTGTTATGAATTTTAAATTATGTTTTTTTGCAAACACTACAAGGTCGTCACGGCGCGCCATTGTGCCATCTTCTTTCATTATCTCGCACATAACGGCAGATGGTTCAAGCCCCGCAAGGCGTGCAAGGTCAACGCCCGCTTCAGTGTGTCCCGTGCGCTTTAGTACTCCGCCTTCTCTTGCAATGATTGGGAAAATATGCCCCGGGCGTCTTAAATCCTCGGGCTTTGAGTTGTTTGCAAGAATAACCTCGACTGTTTTTGCTCTGTCGTAAGCGCTTATGCCTGTAGTTACTCCGTATTTCGGGTCAGCGTCCACGCTTTGGGTAAAGTTTGTGCCTTTAACATCCGTATTGTGCTCAACCATGGGGTTTATACCGATTTTTTCGGCGCGTTCTTTATTTATTGCAAGGCAAACAAGCCCTCTGCATTCTTTTGCCATAAAGTTAATAACCTCAGGGGTTACAAAGGAGGCAGGAAACAACAGGTCGCCTTCGTTTTCTCTGTCTTCATCATCTGCAACAATAACACCCTTGCCGTTTTTAAAGTCTTCAATTGCCTCTTCTATAGTATTAAAGATTATTTCGCTCATTTTAAATATCCCTCCCCGAAAAATTTTAAAAGCCGTTTTCTTTTAAAAATTCTTCGCTAAGTTTGCTTGTTTTATTATCTTTTGCTGACAAAAATTTTTCAATATACTTGGCAAATATGTCATTTTCAATGTTAACCTCATCACCTTTTTTGAGGAATCTGAGGTTTGTATTTTCAAGTGTTTGCGGAATTAGTGCAACGCAAAATGAATTATCCGTAACCCTGCACACGGTAAGACTTACGCCGTTTATTGCAATGGAACCTTTTTCGACAATGTATTTTGTGTTGTATTCAAATTCTAAAATTTTTGCTCCGCCACTTTCCGTGCTGTTTATAAACCTTGCTTTGCCGTCAATGTGACCTTGTACAATGTGTCCGTCAAATCTTGAATCTGCTCTCATTGCTCTTTCAAGATTAACAATATCACCTGTTTTAAGTGACGATAAATTTGTTCGCATAAGGCTTTCGCCCATGGTAAAAACGCAAAACGAATCTTTGTTTTTTTCTATAACGGATTGACATGCTCCGTTTATTGAGACGGATTCTTTAATTTTGAGCTCATTGCTAAAATTTGCTCTTATTTCAATAATCTTCCCTCCGTCTTTGTTAAAGACGGATTTAACCGTTCCTGTTTCTTCAATAAGACCTGTAAACATAATAAAATTTTAGCACAAAAATAAAAAACACAGAGGGGTTGCTTTCTCTGTGTTTTATGATGTTGTTAATTACTTCGGTTAGGCCAATACATCAAGTTTTTGCCCGTTGACGCTCAGTTCGCGTCCGCCGCAGCAGTTGATGTTAAGTTTTTCACCTTTTTCAAATCTGTTCATAGCGCTTTGGTAGTTTTTTGCTGCGCCAAAGGAAACAGGTTTTGAACATTGGGTTTTTGAGGCTATTGCCTGAATGGGTCTAATCATTTTGTATCCATACCCTTCCTCACGTCCCGAAATGTTGTCTAACACTATCGGTTTGTGCCTTCAACGGATTTATATTTTATAATTCTAAAATTTTTGTGTCAAGTGTAAAATGTAAATTTTTATATTATCTTTATATTTTTTTAAATGTTGTTTGTTTTATAATTTAATTTATGAATGAGAAGATAATTGCAATAGTAGGACGTCCGAATGTTGGAAAATCAACCCTTGTTAACCGTATAGTGGGGGCAAGGAAGTCTATCGTTGATGATATGCCGGGTGTTACGCGTGACAGAATATACTTTGATGCAAACTGGCAGGGGCGTGATTTTACCATTATTGATACGGGCGGTATCATTACAAACGATGATGATGAGTTTGTAAATAATATCCTTTCTCAAGCAAAACTTGCAGTAGAAGAGGCTGATACAATTATTTTCCTTGTGGATGCAAAAACGGGTCTTAGCCCTTATGACTATGACATTGCAAATATTTTAAGAAAATCCAAAAAAGAAGTAATTCTTGTTGCAA
>CALUYX010000111.1 GCA_944325115.1 Candidatus Gastranaerophilales bacterium | reverse complement strand
ATTGCAAAATACAACCAATTAATCAGAATCGAACAAGAACTTGGTTCAAGCGCAAGATATATGGGTCTTAAAGCATTCAAAGGACAAAGCAAATCTCAATGCTGCTGCTCTTGCGGATGCAACTAGTCCATAGATTATAAAGCTTATAAGGTGCACTTTTTTTAAAAGGTGCACCTTTTTTTGAACATTTTTTATCCCATGCTCGTTATACATTTGTAGGAGTAAGGGATTTATAACATGAAAAAAGTAGCTGCATTATTTGTCATTTTTGGTTTTCTTTTTGTTTCATCTATGTCCTCGTATGCCAAGTGTGACAACGTAGGTTCTGTTATTGGCGGAGTTGTTGCAGGTGTTGCAATTGGCGCTCTTGCAACAGGAGCACTATCAAGACCTTGTAATCGTCCCGTACCGCCACCGCCGCCACATAGAGGCCCTCATAAAAAGGGACATTGGCATAAAGGTTATTATTATAGACCATGTTGTGCAAGTTATGCTTATCCTGCTTATGTAAATTACAGTTGGAGAATAAGATAAATTTTTATCGCCTTTCCTATTAAGTGGTATAATGTTGCTTGTAAGAGAGGTAGTAATATGTATAATCCAAAATCACACAAGGCAGAAGAATTTATTTGTCATCAAGAAGTATTAGATACTCTTGAGTACGCTAAAAATAACAAAGACAATCTTGAAGTAGTTAATAAAATACTTGAAAAAGCTCGTCTTAAAAAAGGTTTAACTCACAGAGAGGCTGCAGTTTTGCTTGACTGTGACATACCTGAGAAAGTGGAGGAAATTTATGCTCTTGCTCGTGAAATTAAACAGGATTATTACGGCAACAGAATTGTTCTTTTTGCACCCCTGTACTTGTCCAATTACTGTGTAAACGGTTGTGTTTATTGCCCGTATCACCTGAAAAATAAACACATACCAAGAAAAAAACTTACTCAAGAAGAAATAAGACAGGAAGTCACCGCCCTTCAGGATATGGGACATAAGCGTCTTGCCATTGAATCAGGCGAAGACCCTGTTAACAATCCAATTGAATATATTTTGGATTCTATTAAAACAATTTATGATGTTAAGCACAAAAACGGCTCAATTCGTCGTGTGAATGTAAATATAGCGGCAACGACCGTTGAAAACTACAAAAAACTCCACGACGCAGGTATTGGCACATATATTTTATTTCAAGAAACTTATAATAAAGAATCTTATGAAAAACTGCACCCGACAGGTCCAAAGCACAATTACGCATACCACACAGAAGCTATGGATAGAGCCATGGAAGCGGGAATTGACGATGTCAGCCTTGGTGTCTTGTTTGGACTTGAACTTTATCGCTATGAGTTTGCAGCGCTATTAATGCATGCTGAGCACTTAGAAGCCGCTTTTGGCGTTGGGCCTCATGCTATAAGTGTTCCAAGGATAAAACATGCCGATGATATTGACCCTAATGCTTTTGATAACGGTATTGATGATGATACTTTTGCAAAAATTGTTGCATGTATCAGAATAGCAACACCCTATGTCGGCATGATTATATCGACAAGAGAATCTAAAGAATGCAGAGAAAGACTTTTGAGTCTTGGTGTTTCTCAAATTTCAGGCGGGTCTAAAACAAGTGTCGGAGGTTACTTTAAGCCGATGCCTGATAGTGAGGATTCTGCTCAGTTTGATGTTTCAGACAGGCGTCCTTTGGATGAAGTTATTAAATGGCTTATGGAATTAGGCTATCTGCCAAGTTTCTGCACTTCTTGCTACAGGCAAGGCAGAACGGGCGATAGGTTTATGGAAATTTGTAAAAGCCAGCAAATACATAACTTCTGCGAACCAAATGCTATTATGACACTAAAAGAATATCTTGAAGATTATGCTTCAGATGAAACAAAAGCAATTGGAGAAAAAGTTATACAAAAAGAATTGCAAACCATAAAAGATGAAAAAATAAAAAATATAGTAATTGAAAACCTTAAAAAAATCGAACAAGGCGGCAGAGATTACAAGTTTTAACCTTAAAGGAGGGTGAATGAAAAAGAACGCAGCATTTTTACTACTTTTAACATTATCTATGAGTACTTGTCTTGCTTTTGCAATGACAAACGAACTAAATTTTAACAATGAAACTTATGTTCGCAGATTGCCTGATGTTAAGCCGCAAGAATTTTACACCGCACAAAACAACTATGCACTGAAAAAGCCTAAAAAGTTGTCAGCAAGTGCAATATCTACGTTCTATTCGCCCGAGATAATTACTGTTGAAGAAATGGCAAAAGGCACGGATGATGCTTTCAAAAGACAGTATTCAACCGTGGGTAGGACTTTTAACAGTGATGACAAATACGCAATAAGTTTTCTTGGTAAGTCAGGAAATAGAAATCTTTATAGTATTTTAAAAATAACTTATAACGATATTTATGGAATTAACTCTTCTCAGCTTTATGTTAATCTTCCAAAAACTGTTGCAAAAGAGCCAAAGAAGGCAATAAAAACTTATGATGAAAAGTATTTTGATGCGTTTTTAAATTTTGATGCCGATGTATATGATAAAGACAATAACGAAATACCCCAAAAGACAATTTGCAATTACGATGGCAAGGAATTTATTTTAAAATTTTCGAGAAGT
>CALUYX010000110.1 GCA_944325115.1 Candidatus Gastranaerophilales bacterium | reverse complement strand
CGCTGCAAGCGGTTATTGTGGGGGCAGTACAGGGTATAAGTGAGTTTTTGCCGATTTCAAGTTCGGCACATATCGTCTTTGCTCAGTCTTTATACAAACTTTTTTGTGGCATACAGTTTCTTGGTGATGTTGGTTCTGAAGAAATTTTCTTTGATATTATGGTACATTTAGCCACCTTGCTTGCTGTTTTGATATTTTTCTTTAAAGATATTATTGATATCGTAAAAGCTTTTTTTGTTGGTTTAATAGAAAAAGACTATACATCAGTTGATTTTAAAACTGCAATTTTTATAATTGCAGCTACTCCAATTACTTGTATTGTAGCGCTATTGCTTAAAGAGCCGACCCATGCACTTGTTGAAAACCCAAAAATTGTCAGCTTGTTTTTAATCGTAACGGGTTTTATTCTTTTCTTTAGTGAAAAATTAAAGTCTAAGGATAAAGAAATGAATTTAAAAACATCTCTTTGGACGGGTTTGGCGCAAGGTCTTGCCGTGTTTCCGGGGCTTTCTCGCTCGGGTTTAACAATTGCAACGCAAGTCTTTCTTGGAATAGATAGAGTTAAAGCTGCAAGGTTTTCTTTTTTAATGAGTATTCCTGTAATTTTAGGCGCTTCAATGGTATATCCGCTTTTGGAGATGGATTTTACGCAAATGGCAAAATTTAACTACAGCGCAATAGGTTGGGGATTTTTAACCTCATTTGTTGTAGGATACCTTTGTATAAAATATTTCATGAAGTTATTAGGCAAAATCACCCTTAAATTTTTCTCATATTACTGCTTTGTCGTTGGGGTTGCGATGTTTGTACTATTTTCAGTCTGCCATCGTCTTTAATTACAAGCGCATCTTTATTTGAACTGTTTTTAATGTAATTTATTGCAGTTGTGTCTTTGTCGTAGTTAAATTTTTCTATGCTTTGCTGAGGGACAAGCTCGGGGTATTCTTTGCCGTTTGCAAGGAAGCTATCCAGCGCTACAGTGTACATTTTTGTTTTGGATGGATTATTGATGTCTACAGGGGTTTCTTTGCCCGCATTATCAACAAAACTTAGTGTCAGCAAGTTGCCGTTAGTGTCAATTGTGTATTTAATGCCGCTGCACTGTATTAAGCCGGGGTATCCGTCAACCGCTCCCATTGTGCGATAAGCTGCGTTTTTAATGCCTGAAACGATTTGCTCCTCGCTCATTTGTGTTTTGTATAAATCGTTTTTCATAGGTGCGGATTCTTCAACATCACGCTCTGTTAATTTTCCTATTTGAGGCACTTTCCTTATGTTTGCACTGTTAATAAGTGCTACATCGGTATTTAGGGCGCTTCTCATCGAGTCTGCAACAAAAGCTGTCCATTGTGCAGGGGCAATTCTTCTGTTCTCGGGAATTGGGTCTATGTCTTTTATTGTTCCTATTTGTACCGAAGCTCCGACTTCTGAGTCCCTTATGTTGTCGATGATGGAGCTTTTCTTTTTATTTGTTTCTATTAGCGAGTTGCCTACGCTTTTTAAAATACCGTTTAAGTCAAATTCTGCATCCAGTATACCGTAATTTTCAGCATTTTGACCTGTTTGAAGTATTATAACGGGTTCGCCTGATTTACTTCTTACCAGGTTTTCGCCCTCTTTTACACCTTCAATTTTATCATGCGAATGACCACCTACGATTATATCGACTCCATCAAGAGATTGGGCGAGTTTTTCATCAAGGTCTTTTCCAACGTGGGAAAGAATTATTATTTTATTTACCCCTTGAGCTCTCATGTTATCTATTTCTTGTTGTGCGGATTTTACGGTGTTGTCAAAGTTATGGACGTCTATATCGCTGACTTTTTCTTCTGCTACAACGGTTTTTAAATCAAGTGGTGACAGACCGATTACACCGTATTTATTTCCGTTTTCCTCTTTTATAAAGGAGCTTTCGATCCCTTTTAACTTGTTGCCGCCTGTAGTTTGAATATTTGCGGATACAAATTTTGTGTTGGTGCTGTTATTCACAGTATCAAGCATAGCCTGTGTTCCTGCGTCAAACTCATGGTTTCCAAGTGCGCAAGCGTCAAAGCCCATATAATTCATAAGGTTTAATATAAGGTTATTTTTCTTGGTGTTGGCTCCTGACCAGCTGTCGCCTGCAATGAGCTTCAGTGTATCAAGTTTTTGACCCTTTGTTGTAGAGTCAAAATGTAACGATGCACCTAAGATTCCGCCTAAATTGTCAGTTTGACCATGCCAATCGTTTGTATAAAAGATTTTTAACTTTGTATTGTTTGATGAACCTTGCGGCTTTATTAAATATTTTGTAAAATCTGTGGCAGGATTTTGGTTAAATTTTAATCCTTGCTTATTCTGAGGGGTTTTATATGTAAGGTATTTTGAATCTATTCTTTCCATACAAGCATAAAACATGTGAATAAAAAAAATTGCTCTTACTTGGATAGCATCTCAAATAAGGGTAAAAATTCGGGGAAAGAGGTATTTATCCAAATAAAATCATTTACTTTGACAGGTTTTTTGCAGACAAGCCCCGCAACAAAAAAGCTCATTGCAAGCCTGTGGTCAAGGTGAGTTTCAACCTCGCAATCGCCGTTTAGTTCTTTTTTTGTGCCGTTAATAATAAAACCGTCAGGCTTTTCATCTATTTCTATGCCGATTTTTCTAAGACCTTGAGCCAGTGCACTAATTCTGTCAGATTCCTTATTTCTCAAGTCTGCAGCGTCTTTTACAAGGGTTTTACCCTTAGCTTGAGAAGCAAGCACGGCAATTATGGGTAGTTCATCTATTAATCTTGGTATAATATCACCTGATATCTCACAGCCTTTAATATCGGGGCTATATGTAACTTTTATGTCGCCTGTTTCTTCGTTTGAAATTATTTTTTTATCTAAAATTTCATAATTTACGCCCATCTTGTCAAAAACATCTAAAATCCCTGTGCGAGTCGGGTTTAGTCCGACATTTTTTATAATAATTTCGCTATCAGGAAC
>CALUYX010000109.1 GCA_944325115.1 Candidatus Gastranaerophilales bacterium | reverse complement strand
TTTTCCGCTAATCAAGGCAAAATTTGTACCCTCAAAATGTATACCGTTGACAAATCCCGCCGCATCGCCTACCAACATAACGCCTTTATCATACAATTTCGGAAGTTTTTTAAAACCTCCCTCAGGAATAAGATGAGCAGAGTATTCCAATAACTCAGACCCATCAATTAAAGGTTTTACAACAGGATGAGATTTTAGATTCTCAAGCAGCTCAGACGGGTTTTGCCCGTATGCACTCAAATCCTTGAGATTTACACCAAGACCTATTGATACGGAATCGGTATATGTGTACATAAAGCCAAGCGCAAAAGGAGCTTTTTCTTGTTTTAATCCGCCTATAAAATTTCTGACAGCACCTTTTGAAGTGCCTTTTTCGATGTTAAAACGCTCCTCTATTATTTCTTTTGAAAGCTTATGCGTTTCTTTGACGCACAAAACCATATCGGAAGGCTCATGGTCTTTTCTTAAACCTATTTCTTTTGCCAGCAGAGAATTTACGCCATCAGCCAAAATGACAATATCCGAATAGATTTCTTCAAGTTCGCTTTTAACGCCGCAGACTTTATTTTCTTTTACAATAAGACTTTTGATAAGCGTGGACGGTGCAAAATAAACACCCGCATCTTTTGCCTTTTGAACAAGCCAGGAATCAAATTTTGAACGGTAAATACTTGCACTTTTATTTTCGTTTGGAAAATCACAGCCTATATCAAAACTTGTATCATCACCCAAAAGTGACCAAGTGTGTTTGTTTATAAACCTTTCATACGGAGCATCCTGCCAACAATCGGGGAAAATTTCTTTTAAAGCACTTAAGAAAACCGCTCCGCCTATCATGTTTTTTGTACCCGCCGCACTTGAGCGCTCAATAAGCAAAACCTTTGCTCCGCCTCTTGCAACGGTAATTGCGGCAGCAACTCCTGCGGGACCTGCCCCTACTACTATTACATCAAATTTTTGGACTTCTTTTTCCTCCATAGCATAATTATACAGGTTTTATAAAACCCTGACAACGATTTAATGCGTAAATCAAAAGAGCGATTTACTTTTTTTATTTTTTTAAAGCATGTTTTTTTTGTTTGTGCTAAATTAAGCGTATTATGAAAACAGTTGATGAAATTAGAGAAGATTTTTTAAGTTTTTTTGAGAAAAAACACAATTCAAAAAGAGTGAAAAGCTCTTCACTTATACCTGATAATCCTACTATACTTTTAACTACGGCAGGTATGGTGCAGTTTATACCGTATTTTTTGGGATTGGAAAAATTCCCCTACGACCCGCCAAGAGCTACATCTTGCCAAAAATGTGCAAGAGCAGGCGGTAAGGATTCCGACATAGAAAACGTGGGCAGAACACCTCGCCACCATACTTTCTTTGAAATGCTCGGAAACTTCAGCTTTGGTGATTATTTCAAAGAAGAAGTTATACCTTGGTCTTGGGATTTTGTAACAAACTACTTAAAGCTTGATAAAAACAGACTTTGGATAACAATTTATGAGGACGACGATGAAGCCGGAGAAATCTGGCAAAAAGTCGGTGTTCCTAAAGAAAGAATTATAAAAAAAGGCAAAAAAGACAACTTCTGGGGTCCTGTAGGTACTTCGGGTTCTTGCGGACCATGCAGCGAGATTCACTATGACTTGGGCGAACACTTAAAATGCTCTGATGACTGCTCAATTGCAACTTGCGAATGTAACAGATGGGTTGAAATTTGGAACTTAGTATTTACAGAGCTTTTCCAAGATGAAGAAGGTAATCTTTCTCCTCTTGAGAAGAAAAACGTAGATACGGGTATGGGTCTAGAGCGTATCGCAATGGTTTGCCAGGGTGTAGATTCGACTTTTGAAACAGACCTGCTGAAACAGATTTTAGATAAGATTTGTGAAATAACAGGCAAAAAATACAAAGAAAATCCTAAAAATGATATTTCTTTAAGGATAATAACAGACCACGCGCGCTGCGTAAGCTTTATGATAGCAGATGGCATACTTCCATCTAACGAAGGCAGGGGTTATGTTTTAAGGATGATTTTAAGACGCGCTCTTCGCCACGGCTACATTTTAGGGCTGGAGCTTCCCTTTATGAAACCGATTATCGATAAGGTAGTTGATATTTATAAAGACGCCTACCCCGAGCTTGGTCAAAACAGAGAAAAAATTCAAGACGTTATTTTAAAAGAAGAAGAAAGATTTAATCTCACTCTTAAGCGCGGCTGGAGTCACATCGAAGAGTTGATTAAAAAGATTAAAGAAAATAACAAAAACGAAATATCAGGCGAAGAAGCCTTTAAACTCTACGATACCTATGGATTTCCATATGAGCTTACAAAAGAAATAGCCGATGAAAACAACCTAAAGGTAGATGAAGAAGGCTTTAAAGCTCATATGCAGGAGCAAAAAGACCGTGCAAGAGCATCGGTACAAAAAATAAGTCTTGTTGATGACTTAGTGTATGTAGACAACCCTCAGACAGAATTTTTGGGTTATGAAAAAAATACTTGCACATCAAAAGTTATCAACATAATAGAAAACGAAGATACGCTTGACGTTATCCTTGATAAAACCGTATTCTACGCTCAAAGCGGCGGTCAAGAGGGCGATACGGGTGTATTTATAAAAGCTGACGGTACAAAAATTGAAGTACTTGAAACCTTTAAAGTACAAGATGTTTTTGTTCACAGGGTTAAAAAATCCGACATAAAAGTTTCGGATGAAATAACAGCACAAATTGATGTTACAAAAAGACAAGAAACTCAAAAACACCACTCACTAGCGCACCTGTTGCAGGCAGCTTTGATTAAAGTCCTTGGAGATGAAGTTCATCAGGCAGGTTCTCAAGTTGAGAAAAACCGCACAAGATACGACTTTTCACTCTCTCGAGCTATGACAAAAGATGAGATTAAAAAGGTTGAAGAAATTATCAACGATTGGATTAATCAAGGCATAGAGCGAAAAACGGAAGTCATGGGAATAGAAGAAGCCAGACTTACAGGCGCTATGGCACT
>CALUYX010000108.1 GCA_944325115.1 Candidatus Gastranaerophilales bacterium | reverse complement strand
CGTTTTCATAGTATTTTGCAAATTGTTTTTCTGAAACAAGATATGTAAGACGGATTTTTTGTTTTTCTTTTAATTGCAGAGCGTAATCCGATGCTTTCTTTCTCATTGCACCATGCTGCCCTGAAGAATTTTGTCTCATTGATGATGTCAATTTACGGTTGGACAAATCCTTGACACCAAAGTTTCTGTATAATTTATTTGTTGGTCCTGTATATTTAGCCAATTTTAGCTCCTTTGTTTTACTTAATTATGCAACACAAGGTAAAATCCAAGTGCGATTATACTCTTCTTTTCTTGGGAGGACGGCAGCCGTTGTGAGGAATCGGGGTTACGTCCTTAATAAGTGTAATTTCAAGACCCGCAGCCTGAATTGCACGAATAGCAGTTTCTCTGCCTGAACCGGGTCCTTTTATAAATACTTCAACTTTTCTCATGCCTTGATCGACCGACTTTTTGGCAACAAGTTCAGCAGCAGACTGAGCAGCAAAAGGTGTACCTTTTCTGGCACCTTTAAAGCCACAAGCACCGGCAGAAGCCCATGCAACAGCATTACCCTGAGTATCTGTTGAAGTAACGATAGTATTGTTAAAGGTGGATTGAATATGTACAACACCTTGTAATACGTTCTTTCTTTCTTTCTTTTTTGTTTTTGTAGGTTTAGCCATTATATTTTCTTCCTTTTATTAATTTCTTTTGTTACGCCAAAATAAAATCAAGTCCTATTTCTTTTTGTTTGCGATAGGTCCGGATTTTTTACCTCTTCGAGTTCTGGCGTTAGTCTTTGTTCTTTGACCTCTGACAGGCAATTTTCTTCTGTGACGAACACCTCTGTATGAGTTAATTTCAGACAGACGTTTTATATTAAGTGATTCTTCTCTTTTTAAATCACCTTCAATTGTATAGTGTGAAATTTCTGTTCTTAGTTTTTTAATATCATCATCGGTTAAATCGTCTGTTCTTAAATCTTGAGAAATACCGCATGCTTCAAGAATTTTAGCACTTCTTGTAGGTCCGATACCGTAGATGTAGGTTAGAGCGATAACCATTCTTTTGTTACGGGGTAAATCTACCCCAGCCAATCTTGCCATTTATTTATATCTCCTTTGATTATTAACTGAATTAGCCTTGTCTTTGTTTGTGTTTAGGGTTTTCGCAAACCACAGTAACACGTCCTCTTCTTTTGATTAATTTGCATTTGTCGCAAATTGGTTTAACTGATGCTCTTACTTTCATTTTATTTTCCTTTATTTTACTTAAGTCTGTATGTTATTCTGCCTCTGGTCAAGTCATATGGAGTCATTTCAACTTTTACCTTGTCACCCGGCAATATTCTTATAAAATTCTTCCTGATTTTTCCTGAAATATGAGCCAAAATCTCATGACCGTTTTCAAGTTCTACTCTAAACATAGCGTTAGGAAGAGATTCAAGAATTGTTCCTTCAAATTCAATTACGTCTTTTGACATTAGTTTCCTTTATATTTTTAACATTAAAATCATACATGTTAAATTTTTCAATGCAAGGCTTTTTAGGCAAGTTTTTTGGTATTTTTGGCGTTTTTTATAATTTGTTTTTTTAAAGTATGAGTATATTTAGCTATTTCAATATCCTGCAAATGTCTTATTTTATAGGATTTTTAGCATATTTTGTAACAAATTGTAAAATATTTAATTATTTCTATCTTTACTTATACAAAAAACACAATTGACTAACCTGAAAATAAAGTATATCATTATGCAATGATGAAAAATTTAAAACTAGGTATAAGAAACTTTTTTGAACTTACAAGAGCGTATTCGCTGCTTATGTCTGTTGCTCCGTGGTTTCTGACGCTGTCTTGGGCGCAGATTAACTATGTTTTATATAGGGATGTTATTTTAACATTTATTGGCGTTATATGCGTACACCTTGGCACAAATCTTCTTGATGATTATATTGATGTAACAAAAGAACTCAAGAGAGGCAAAGCACTCAATGAAATTGACTTTGGAGCAATAAACAATAAGGCGCGCTTAATATTAAACGGAACCTACACACTGGGAAATGTCACAAGAATAATAGCTATCTTGTATGCAATAGCAATTTTAATCGGCATATATTATACAATTACCGTAGGTTTTTCAATACCGGTTATAATAGCGCTTAGCGGAGTTTTATGCCTGTTGTATCCGTACGCAACAAAGTTTTACTCCGGCGAGATTATTGTAGGCTTGATATTCGGACCGCTGCTGATGAGTGGAACATACCTTGCTCTATGCGGTTTTTTACCGTCAAAAATACTTATAATGTCAATATCAGTGGGACTTTTAACAGCAGCTTTGCTTCACACTCATGCAATTATGGATTGGGAATACGACTGCAGTGTCGGCAAAAACACATTTTGCAGACTCTTTAAAACAAAAGAAAATGCCATATTAGCCCTTAAGGTCATAGTATGGCTTGCATACATAAATGTAATATTATTTGCAACAATAGGCACACTCGATAAATACACGCTATATGTTCTTATCACACTGCCAATAGCAATAGAATTATTTAAATCAATAAAAGACTATATTTTAATAAAAGACGTAAAATTCATACCTCGCTTTTGGATGGGTCCGATGGAAGACTGGGATGCAATATGCAAAAGCGGTATGGCATTTTTTATGTACAGGTTTTACCTTGCAAGAAACTTAGCTTTTCTTTTCTGCATAATAGCAGGGTTTACAGGCTATTTAAGGTAGGATATGAAAAAATTTCTGATATACACACTGATAACACTATTTGGAGCAGGAGTAATTATGGCTAATTCAAATTTTACGCTTACAAGTGAAACAATCAAGAACAACCAGACACTTCCCAACGAGCAGGTTCTAAACGGTTTTGGCTGCAGCGGAGAAAATATTTCGCCTGATTTAAAATGGCAAGGAGCTCCGGATGGTACAAAAAGCTATGCCCTACTTGTTCACGACCCTGATGCACCGCGTCCAAACGGCTGGTGGCACTGGCTTGTTATAAATATCCCCTCAACAAAAACAGAAATAAAAAAAGGAGAAAAACTTACTCCTCCCATACTTGAAACAGTAACAGACTTTAAAACCACAGGTTATG
>CALUYX010000107.1 GCA_944325115.1 Candidatus Gastranaerophilales bacterium | reverse complement strand
TTTTTAGTGAACTTTTTTACTTGTTTTTCGTTATACAAACAGGTAGTGGTTAAATTATCTTAAAGTTTATAATTTGGTACTTTTTTTAATGCTAAAATAACTTATGAACACTTAGGAGGAATTATGATAAAGAAATTATTGCTGAGTTTATTATGTTTGTTCGCGCTTCCGATTGCGGCTTTTGCTGATGAATTAACAGACGTGCAAACCTTTTTTAATAATTTTGTAAATGCAGCAAATACTTATTCAACAAGCTTGCCAAACTATTATGTAAAAAATGCAAAAATTGTCCGTGTTGTATACAAACCTGATGGCACAAAACAAAGTGTAGTTATACCTTTTGACAGATATTTGTCCGAGTTGAGTAAGGGCGCTGTGCTGGCTAAAACCGTGAGATATAAAAACAGATACGAAAATAAAAAATTCACCAAAGTTGGTGCAGACTATAAAATAACTGCAATAAGAATACCAAGAAACGATACCTCAGGACTTCCCGCCTACTTTATAGCAACAAAAACTCCTCAAGGGTGGAAAATAAAAGAGGAAAGTCTTGGAACTAAGGTTCAGAAATTCTTGGATGCTAAATAGTTTAAAAGCCGCTTTAAGCGGCTTTTTTTAATCTTTTCTTGTGTTTTGCATTTGTTGTGGTTGAGAGTTTTGGTATTGCATATCCTGCAAATATTGCTGCCCGTTCATAACCACCTGATACAGTTGTTTCAAGTCGCCCTCGAGCTTGTTTAGCACTTCTTGAGCGTATTTTTGTGCGCCTTCTTTTATTTTTATTGCCTCTTCTTGAGCCGCAAGTCTTGCGCTTTCAGCTTCATTAAAAGCTTTCATCTTAATTGCTTCGCACTCTTCAATTACCTGTTCACGAATTTCTCTTGCGCGTTCTTCAACTGCTTTATTGAGGCTTGATTCGTTTAGGAATCTGTGTCTTTCATTTTCCGCATCGGCAATTATTCTCTCAGCTTTCATTTTAGCATCTTGAATAATGTCGTCTTTTTTGCGCAATATAACATGGGCGTCTCTGATTTCATTTGAAATTGCATCAGGGAAGCTTGAGATTATTCTTGATAGTTCTTGACTTTTAACCACAATGAGCGGAGGCAAAATGTGAAAACCTGTTTCCCAGAGCTGATTTAGTCTGTCTATTAAGTCATACATTTTTTCTTCTGATGGAGACATTTTATATTAATCACCTTTCTTTTGCTTTTGTAAATATTCTACCACACTTTTTGGTACAAATTTTGATACATCTGTACCAAAATCCGATAATTCTTTTACTATACTTGATGAAATAAAATTATATTTCGGTTTTGTTGTCAAAAATACAGTATCTATATCGGGCGCAATGGCGGAATTTGTTTGACATAATTGCAATTCATACTCAAAATCACTTACGGCTCTTAATCCTCTGATTAAAAAATTTGCCCCTTTAGATTGAGCATATTCTACCGTCAAGCCCTCAAAGCTGTCTACTTCGACATTGTCAAGCCCGACAATACTTTCTTTAATCAGTTGTACCCTGTCACTAACGGGCAGAAAAGACTTTTTAGATGAATTTTTAAGCACGGCAATTATAACCCTGTCAAACATTTTGGACGCTCTTTCCAAAACATCCAAGTGACCTTTTGTAATGGGGTCAAAACTTCCGGGGTAAATTGCTGTTTTTTGTTTTTGTGGTTCGTTTCTCACATGGATAATTATATTTTAAAAATTTTAATGTTCAAACGCTATTTTGCTGCTGAATGACTTTGTAAATTTTTTGTTACAAAGTCATTATAGAGTCAATTTTTATTCTTCACAGACTTTATAAAATAGCCTAAAGGAGTTGTGTATGATTGGAAAAATTTCAAGTGTAGTTGGTTTAAATAATCAAAAGAGTATAAATTTTGCCTCTTCAAAGGCTGCAACTAAGCCTGAAATCAGCAAACAAAATCAAGAGTTTGCTCAGTTGCCTTTAGGTAATATATACGGTGCAAAAATTAACTTTACCGCACGTAAAAAAAGAGCACCGCGAAATATTACTCCTGCACAAGACCTCTATTTGCATGCTTCTGCCGGTTCAAAAATCAAACCTGACAGCTGGACTATGCACAATACCATAACAGGTATTAATCACCCCGAAAAAAGATGGGTGGCAGGAGTTGAGCCAAGAGAGCTTCTAAACAGAGATTTAAAAGATGCAATCAACTCAATAATGACACTTCAATATGGTGAAGATGTTCCCGATAAAATCCCCGCTAATATTAAAACTCCAAACTACGGAGATAACTGGGGCAGGCACGCAAACTATATAGAAATAAACAACCGCACATTAGGCGAAATGCATGGTAATCGTACAAATAGTTCAATTTTAGGCGCAATCAAAATGCTCCCCGCCATACCACCATCGCATGATAAGTGGGCAAATTGTATATTGGTATCACAGCTTTATCCCAACATCTGGGGAGATGGTTGGAATAATAACGGAGAAAATTCCCTCTATGGTATCAAGCTTGAATATGAGCGCGCCTCCGATAATATCGGATGGGTTAAGGTTGGAAATAAAGTTTTTACTCCCGAAGAGCAAATCAAAGCTTTTAATGACCTTGCCCATCTTCGCGGATTTAAAACATCATTCAGAATGCTAATATCCGAAGACCAATTGAAACTTGGTGATTCGGGTCAATTCAGGTGGAATAACCCTGAGCATGTCGAAGCATTTATTATTGCTTGCTGCAAGGGTATTGAACTTGGATTTGACGGCATTTTCTTTGATTCTCTAAAACATGTGGGCGGCTATGACTGGGGACACTATGCCGGAGTCGGCGCTGTACCAAGCTATGACCAAATGGCATATATTTTGGCTGAAGTCAGAAAAAGAACAGGAAGAACGGATATAAGTTTTTCCGGTGAAAAGGCTGAGGGTGACTCACTTCGTTACAAAAATATGGGTGTTACCGCAGGCGCAAGCCAAATGGGTGCAAACAGTGTAGATGAGGTTAAAAACTCGGCTCATTCTCAAGCTTGGTGCAATGACTTTGCTTGGGGGCCTGTAGTATCGGATGATAACGATGAAGGGCTTATCTGCTATAGTGACAGAATGAACAAAATCAACTCTTCACTTTTTGGTTATGACAGTGTTGCAGA
>CALUYX010000106.1 GCA_944325115.1 Candidatus Gastranaerophilales bacterium | reverse complement strand
GATTTTTATACAACAAGCAGAGAAGGTTGGGATTTAGCAATGCATGTAAGTGCTTATTCTCTTTTAACTCTTACAAAATATGCTAAACCTCAAATGGAAAAAACAGGCGGCGGCTCAATTTTAGCTCTTACATATTTAGGCTCAACTCATGCTGTTGCAAACTACAACATTATGGGTGTAGCAAAAGCTGCTCTTGAATCTTCAATGAGATTTATCGCTGCAGACTTGGGTAAATTTAACATTCGCTGCAACTGCTTATCTGCAGGTCCTGTTAAAACACTTGCAGCAAAAGGCATTGGCGGATTTGACAAAATGCTTAAATTCAACGCTCTTAAAGCTCCGCTTAATCGCACACCGTCTTTAGAGGACGTTGGTAAAGCAGGTTTATACTTGGCTTCTGACCTGTCTTCAGGTGTAACGGGACAAGTCCAATTTGTTGACTGCGGCGCATCAAGCGTATTTGCATCACTAGATGAAATGGAATGCGTGAGCCGAAGCGAAGCGTAGAGGTGTGCGAAGCCCGAACGGGAAGGCGAAGAGCCTTGCCGACAGGGCGTAGCCGTACCAAATGCGTGAGTCGAAGCGAAGCGTAGAGGTGTGCGAAGTGCGACAGCGGCAAGCGGGGAGCTTGGCGCTAAGCACGTAGTCCGTTCCAAGCCGCCGTTGCGAATTAAACGAAGTGAATGAGCGGAGCAATCTTTGATTGCACAGGCGGAAAATGCGTGAGCCAAGCAAGCTTAGTATAAGAGCTTATAAATAAAAATAAACACTAAAATATCGCCTCAGGGTTTCCTTTGGCGATATTTTAGAACAATAGTGAGAAGAACAATAAGGGGGAACTTTTACTGCGCTACCTGCATGCTTGCTGCCATAGCTAATTTTTGCGCGTCTGAAAGATTTTCATATGCGCTAACTCCTTTAAACTCGTCATCCATCGCGGCCTTTGTTTTCTCAGCTGCACCTTCAAAAACACCCACCGAGGCTTCTATATCTTTTATTCTATCTTCTGAAAGATAATCTTTCGGATTGATAAATTTACCGAATGCAATTGCTTTATTTTGCATTGCACTCATTTGCATAGCTTCAAAAATAGCATCGGGGTCTTTTGCCTCATTGTTTACTTGAGGAGATTGAGGCTGTTTTTCCTCTGCTTTTTTTTCATCGTTACCCTTTTTAACCGAACCGCTTTGTACATAAAAATTAGCGTTTGCACTCAGTTTTGAAATGTTGTCCATGTCTTCTCCTTATTGTCCTTACTGTCATCGCTTACAATAAGTATTTCGGATAGATTTTAATGAACTTTATAGTTTGGACAACTAATTGTTACAAAAGTTTATATATCCCTAAACAAAGTTTCAAGATTTGTGTCCAAAGCATTTGCAATATCATAAATTTTGCCCAGTGCGGGAAACTTCTCCGCACGCTCTATACAACCAAGATAATTTCTCGCTGTGGGCACTTTAAAAGCAAGTTCTTCCTGAGAAATTCCACGCATTTCTCTAATTTTTCTAATATTTTGTCCAAGCTTTTTATAAACAGGCAAATATTTATTATGCTCTTTACACATACCACCTATTGTGGTACATTGTTTTTGGGATATCTACCACCCTGTAGGTGGTATAGAAAGACTAATGAACAAACAAGAAATATTACAAAAAGCCATCAAACTGGCTGAGGAACTGGAATTATTACAAGAAAATTTGTCTGTCGCGCTTGAAAACAAAGACGACGAACAAATTATTAAAATTTTAAAAAAGATGCAAATTAATTCTGACAAAAGCCACAAAGTGCTCAAGGATTTTGTCAAATTAAATAAAAAAATCAGTTAATATCACTCACCTGTCTTGCCCAAGCGCTATGGTTGTGAATGCTCTCAAAAGCTTCTATTTCAACTTCATAGTAGTTAATTACAGGGTGGTTTTCAAGCTTAATAACCACATCTCGAATAACATCTTCAACAAACTTAGGATTATTATACGCCTGCTCTGTTACAGACTTTTCGTCTTCTCTTTTTAAAAGCGAATAAAGCTCGGATGAGCCGCAGGATTCAATTTCTGCTATCAAATCTTCAAGCCAGATGTGCTCATTTTCATCATATGAAACTTTAAGCGACACAATTGCTCTTTGATTATGCGCCCCATAGTCTGAGATTTCTTTTGAGCAGGGGCAAAGAGTTGTAAGAGGGATTTTTATACCCAGATAAAATTTATAATTGTCACTCTCATCAAGCGTACCTTCAAAATAGCAATCATAACACATAAGTGCTTCAAGAGCGGATTTTGGGGCTTTCTTTTTAACAAAATATTTAAAATCAAACTTTAAATATGCGCTTTTTGACTCAAGGCGGATTTTCATATCCTCAAGCATTTTTTTAATATCAACGCCGATGAGATTTTTCTTTCTGTAATCTTCCAATATTTCAATAAAGCGCGACATGTGAGTACCCTTGTAGTTTGAGGGTAAACAAACACTCATTTTTGCCTTTGCATAAACTTTCTGAGATGCCTTAGAGCCCTTTCTTTCAATATTTAAAAGGGTTTCTACGTTTTTTACTCCGACTTTTTGCAAAGGAATATTTCTTTTATCAATGCTGTTTTGTACGTCTTTAATCATTGTCTTGAGGGAAACTCTTTTCTTCAAGCGCTAAAAGAAGCTTAAGGGCTGCTTTTCTTTGTGTTTTCGGGTCAGCATTTCTTAATATTTCAATAGCTTTAATCATTACAGGGTCGTTATCGTACCAACGGTTGCCTTTACCTTGGTATTTTGTGACTATTTCATAAATGCGCTCTATAACATCTTTTGCAACATCTTCTTGTAATTTCAAAATAAAACCCTTTGCGGCTTCTTTTTCATCATCCGATGAAAGCCTCAAAAGCTCGAGTGCTTCTTTTAAAATAGGGTCTTTGTCATACCAGCGTTTATATTCAAAAGATTCTTCCATAGCTCACCTAAAATTTGTATCGTAAAAAGTATATCATACGCACGATAGACAAACAAGCGCTATGATAGTAATATATAAGTGCATTGGTGTATGCAGTTTTGGAGGAAGGGTGCAAAATCAACCTGACAAAAACTCAATAAATACCGCTCCTGATTCAAGTCAGGGAGATTTTAGTTCTCTTGAAAATGATGCCGATTTAATTGAAGATATATCGGAAGAGTTTAAAAAA
>CALUYX010000105.1 GCA_944325115.1 Candidatus Gastranaerophilales bacterium | reverse complement strand
GTTTAAAAACTAAACTCTGCCTACTTTGCCAGATCACATTCAATATTCAATTTTGATTGTGCTAAAGCGTTCGGTTAACTACAGCTTAATTTCAATGTCTACGCCTGAGGGCAAATCCATTCTTGTAAGTTCTTCTGTAGTTTGTTGTGTAGGATCATAGATATCTATGATTCTTTTGTGTGTTCTCATTTCAAAGTGTTCACGAGATTTTTTATCTACGTGAGGTGAACGAAGAACACAGTATACTCTGCGTTTCGTTGGCAGAGGGATTGGACCTGATACACTTGCATCAGTTCTTTTTGCAGTGTCAACAATTTTTTGAGCACTTAAATCGATTAACTGATGGTCATATGCTTTCAGGCATACTCTTATTCTTTGTCTTTTTGCTGTTGTAGTCATATTTGCCTTACTTCTTCTAGTTTCATTCAGTATTCATAAACTTATTACAAACATATTTTCTCGTCAACACTAATTTTTCATACTTATAAATTTGTTACAATACTTCAAAATTTTTATATTGTGGTATTATTAAATTACTATGATTAAATTTCTTGCAATATTTTTAGGAGGAGGACTTGGTGCACTTTTAAGGTACACAACAGGTCTTTTTTGTTCAAGAGTATGCTCTTTTTTTCCGCTTGGAACTCTGAGTGTAAATATTATAGGTAGTTTTATTATGGGATTTGGCTACTTTTTGTTTTTAGAAAAGGTATCAGTACCGACTGAAGTTAAATTATTTTTGACAGTAGGATTTTGTGGCGGCTTAACAACGTTTTCAACTTTTTCTCTTGATGTTTGGAATTTATTTCTCGGCGGAGAAATAGTTAAAGGGCTTTTATACGTGCTCCTGAGTTTTGGACTTTCAATAGCAGCGCTTGCTGCGGGAGTTATGTTTGCAAAACAATTCTAAAAAGATAAAAATTATCTTTTGCGGCATGCCCGATATGGCAAATGTTTGCCTCAATGCACTTGTGCAAAAGGGCTTTGAAATAGCAGCAATCATCCCACCACCAAGCAGCAATCCAACATCAAGTGCTTTTGTTAATTATGCAAAAAGTATGAATCTTGAGGTTTTTGAATATGACGGCAATCCAAACACAAAAGAAATGACAGATAAAATTGCCTCAAAAAACGCTGACATAGGGGTTATATGCTCTTTTGACAAGCTTTTGGGTGATGACTTTTTAAAAACAACAAAACATGGCTACATAAACTGCCACCCCTCGCTTTTACCTATGTATAGGGGCGCAAACCCTTATTTTCACATAATTAATAACGGAGAAAAAACAAGCGGAGTGACTCTGCACTTTGCGGATGAGCACTTTGATACAGGAAATATAATTGCACAAAAAGGCATAATTTTAAATGAAAAAGAAACCATAGGGACGCTTTTTAACAGGTCAAATTTCATAATAGCAGACATGCTCTGCGAAGTACTTGATAAATTCCAACAAACAGGCAAAATTGACTCTAAACCTCAGGAAAAGGGGGAATTCATAAAAGCGCCGAAAGTTTCAAACGTCACAAAGCTTGACCTCAAAAAAACCTGCCAAGAAATTGACAATTTAGTAAGAGCCTCTAACCCTTTCTACAGCGCATACTTAAACTTTAGAGGCGCTATAATTAAAATATTTTGTCTGGATTACAAAATAGAAAAACACGACATTGACTGCGGGATAATTACAAAAGTCGATAAAAATACTCTTGAAATAAGCACGCAAGATGGGTATATTTACCCAAAATGCTTACAGTGCGGAAGCTGGGGTATATTTGATACTCAGAGCTTTATTAATGTTTTCAGACCCAACATTGGAGAAAAAATAAACTGATATGGATAAACTTAACTTTTTAACAGCCGGAATACCTCTTAGCGCAAAGGACTACTCCGATGCGTTTTCAAGACTTGAAGAAATGAACCTTGACGGACTTGAAATAGAGTTTGTCCATGGTGTTAGGATGAGCGATAAAACTCAAAATATTGTTTTAAATCAAAAAAAGGATATGATTTTGACCTCTCATGGACCTTATTATATTAACCTTAACTCTAAAGAGGAAGACAAGCAAAAGGCGAGTGTAGTGAGGATTTTAGACACGGCAAGAATGGCAAAACGTCTTGGAGCATATTCAATTGTCTACCATGCCGGATTTTACATGGGTTCAAGCAAAGAAGATACCTTTAAAACAATTCTTCAAAAGCACGATGAAATCGTAGAAATTTTAGAAAAAGAAAACAATAATATCTGGATAAGACCCGAAACTACGGGCAAAGGAACTCAATGGGGCGATATAGATGAGATAATAGAGCTTTGTAAAAACTACAAAAACGTCCTGCCTTGTGTAGATTTTGCCCATATTCATGCGCGCACAAACGGAGAATTTAACACGTATGATGAGTTTTGCACCATATTTGAAAAAATTGCAAAAGGTCTTGGTGATATTGCAATAAATAACTTCCATGCGCATATGGCAGGTATTGCCTACTCGCAAAAAGGCGAAAAACATCATTTGATTTTTGAAGAAAGTGATTTTAACTACAAAGACCTCCTGAGGGCTTTTAAAACTTTTGATGTCAAAGGCGTTATAGTTTGCGAAAGTCCAAATATTGAAACAGATTGCAAAACCCTAAAAGAGTACTGGCAATCCATCAATTAGACAAAAAAATATATTTATGTTATAAACCAAAGTAATAAATATTATAAAGGGATAAATATGGTAACTTTTTTCTATGTAATACAGATAATATCAGCACTTTTGCTTATCGGGCTTGTTCTTTTACACTCGCCAAAAGGTGACGGTATAGCATCCATCGGCTCTGCAAGTCAATTGTTTTCATCTCAAAAAAGTGCAGAGAAAGGTCTTAACAAAGTAACATACATTGTTGGAGCAGTATTTATTCTAACTACTCTTATACTTGGCTTTGGCATAGTAAAATAACTTTTTTTAAAATAAAAATAAAAGGCTCAACAGCAGCCTTTTATTTTTTTATGCTTAATCTCTCTAAAAACCTTACAAAGCGAACAACTTTTTTTTCTTCATCACAAGAAATTGAATCTACAAGAATGGAAAACATATTGGCTCTCTTTGCGCAAAGAATATCGGTTAGAGGTCTATCTCCCACAAAAGCACAGTTTCTCGGGTTTACTTTCATTTCCTCACAAGTTTTTAAAAGCACTTTTATATCAGGCTTTGCGGCTCTGCCTATAATCGGAAACTTAACTTGCGAGCGGGC
>CALUYX010000104.1 GCA_944325115.1 Candidatus Gastranaerophilales bacterium | reverse complement strand
AACTGGAGAACAAACAATGTTCAAACATGGGACAGATTAAAAACTATGGAAGAATTCTTTGAAGTTAAAGAATTTGTTCAAAGAGAAGGATTGGAGTAAAATATGGCAAGAACAAGAATAGTTTTAGCAGGTGAAGGCGGACAGGGCGTTCAAAGTATAGCAAAAATCCTTGTTGAAGCCGGTTACGAAGCAAATAAAGAAATTCTTTACATACCTAACTTTGGTGTAGAACAAAGGGGTGGTGTTTCGATTGCATTTTGTCAAATAGCTGATGAAAAAATCGGTGAGCCGAGATTTTCAAAAGGCGATATCGTCATTATGTTATCAGACAGAGCTATCGACAGATGTTCTACATACGTTAATGAAAACTCAACAGTAATTTATGACTCTTCTGTTTGCTCAAAAAAACCTGAGTGCAAAGCAAAGAATATTATTTCTGTTGAAGCAAATAAAATTGCAAACGAACAATTGAGCGCAAGAGTATTTAATATCATCGTTTTGGGTGTTCTACTCAGTGCAACAAATGTTCTTCAATTGTCTGATATCAAGAACGCTATGGAAATGGCTCTTGGTAAGAAATTTGATGCTAAACCCGAATTGAGAGATTTGAACTACAAAGCTCTTGAAATGGGTATGGGCTTAATAGAGAAAGCAGGTGTATAAAATGACAAAAACACATAAAGCAATAACAGTTGAAAATGTTGCAAAAGGAAAAGCAGACTGGCATTTATATACTGATTACTGCAAAGGTTGCGGTCTTTGCATAGTTAAATGCCCCAAAAAATGCTTAAACTGGTCTAAAGAAGTTGGTATTTACCAAACTCCTGCAGTTGAACCAAATCCTGAAGAATGCATCGGATGCGGTACTTGTGAACTTGTTTGCCCTGATAACGCTATCAGAGTAGAAAAGAAATAATACCTTGGGTTTATAAATAAAGAACGCTCGGCGAAACCTATATTTGCCGGGCGTTCTTTCTATGCGTCTGATAAATTATGCGTCAAATGCTGATACGATAGGAGTGTTTGTTGTGTTTATTGCTATTTGGTTAATATATAAGAATGTCCAACTAAACATTGCTGTTGTTAATACTAACATTGAACAAAGAATATAATGTATAAATTTATTTTCGTTCATTTTTCTACCACCTTATTAATTCAATTTCCGAGAAGTTATGCTACACAGCTTACGCTTGATACTGAACCGCTGTTTCCTGCTGATGCCATTGTTCCTGCCGCTTCGGCACCGCCACCTGTGTATGCCATAGTTCCGAGAGTTTCGGTGGGAACTGATTGAACAGGGTTTGTAACTGCTGCAAATTGTGCGCTTAATTCTTCGGGTGAATAATCAAAGGGGTTAACTTGTTGTTTTTGTGGTTCTTCTTTTTTAAGAAATTCGTTGTTTTTGTTTACATTTGCATTTGCTTTTGGTGTGTTAAAAATAAAACCTTTTTGATGTGCTGCTAATGTTGCACCTGCACTTGCGCTTAGACTCATAATTTTATCTCCTTTTTAAATTGTTTTATCGTCCTTACTCTTATATAAAAACAACATAAAAAGTATAAATTCAGTATATACTGATTTTGTTACAATACTTAACAAAATTATGAGCCAAAAAAGCCGAAACCCTTATTCCATATAGGTTGGAGCGTTTTTGGGACTTTTGCCTTTTATTACATTATGGTAATAACTGTATGTCATTGGAGTGTCATTTTTAATTATTTCGCTGTCAAATACTTCCCCTACAAATATTGTATGGGTTGATGTTTCAACAAAATCTATAAGTTTACATAGTATGTATGCGCAACTGTCTTCGCATATGGGCAGTGAGTCTTTAACAAAGAATTTGGTGTTTGCAAACTTGTCATAGTCTTTTGAACTTCTGAAACCAAAAGTACCTATGATTAACGGATTAACATTTTCGCCCAAAACGCACAATGAAAATTCTCTGTTTGATTTTATGCATTGATTTGTATAATTGTTATGATTGATACTGACGGCAATTGTTGCGGGCTCTGATGTTATTTGCATGGCAGAATTTGCGATGCATCCGCAAAAATTATCACCATTTTTTGTACACACGACATACATACCGTATGATAATTTTGTAAGGGCAAGTTTATCCATTTTCAACTCCTGTTATATTTTATTAAAATTATATGCATACTTAATAAAAAAGTAAATAAAAAGCCCGCGATGGCGGGCGATTGTGTTAATATGTATTTAGGGTTGTTAGTGTCATCTTTACACATATTTAAAACTCCTAAATTAGTGTATTTGCTACAATTTTTATAAAATACTGAATAATCTTTACATTTCTTTACGGTGAATAGTTTTTTGTAAGCTCTGTTTCACTTATAGTGCCGTTATCAAAGAGCAATTGCACTTGTGCTATATTGTATCTGATTATTGAATTAACAAGCTCTATCCTTACTCTTGTTTTAAAGGTTTGTGCTTGTATAACATCTATTAATATCCCTTCTCCTGCGTCCAGTCTTAATTCTGCAAGTGTGACGCTCTCAAGTGCATATTGCATTTGGTCTTTTGAGATTGCGATTCTGTCTTTTGAGATTTTTGATTCATAAAAAGATTTAAGGATATTTTCTTTTATATCTCTTAGTGATTGCTCTAAATCTACAAGACTTTTATCAATTTGTGCCTGTTTCGCTTTGGCTTCGGTTATTGTGCCAAAGCCGCTGTTTTTACCGAGGTTTATATCCATATACCCTCCGACAATTGTTGCAGGACCAAGCCCTGCTGCAGCTGTACCTTGCCATTGTTGTTGAACAAGAATTCTCGGTTTTGGTACAAATTGGGTGTAAATCATTCTTTTTTCATCTTTTAGTGCTTTTATTTGCGAGCGTATTTTTTTTATGTCTTCTCTGTAAAGTGATGCTATTTCAAAAAGTTCGTCAATACTTTTTGTGTTATCAATAAGTGTGTATTCTTTTGCTTCTATTTCAATGGGCATAAGGCATGTGTTTATTTCTATACCCATTATGTTTGCAAGACGTGCCTGAGCGAATCTGAATTCTTGAATAGAATCCAAAAGGCTTTGTTTTGCTTGAGCAAGTTCGGTTTTGGAGCGAATAACGTCAAATTTTGTTCCAAGCCCCGCATTCATAAGATTTTCCGTCAATGTAAGCTGTGCGTGGCGTTCTTTGTAGTTTTTTTGATAAATTTCAATATTCAGTTTTGCGCGCAAAAGCTCGTAATAATATTTTGTACAATTAAGCAGTACTTCGCTCCTTGTATAGTTAAAGTTATGTTTTCCTGCAAATTTAAGATTTCTTTTTGCTAATGCCTCAAAAATTTGCTCCCCACCCTTTGTTAGTTGATGACCCGCGTTAAGTGTTACGGACAAAGCAAGTTCGTTGAATCTGTCAACTAGCGCTGCACCTACTAATACTTGACCGCTGTAGTAAATAGAGTACCCTGT
>CALUYX010000103.1 GCA_944325115.1 Candidatus Gastranaerophilales bacterium | reverse complement strand
TGCGTAAGATACGCTCATGAGGGTGAAAGTATTGTAACTATTGATGAAACAGAAAGAAAACTTACAAATCAAAGTGTCGTTATATCTACAAAAGATACCCCTGTTTGTATAGCAGGTGTTTTTGGCGGCTTAAACTCTGAAATTGATGATAATACAAAAAACATTGCTCTTGAGGCAGCTAATTTTACATCTCATACAAACAGAAAATCCGCTCGCTCAGTGGGTTATCGCTCTGAGGCAAGTGCAAGATTTGAGCGCGGCGTGGATGCTGAGCTTGTACGCTGCGCACTTTTAAGAGCCGCACAACTTATGGAAAAATATGCTGATGCTAAAATTGATTCAATGGCTGAAATTGGTACACCAAATGCGCCAGAGATTGATATCACGCTTAGAAACAGCGAAATAAAAAGAATTTTGGGTATAGATATCCCGCAAGAGCGTTCAATAGAAGTGCTTGAAAATCTTGGTTTTACGTTGTTGGGCAAAAATGAAGCGGCAGCTAAATTTAGAGTTCCAAGCCACAGGGTAAATGATGTTTACCGTGAAATTGACCTTATAGAAGAAGTTTCAAGAATTGACGGTTACGATAAAATCACTCCAGCGCTTCCTCAAATTGATGAGGGTGCTGATATCAGTTTTGAAAACAAAACGCTAAAGAAAATAAACCAACTGCTTTTAGGCTATGGTTTTGATGAAATCGTTACTCCGTCTTTGGTTGGGGACAATTTGTATAACGAATTTTTCCAAAAACTTGATGCCACAAAAGCGCTAAAGGTTAAAAATCCTCAAAGTGAAGACCATACAATGCTAAGGCAAGCACTTATGCCAAGTCTTTTAAGTGTTGTGAAAGGAAATTTTGATAACAGTCAGAAAAATTTCAGATTTTACGAACTGGGAAAAGTTTACTTTGTTGATTCTCCATCAAGTGAAGATAATTCGGGAGTAAGCGAGCAAAGAAGACTGAGCGGCGCTATTTTTGGCAGTGTAAATAATGAGATGTGGAATGATAAAAAGCCTGTTGATTTCTATACGCTAAAAGGCGTCCTTGAAAGTCTATTTGAAGAGTTAAACCTTACAAAAAGAATTGTCTACAGTGCATTTGATGAAAATGACGCAAAGAAAAACGAATTTATGCACCCTGCTCAAAGTGCAAAAATCTCTCTTATAGGCAAAAACTTTACAAACCTTGGTTATGTGGGTAAAATTCACCCTATTTTGAAAGATAAAATGAAGTTCAATCAAGACTTGTATGTTTTTGAAATTAACCTTGAGGCAATTTTAGAAGCCGTTACACCAAGTACTGTTAAATACAAAAAACTTCCCGTATTTTTGCCTGTTACAAGGGATATTGCTTTTGCTGTCGGTGAAGACGTTACAAACGAAGCGATATTAAAAGTTATTAAAAAAGTCGCAGACAAAAATATCTTTAAAGGTGCTAAAGTGTTTGATATTTATCAGGGTGAGCACATTGAAAAAGGCAAAAAATCAATGGCATACAGAATTACCCTGCAAGATGAAAATCAAACCCTAACTGATGAGATTATTGATAAAGAAATGACAAAAATAAGAGAAGGTCTGACAAAAAACATTCCGGATGTCATTTTAAGGTAGTTTATGAGAATAAATAAGTACATAGCTTCAAGCGGATTTTGCTCTCGCCGTAAGGCGGATGAGCTTATTGAGGCTGGGCGTGTGCGCGTGAACGGTGAAGTTGTTAAGCTTCTTGGCTATGAAATAAGAACAAAAGACAAAGTTAGTATAGACAACAAACCTCTTCGCACCATGAAGCTTGAGTACTACCGTTTTTATAAACCTACGGGTTATATAACAACAAGCAGTGATGAAAAAGGCAGAAAAACAATTTATGATATTCTGCCCGATGAAATGTCGCACCTTAACCCTGTTGGCAGGCTGGATAAGGACTCATCTGGACTTTTGATTTTAACTAATGACGGGAATCTTGTGTATGAACTTACGCACCCCTCCATTAAGGTTGCAAAAGTCTACAGGGTAACGGTTGACGCTTTTTTAAAGGTTGAAGATTTAGAGCGTCTGGCATCAGGTATTGAACTTGAAAAAGGTAAAATCGCATACTGTGATTGCGAAATTATTGAAAGAAAAAAAGACGAAACCCTGCTTGAAATAACCCTATATCAGGGTATGAACCGTCAGATAAGGCGAATGATAGAGTTTTTAGGGCATAATGTTATTCACTTAAAGAGAATAAGACATGCTACAATTGACTTGGTTGGTCTTAAAAAAGGACAGTTTAAGGCAATAAAACCAAAGCAAATAAAAGAATTAAAGGCATATTTGGATAAAATTAAGGAGAAAGAAGGTATTTAATGCTGGATATTAAATTAATAAGAGAAAATCCCGAAAAAATAAATGAACTTTTAAAAAGAAGAAACCCTGAGCTCTCTATTGACGCTGTTCTTGCTGTTGATGAAGAGAGAAGAAAAATGCAATTTACGCTTGATGAACTAAGAGCAAAAAGAAAAAATGAATCTCAAAAAATCGGTGAACTAAAAAAAGCGGGTCAAAACACTGATGAAATTCAAGCCGAAGTGAAAAAAATCGGCGATGAGATAAAAGAACTTGAAGAAAAACAAACAAGTCTTGATGAAAAACAAAGAAATCTTCTTTTGAATATTCCGAACATTCCGGATGAAACAACTCCAATCGGAACTTCTGAAGATGACAATGTTGAAGTGTACAAGTGGGGTGAGCCCAGAAAATTTGACTTTGAATTTAAGGCTCACTGGGATTTGTGCGAAGCAAAAAATATTGTTGATTTTGAGCGCGGTGTTAAGCTTTCTCAAAGCAGATTTACCCTATACAGAGGTAAAGGTGCTAAGCTTGAGCGTGCAATAATAAACTTTTTCCTTGATATCCATACGCAAGAACAAGGATATGAGGAAATTTTGCCTCCGTTTATGGCAAACGCCGCCACAATGACAGGAACAGGACAGCTTCCAAAGTTTGAACAGGATATGTATAAGTGTGTAGATGAGGATTTGTACCTCATCCCGACTGCCGAAGTCCCCGTTACAAACATATACTCAGGTGAAATACTAAATGAAGATATGCTTCCTATGTATATGTGTGCATATACTCCTTGTTTTAGACGTGAAGCTGGTTCAGCCGGTAAAGATACAAGAGGACTTATAAGAGTTCACCAGTTTAATAAAGTTGAACTTGTTAAGCTTACAACTCCTCAAACAAGCCCTGAAGAACACGATAAATTAACAAAAGACGCAGAAAAAATGCTCCAGCTGCTTGAACTTCCTTACAGAAGAGAAGCACTTTGCAGTGCTGATATTGGTTTTTCAGCTAATAAATGCTGGGATTTAGAAGTTTGGATGCCATCATATGGTACATACAAAGAAATCTCAAGCTGCTCAAACTACGGAGATTATCAGGCAAGAAGAGCAAATATCCGTTACCGTGACAAGGAAACCGGAAAAGTTCAATTTGTCCACACGATTAA
>CALUYX010000102.1 GCA_944325115.1 Candidatus Gastranaerophilales bacterium | reverse complement strand
CTCTATGGGTATAGAAATTGATACATTGACTGATGAGCAGCAAGAATACCTTAACAGCTGGACTTCAGGAACATAAAGGCAACAAAAAATTATTCAGGCAGGCGGCATTTATAGCCGCCTGTTTAATTTATTATTTTTCATAAGCTAAATATTATTTTTTTATGAAAAAAATAATAGGCACCTTTGCGTTAATAACAATAATATTTTTTACTTTCTTATATGCTCTTTTTATTGCCAAAAGAGATGCCACTGCTACAAGAATTCAGGTTTATTTTGACTCTTTGAGACCATTTCGAGGAAGGGCAGAGGTTTATTACAAAGGTTATAAAATAGGTCGTTGTCTAAAAATACACCCTAATAGCAACTACACAAAGACTATTGCAGACATCATACTTTACCCGACAAATCTCTCCTTGCCAAAAAATATTGAAATAGAATTAAGAAAAAAAACTATATTTTTTAAGTTTCAACATGATTATTTTGAAATAATTTATCCTAAAAACCCCTCCAAGAATATACTTGCAGAAAATGATATCGTCAAAGGAAGTACTACTGTTGATTTTAAAGATTATTTAGCAAGTCAAAATCCCGATTCACTTGAAGAAATAAAAGAAAACATAAAAATCGCAACAGATGAACTAAACAATATGTTATCTTCCCTTGGAGATTTATTCTCATCAATTGATAAAACCACGCAAAGCGTACATGCAAATATTGTGCAAACTACCAAAAATATTGAAATCACAACAAAAAACATTGCTGACATAACAACAAAACTAAACACAGCCCTGAGCCAGAATCATCTTGATAATACCACTGGAAACATCGACATAACCTCGGATTATATAAAAGAAAGCGCAAAAAATCTGGAGGGTATAACCGATAATTTAAACTCGCTCACAAAAGACTTAAAGGGTCAAACAGGCGAACTAAACGGTGTGATTAAAAATACAAATTCCTTACTTGCAAGTGCAAACTGTATAGTAAAAGGCATAAACAAAACCCTTAGAAAAAATTTTGGATTATTTAGGCTGATTTTTGGTAAACCCTTAAGTTAACCGGATTTACAGAAAATTTTTTTTAGTCTATTATTGAGAAGCGTTAGCAACAAGGAGACAAAAAAATGAACTTTGCCCCCTTTATGAATTTCAAAAAAGATTTTCCCGCATCGGTTATTGTTTTTTTAATAGCTCTTCCGCTTGCAATAGGTATATCAATTGCCTGTAACTTAAGCATATACAGCGGTATTATGGCGGGAATAATAGGAGGAATTGTAGTAGGCGCACTCTCGGGCAGCTCGCTTCAGGTTTCAGGTCCCGCGGCAGGGCTTATCCTTGTTGTAGTTGACATTATTCAAACTCAAGGAGTAGAAAAGCTTTTTTTAATAATATTTCTGGCAGGGCTTGTGCAGATAATCTTTGGCATAATGTCTTTAGGCAATTGGTTTAGAGCCATAACACCCGCAATAATTCAAGGAATGCTTGCAGGCATAGGTATTTCAATATTTTTATCGCAATTTCACATTATGCTTGATTCAAAAGCATCGGGAACATTTTTAAATAACATTGCAGACCTCTGGAGTATTATCTACAACTCAGTTTTACCGTTTGACTTTTCAAGACATCATATGGCATGTTTTATAGGTTTTCTTACAATATTGACAATAATTATATGGGATACATTTGCTCACAAAAAACTTAAAGCAATCCCCGCTGCCCTTGTAGCTGTAGTTGTTTCGGCTTTATGCGCAAATTTAATGCAACTTGATATAAATTACATAAATATCGGTCAAAATTTCTGGTCGGATTTTTATTTTCTAAACTTCCAAAATGCCTTAGATGGTGCAAGATGGGCTAATATAGGCGTAGCGGTGCTTGTAATTACATTTATTGCATCGGCTGAAACTCTTCTTACATCAAACGCTATAGATAAAATTTGTGATGATTCAAAAACAAACTACAATAAAGAAATAATAGCCCAAGGGGTAGGAAACGCTCTGTCAGGTCTTTTTGGGGCATTGCCCATAACAGGGGTTATCGTAAGGTCGGCTGCAAACATTGACGCGGGAGCAAAAACAAGAATGTCTGCCATATTACACGGTGTATGGATACTTGTTTTTGTAAGTCTTTTCCCCTCACTTTTAAATTACATACCCATATCCGCACTTGCCGCAATTCTTGTATACACAGGCTACAAACTTGTGGATATTAAAGCCGCAAAATATCTTTTCTCGGTAAGTCGCGGAGAATTTGCCATATACGCCATAACCCTTTTTGCAATACTTTTCACAAACCTTTTTGAGGGCATAATCTTAGGTTTTTGCGCAGCACTTGCAAAAAATATTTATAAAGTTATGAGGGTAAATTTAAAAATTATAGAAAATAAAGAGCAAAACAGCGTTTTAATAATGCTTTGCGGCAATATTACCTTTCTTCAACTGCCAAAACTTATGAGTATTTTTGAAGAAATTGATGACACAAAAGATGTTTCAATTTGCGCAAGCAAGCTGTATTTTATGGACCACGCGGGTATAGATTTTATTCAAAGTTGGGAAAGAAACAGGCAAAAATCAGGTTCCAAAACAGAAATCGACTGGACAAAAATAAGGCGTACATATCCCAATTTTCACTGGAGAAAATTCCATAAAAACAGCTCTAATTCGGCTCATTAGGGCTTGTGTAACAATTACCTTTCAAGTTATTGACTTCACAACATGTGCCTTTGATAATAAAAACATTGTTAAAATATGAAAGATTAGTTATATGTATAAAAAAATACTATCTGCGCTGCTTATAAATTTACTTTTGTTCCCGAGCGCTTTTGCAGCACAAGAAGTTGAAAAAACTGTACAAAAAGAAAAAGTGCAACCAAGCAAAACTCCCATAGTAAAGGAGTTTAAAACAAGCGCAAAGAGTGTAAAATTTAGCGATAATATCCTAAAAAGAACGGTTGATGACGCTATTGTTCCAAAAAAGCTTGAAACATCAATGAAAAACTCAATAGCGCATATTTACGGCAGAGAAAACGTAGACATAATATATGCTAATGTTTATGAAATTATTAAAAAATCAAAAGACAAAAGAAGCCTTGAACTTTTAAAAGAAGATTTATCCCGCCCCTCTGACTGGTATAAAGACGAAGTAATTTATATGTTCTACCCCGACCAGTTTGGTGTTGGTGAGGACGGTAAACCAAATACTTTTAAAGATTTGGTCGGTATGCTTGACTACCTTAAAGACTTAGGGGTCACAACCATATATATTATGCCTTTTGCCGATTCTCCGATGAATGATTCGGGCTTTGATGTTAAAAATCCAAAAAACGTAAGAAAAGACCTTGGCGGCATGCCTGAGTTTAAAGAGTTTGCAGACGCAGCAAGGAAAAAAGGCTTTAAAATAAAAGCAGATTTAATCTTAAACCATTTTTCAGACCAACATGAATGGTTCCAATCCGCTCTTAAAGGCGATTTAGACAAACTTCATTACTTTATCGTAAG
>CALUYX010000101.1 GCA_944325115.1 Candidatus Gastranaerophilales bacterium | reverse complement strand
TAGTCGGCAATGATTTTTGCGGCGTTAATTCTGTCTTTTTTATTAATATCAAGACCGCTGTGCCCGCCTGTTTTTGTTCTGACCGTTACATCAAGCTTTGTGTAGCTTGCACCTGATATTTCAAATTTGCCAAGTTCCGATGAATCAAGAACCAAGATGTATTCACTTTCAAGATTTGAAAAATTAAGGTTGTGAATACCTGTCATGCTCTGTTCTTCATCACGGGTAAATACAAGCTCAAGCCCGCCATGGGAGAGGTTTTTGTTTTTATTTACTTCTGACGCTAATCTTATTGCCGCAGCCACTCCGGCTTTATCGTCCGCGCCTAAAGTCCTTGTTTTATCTGTTTCAATTATATCGCCGTTTATTACGATGTTTACGGGCGAATCATCTCCCACAACATCCATATGCGCGCTTAAAAGCAGAGGTCTTTTTGTATTATCCGTTGCCTCAACATAGGCATAAACATTTCCGTAGTCATCTTTTTGAGCTTTTATGTTTTCTTCTTGCAGAATTTCAATGATTTTATCCGCAACTTTTTCTTCTCCTAGGGAGGGAGAGGGTATTTTTGCAAGTTCAATAAAGGTTTCTACGAGTTTATCCATTTAATACATCCTCACAACTTCTTTTACTTTATCAAGTACTTTTTGTGCTTCTGTTTGAGCTTTTTTAGACCCTTCCATAAGAATTTCTCTTACAAGCTCAGGCTTTTGAGCCAATTCAAGACGTTTTTGCCTGATTGGTGCAAGCATCTCATTTACTTTCTTTGCAAGTTCGCGTTTGCACTGAGCACAGCCTATTTCACCTTTTCGGCAAAGTGAGTCTATTTCTTTTACTTTTTCTTCAGTGTCAAAAATTTTCCAATAATCATAAACTACTTCGCAATCTTCAGGATGCCCGGGGTCATCGCGTCTTAGGCGGCTTCTGTCTGTAATTGCGCTCATGATTTTCTTTGTTGTGGTTTCTTCGTCGTCTGAGATTTTTATGTCGTTGTTAAACGATTTACCCATTTTATTTCCATCCACACCTTTCATAAGGGGTATTTGGGTTAAAAGAGGCTCAGGCTCTACAAAGTAGTCTGTTTTATAAATATTGTTAAAACGTCTTACAATGTCGCGAGAAAGCTCAACGTGAGGCACTTGGTCAATGCCTACGGGTACATAATTTGCATTAAACATCATAATATCCGCTGTCATTAGCACAGGATATCCTAAAAGCCCGTATGAAACCTGAGTGTCGCTGCTGCCTTTAAGTCTTAGCGCTTTTGCCATGTCTTTAAGGGTGGGGTCACGCTCTACCCAGTTTTGAGGTGTTATCATACTTAAAAATATATGCAGCTGGGCGATTTGCGGAACATAAGACTGAACATATATTGTTGATTTTTCAGGGTCAATACCGCAAGAAAGCCAATCCAGCGCTACGTTGTAGACATTTGTGGCTAAATCTTCGGTTGTATCAAATTTGGTAGTAAGCGCATGCCAGTCAGCTATAAAAAAGAAACTGTCGTATTGTTCCTGCAGTTTTTTCCAGTTGGCAAGCACGCCAAAATAGTGCCCGAGGTGCAATTTCCCCGTTGAGCGCATGCCTGATACTATTCTTTTTTTGCTATCTTCAGTCATTTTGTCTTTCTACCTCTTTTAGTATTTTTAATGCTTCATCGTAATCGCTAAAAATAAGCAATGCATCTTGTGCGGCTTTTTTAGCTTTTTCAAACTCATTCAGTTTCAGGTAACATTGCCCTAGAGTGCACAATAAAATGTGATTTTTGGGGAATTTTTCCCTTAAATTTTCAAATATGCCGACTGCTCCTTTGTAGTCTTTTAGTTTAAAATAGCTCATAGCAAGCATATTAAGCACTTCAGGGTCGTCTTTTGTAATATTTAGCATATCTTCAAGAATTTGTTTTGCTACAGAGTATTTTTTCTGTGAAAAATAAACTTTTGAAAGATTATAGAGCGCTATGTAGTTTTTAGGGTTGATTTTTATAGCCTCTTGAAGCTTTTCTATACCTTCATCATATTTGCCCCAAGTGATGAGATTTTCTCCAAAATGCGCCAAGTAATCTGCATTATCGGGCTCAAGCTCTATTGTTTTTTTGTAAAATTCATTTGCCTTTTCGTAATCGTTTATTTTGTTTAGATAAACAGCGTAAGCAAAAGTTATCTCAGGCTCATCAGATTCAAGTTCAACCGCTTGTTTAAATTCATCTCCTGCCCAATCTACAAAATTCATTCTTAAATACAGAAGTCCTAAATCCTTGTGTACAAAAGGGTTGTGCGGTTCAAGAGCGATACATTTTTTAAATGCTTCTTTTGCACCTTCCAAATCTTCAAGGTTAATCATCGAAAGAGCGTAGTTGTAGTATATTTCAACATCTACTTTTCCGCGCCTTATAAGTGTTTCAAGCGTTTGCACCGCAGCTTCGCTATTACCCGTAAGTCTTAAAAGTGCCGCGTATTTTTTCATTAAATCCGTACTTTTAGGATTAAGTTTAAGGAGATTTTTAACTGTTTCTAAGCCTTCCTCGTATTGTTTTAAGTCCATAAGAACGGTTAAAAGATTATTTTGGAAATTTGCTTTATCGGGGTAGAGCGCAACAAGACTTTTGTATAAGTCACTTGCCAATTCAAGGTTTCCGGCGCGCATTGCACAATATGCAAGGGTAGTTAAAAGGGATATTGAGGGCTCTTTTTGATATGCAAAATTAAAATAAGAAAGAGCTTTTTTGTAGTCGCCTTTTATTTGATTTAACAGACCCAGATTATAATTTGTCATTACAAATTCAGGGTTTTGAGAGTACGCAGCCTGAAGAATTAAAGAGGCATTTTCTGTGTCATTTAGTGCCATATAGCAATTAGCAAGATTATTGTGCAATTGCAAGTGCTCAGGGCGCAGCTCTATTGCTTTTTTGAGGTATTCAACCGCATCATTATGCTTCTGTAGCGCGATTGAGGCGGTTGCAATCAGATAATAAAGAAGATAATCATCTGTTTTAACCTTAAGTATAGGCTCTATAAGAGAGATGATTTTTTCGTTATTGCCTTGTTTCATATAAATCACGGCAAGATTTTTGTATGCTTCAAAAAACTCATCTCTAAGTTCGATTACTTTTTTGTATTCTTCAATTGCTTCATCTTCAAAACCCAGTTTGTCGTTGCAATTTGCAAGATAAAAAAGCGCCGTTGCATCATTTGGGTTTATGGCTAAAGCTTTTTTAAAGGCTGCCGAGGCTTTTTCGTAGTTTTCTATGTTTGTGTAGCACAATCCGAGATTTTTTATGTGCTCCAAGTTGTTTTCATCTTCGAGGCATATTCTCTCTAAAAGCTCCGCTGCACTTTGAAATTCACCTTTTGCAATAAGGTCTGCAGATTTATTTATTAATTCTTTTTGATTTTCCATACACATAATTATAGCAAAGAAAAGGTTTTTGTGATAGAATAGCGCTATCTTTTATCTAAAAAAGATGAAACGGTGTAAACGCACTGTTTGCAAGGTGTTTGTGACTTATATGTATTGAAAAGGAGAAAATATTAATGACAACACAAAAACGTGTATGGCTCTTTAGAGAAGGTAATGCCGATATGCGCAA
>CALUYX010000100.1 GCA_944325115.1 Candidatus Gastranaerophilales bacterium | reverse complement strand
TTCATCGCAAAATTCTTTTGCGGTTTTGTATCTTGGAGGCAGGTCAATCCATAGGTAGAACGTAGCTTTTGGCATTTTCATATTCCAACCGAGTTCGTTTAGCCCGTCTACGAAGTCACTTATTTTCTTTTTAAATTTTTTATTTGCTTCTTTAATGTACTCATCGCCCTCTTTTGAATTAAGAAGCTCAGCGCCTGCAAGTTGAAGCACTTTAAATACGCCTGTATCGAGGCTTGATTTTAATTTGCCAAAAGTTGATACAAGGTCTTTATTTCCGCACACCCAGCCTAAACGCCAGCCTGTCATAGCGTAGGGTTTTGAAAAACTGTGAAATTCAACCGCTACATCCATAGCACCGTCACATTCAAGTACCGAGTGAGGTTTATCGTTTTCATCAAAGTAAATTTCACTGTATGCATTATCTGACATAAGTACGATATTATGTTTTTTGCAAAAATCTACACAGTGCTGAAGGTAATTTTTGTCGCAAGTGCAGCCAAGAGGGTTGTTAGGATAGTTTATAATTAAAGCCTTAACTTTTTTAGGGTCATTACCCTCTTTTAGGAATTTTTCCCAAACTTCATCTAAGTCAGGCATGTAGTTATTTTCTTTTGTTAAAGGTATTCCGTATGCTCTGCCGCCTGAAACTTTAATCATTTCAGTGTATGAGGCATACCCGGGGTCAGGTATCAATATGATTTCTTGTTCATTTTTGTCCATTGAGGGGTTAATAAGTGCCCTTATGAAGTTTGCGATACCTTCTTTTGAACCGATTAGAGAAAATACTTCGCTTTTAGGGTCAAGTTCAACACCAAAGCGGTTTTTCATACGTTTTGCTACTGCTTCAAGAAAAGGAACTTCACCCTTTGGAGTAGAGTAGGTGTGGTTGCTTGGGTCATTTAGAAGTTCTTTTGTTCTGTCAACTACAAACTGCGGAACCATATCAACAGGTGCTCCCATAGAAAGAGCAATGGGCTTTCTGCCTTTTTTCGTGAGTTCATCTTTCATTGCAAGCATTTTTGCTTTAATTTGAAACATGATGTAAGTTTCAAGTGTGCCCATGTAGTTGCTAAAGTTCTGCATAATTTTTTCCTCTCACGATTTTTTTGCGTCTGTTACTAATTATACTACAAATTTTAAATTTTTTACCATTTGTGTCTTTAAAAATACAACTCGATGTTGTATAATAAGGAAAGTTGCTATATAGAGAGTATATGGCTAGAAACGGAGAAACTATGCATATTCACGTAAACGGACGTAACGTAGAAATTACTGACGCAATTAAAGCCTACGTTAAAGAAAAAGCCGGTAAAGTTGCGGCACATTATGACCAAATTCAGGCAATTGACGTTGTTTTAACCGTTATTAAAAATCCGTCCGTTGCAGACTCTCACGTTGCGGAAATTAACTGCAAAGTACTGGGTGACACTGTAAGAGTTGAAGAAAAAGCTGAGTCAATGTATGCTTCAATCGATTTAGTGTGCGACAAACTGGACAGACAAGTAAGAAAGTACAAAGAAAAATACTTGAAAGCAAAAAGCGGCTCACCTTCAATCAGAACAGAAGCTATCGCTGATGAAGAGGCGGCTAAATAATAAGCACGATAAAATTTAATAGTTATAAGTTAAACCCCTGCAACTTGCAGGGGTTTTTAGATTTTAATTTTCTACAGGCAGCCCCAATCTTTGTAATGGTATATAGTTAAAATAATAATCGCAGCCTACGCTGTGTATGTATGCAAGAGTATCTTTGTATTGCGGTTTTTTAAACCAGTCATTTAAAATATAGATATATTCAACTTCAAAATTTAGAGGCGATAGGAGTCTTTTGTATTGTTTCTTCTTAAAATCGCAAGTTTGTAATTTTTCATCCACTGATCCTGCAACTTGTTGATATTTGCATTCGATTATATAGAATGTATTATTTAAAATTACATAGATGGAGTCATCCGGTAATATTTTTTTAGAAAGATAGTTTTTCCAATTTACGTTATTTTTTTCTAAAAATTTATACAACCCATTTTTTACAAAAATCATACCTACAAGTTTATTTTTGTATAAAACATTGTTGTTTTCATCTACGTTGTAATTTTTTAGACCGTTTAATAAGGTTTTTAAGTTTGTTTTTGTTTCAAAAACTAATCCTGTTTTTGTGTTTCCTCCACCAATTCCATCTTTTATCATTAATAATTCCTTATTAAAACTTCTGTTATTTTGCCTCTGTTTTTAGCATTTGAATTTATAGCCCTTGAAGCCAAAACTTTTTTAATTTCATAATTTGAATAAAGTTCGTTTATTATTTTGGTATCAGAATTTGACAGCATAAAAAATACCCCTTTGTTATTTAGCGCATCACAGGTATTTTTTAATCTGATTTGTGCTTCTATATCAAATTTGTATTTTGTATATGATGTAAAGTTTGATGTTTCGCTTAAGGGCATATACGGAGGGTCAAGATAGACAAAATCCCCACTTTTAACACTTGTTAAGATTTCTGAAAAATCAGCACATTTTATTTGTGTATTCTTGAGCAATTTTGAGCAGTTAAGCAAATTATCAACATCTACAATGGTTGGATTTTTATATTTGCCGTAAGGAACATTAAAATGTCCTTTTGAATTTACCCTGTATAAGCCGTTATAACAGGTCTTGTTAAGATAAATAAAACGACTTGCTCTTTGCGTATTGCTAAGAAAATTATATTCGTCTAATCTGTCCAGATTTCTTATCTTCAGAAAATATTCTTCTGATATTTCGTGCTTTTCTATGCTCCATATAAGTTCACAGGGGTTGTTTTTTACTGTGAGGTATAAATTTATTAGCTCTTCATTTATATCTGCAATATAGGCATTTTGCGGCTGTATCTGAAAAAACAGCGCCCCCCCGCCCACAAACGGTTCAAAATAGCGATTGTAGGACTTAGGCAGGTTTTTTATAAGCTCATGCATAAGTTGCCTTTTGCCACCTGCCCATTTTACAAAAGGAAGAGTTTGTGTATTTTCTTTTTCAAGTACTAATGCCATTATTTTTCAAACAGAGGTGTTTACCAGATTATTATAACAGTTACTTGATAATCTGTGAATGCTTAAATTTAGATTATTTCCCCAATACCGCCAATGCTTTTTATCTCTTTATTTGAGCGAAAATATGTAAGCTGGCGCTTTGCAAAGTTTCTTGTCCTTTGTTTAATTTTATCAACCGCCTCGTTAAAGTCTTTATACTCTCCTCGCTCAAGTTCAAAAAATTCCCTGTAGCCTATGGTGTTCTCAAGCACTTTTGAGTTTGGATAGAGGGTTTTATTTTTTTGCCACTCGTCATATAGCCCCTCATCCAGCATAATATCTACTCTTTTATTTATCCTTTGATACAGTTCTTCCCGCTCAATTTTTGGCATGAACCATTTTGAGCGGTATTGTTTTTTATCCTCCCTTACATATTCTGATATAGGCATATTAAGCCCGATACACATCTCAATTGAGCGGATGACTTTATCTTTGTTATTTTTGTGAATTTGCTTCGCTCTTGCGCTATCGAGTTTATAGAGCATATCCCAGAGTTCATCGGGCGTTTTTGGGTTCAGCTCACTTCTTAGTTTTTTGTTAATGCCGACTTGAGGCAGTTTCTTATCATCAAGCAAAGATTTTATATAAAACCACGTACCGCCCGCTACAATTACATTTTTACCATCTTTTCTAATTTGCTCAATTGTGCGCTGTGCCTCTTTTGCCAAATCACCTGCGC
>CALUYX010000099.1 GCA_944325115.1 Candidatus Gastranaerophilales bacterium | reverse complement strand
AGAATATGAAGATGACTACAGGCGCTCAACATTTAAAAGTGCCGCAAGTAAAATTAAAGAAAAAAAAGAGTTTAAATCCTCATCTTCATACGCAGGCTCATCAAGCTCCGGTGGGGGGCTTTCAAACAATCTTGCTTCAAGTCTTAAAAATATTAAAAAACCTGCCGCGCCTGTTGTACAGCGAACAGAGAATAAGAATTTTGTAATAAAGAAAAATCAAAAACCTGCAGATTCTATATCCTCTGAAGATAAAAAGGCTCAAGAAAGTCAAAAAATATCTGATGTTATAGCAAGATGTAAGGCTATGGCAAAGAGCCCTGCAGGAAGTGCACCAAGAGCTGCTTTTAATACATATAAGACAGGTACAAGAGTCTTTCATCCGCACTTTGGAATAGGTCATATTCTTGAAGTAGAGGGGGAGGGGTTAAGTGCAGTGTATAAAATTGACTTTGCAAAAAACGGTGTTAAGTCGGTTGACGCCTCAATAGGCAATTTAAAGACTTTTTAGTCTTCACCTATTTCTTTTCTTATACCGTATTTAATCTCTAAAACGTCTGTTCCAAGCGCCTCAAGGACTTTCATTGCAAGGCATTCTTTCTGTCTTGTAATAGCGTAGAGAAGGTTTTCGGATACTATTTTTGTTTTGTTATGAGATTTTGCAATTTCATAAGCGCACTCAAGAGCTTTTTTTGCTCTTGGCGTATATTCAAAAGTTCCTTTGTGCGGTTCACTTCCGCATCCGACAAGCTTTTCCACCTCATAGCGAGCGTCTTTAAGAGTGATACCCAATTTGTGAAGTGCTGATGCTCCAACGCCCGTACCGTGAGCTAAAATGCCCAAAAGAAGCATTTCTGTACCAATGCTAGTCCTGTTAAGATTTTGTGCTTCTTCTCTTGCAAGCCTCAATATAGAGAGCATTTCAGGCGCTTTGCCCGTTATTTCTTTTGTGAGTTTCTCTTCAAAATTATCTGTATCATTTACCAAATCTTTTAAAATATGATAGGCAATACCTGTTTTTGTTTTTATCATACCTAAAATTATATGCTCCGGTTTAATTTCAACACTTCCAAGTTCACGTGCCGTGTCAATTGCAAGAAGCATTGCTTTAAAGGCATTTGGCGTAAAGATGATTTGTTTTTCAGAGTTTTCAAATTCCGCACTTCTTGAAGAGAAATTTTGTAATTTTTGTGCAAAAATCTCTTTATCAATGCCGTTATCACTCAAAAATTTGGTGACTTCATAGTCGTTGTTTTCAAGTACCGATTGCAATATTTGCTCCGTGCCCAAAATCTCATAGCCTTTTGTAGAGAGCTTTGAGGCTGCATTATTTAGGATTTCTTCTACATTTTTTTCTTTAAAAAAGTTGTTTATATTTGTAAGTGTAGGATTTGAACTCTCTTGAAGATTTTCAGGATGTTCAAAATTTTCATTTGAATTTTTATCCAGAAGTTTTGTAAGATTTGCAACAACTTTTTCTTCATCCAAATCAAACTCTTTTATAACTTTGTATGCTCCTGAATTTTTGGATGAAAAAAGCGCAAGAGCTATGTGTTGAGGCATAATAAAGCGACTTCTGTATTTTTTTGCAAGAGCAAGGGTCTCATCTAAAATACCTTTTGCGCTCTGGCTGAAAGTTACTTCGTGATGACCTGAGGGGTTGATTTTTGCCCCTATTGAAAAGCTTATTTTTTCAATGAGCTTTGAGCGCTCGATTTTGTCAAAATTGAGAATTTTTGCCTGAACACCTTTTGTTTGGATATATAACGCCAAAAGTAAGTGCTCGGAACATATTCTGTAGTGTCCGAGTCTGACGGCTTCTTCTTGTGCTTGAGTAACAATTTCTATCGCTTTTTGCGTAAACTTTTCAAACATTCTTTAATTTTAACCTAAATTTTAACACTTGTATAGATGGTTATAAAATAATTGTAACAGGACCGTTGTTTACAAGTTCAACATCCATATGAGCTGCAAAAACGCCAGTTTGTACGTTTAGACCTGATGTTTTAAGTATTTGTACAAATTTTTCATAGTATTCTTTTGCGCTTTTTGGCTCTTTGGCGTTATCAAAAGAGGGGCGAGTACCTTTTTTGCAGTCTGCACAGAGGGTAAACTGAGACACTACAAGGATTTCTCCTTTAATATCCAAGAGTGATTTATTCATTTTGCCCTGTTCGTCTTCAAAAATCCTTAATTTAAGGAGTTTTTGAGCGTAATATTCAAGCATATCTTTGCTATCGTCTTTTTCTACTCCAAACAACACAAGAGCTCCTTTTTGAATGGATGAAAAGAGCTTGTTTTCAATTGTAACACTGGCGCGCGTGACCCTTTGTATGACAAGTTTCATTTTTTCTCCTTATATAATTAAAACCCTAAAACTGACTTAATATTTTGTCAAGTTTTAGGGTTTTGTTATTTTAGGGGTTGAGTTTATTTAATTTTATTTAATCTCTTGCCAGCCTTCGTCAGTTAGTTCATACTGTCTGGCAATACTTGTTGAGCCATCAGCAAGTATTTCAGTATCTTCTGTATATGTGTTTGGTTTTCCGTTTATAAATGTTATTTCTTTTGCCTGTTTTATTGAGCCATCAGCAAGTATTTCAGTGCCTTCTGCATATGTGTTTGGTTCTCCATTTATGAACGTAGCTGTTTTTGCCTGTTTTATTGAGCCATCAGTAAATGATTCAGTACTTTCTGCGTACAAGCCTGGTTTTTTGTTTGCAAATGCAACCATTTTTGACTGTTTTATTGACCCATCGGCAAGTATTTCAGCACCTTCTGTGTAGGCAACAGGGGTTTCGTACATAAATGCAATTGTTTTAGCTTGTTTCTTTGACCCGTCGGCAAATTCTTCAAGACCTTCTGTGTATATACTTGGTTTCCCGTTTAAAAATGCAATTTCTTTTGCTTGTTTCTTTGACCCGTCGGCAAATTCTTCAAATCCTTCTTGGACTTTCTCTAGTGCGCCATTTTTAAAAGTGGATTTTCTGAAAAGTTTGCCATCTTCAGAAAATTCTTTCATAACTTTTTCTGTATCATCACCTGTAATTTTTCTTAAAACTGTGCCATTGGGAGCAATTTTATCCCCTTCTATAAATAGCTCAGTTACTTCATTGTTTGTCTTTTTAGCATATTCGGTTACTTCATCAGCTTGTTTTTGTGCTCTTGTTGTTATTTCGTCAATTTGATTTCGTAAGTTTGTCACTATATCATCAATCTTTTTTTGCACATTTTCAACCACATTGTCTGCAACAGGTTTTATTTCCTCTGTTACATCGGGTTTTTTGCGTTTTATAATTGCTACTGCAGTAATAGTTCCTGCAAAAGCTAATGCTGCAAGAGTTCCTACAATGGCTGCTTTTTTGTTGTTCTTACTATCTTGTTGAGCAGTATTTTCTGCTTTTTGGGGATTAGTGGCAGTGGTATTTGCACTTGTTGTATTTACTGAGTTTAGATTTGTTTTAAAGCTTGAAAACGGGTTAACTTGTTGAGTCGACACTATTGCACCTTCCTATATATTTTCACACCTACATGTATATAAAAACTAATAACAAAAAAAATTGCCATGAATTTGAACATATATTTTACACTAAATATTATTTTTTAAAAAACCCTAAAATCGCTTTTTGTTCGACTTTAGGGTTTTTTAATTTATACCTTAGAAACTAGTTTTTCATATCTTTAATTGAAAGACCGATTCTGTGTTCTTGAGGAGTGAATTTTTTGATTAATACTTCAATTTCATCTCCAAGATTGAACATTTGATTAACATTTACATA
>CALUYX010000098.1 GCA_944325115.1 Candidatus Gastranaerophilales bacterium | reverse complement strand
GTTAACAATTATTAATAATTTTAAAATATGATGCTTGAAAAATTTTTTTATGGTATACTGAACACCTAATCTTAAAAACAAGAGGAAAAAAAATTGGAAATAAGCTTTAAGCGAGTCAACAATCCGTACTCGAGTAAACCACCAATCACACTTAGAACCAAAGGACACGAGGTTTATGTAACAAGCAGCGGTCCGATAAGTTCGGAAGAATCGCAAGGGATAGTGCGAAGTTTTTTCCGAGAGAATGCGCCCCAAAAGCATAACAACAAAAAACAAATTGCACTCAATACATCAAAAAATGATGTTTTCATTCTTAGAGGCGAAAGTGCCCAGAGTGCAGAACTGACTAAGCAGTCGTATGATAAACTGAATCATAGTGCAGATAAAGAACATAATTTAACACAAATATTATTGCAGCCTAAAAAAGCAAAAAAACAGGCTGCAATTTATTTTGACGCAACTTCTATGCAAGGCAAAAAGTTATCAGTAGTTAATGTTGATAAATCAGAAAAAGGAAGAGTCAAAATAAGAGTTAAAGCGCTTGACGTTATGGCTTAACTATAAAAGTCTTGCAAGGTATTTACCTGTATACGACTCTTTGCATTTTGCAACTTGTTCGGGTGTGCCTTTTGCAACAATAGTTCCGCCGCCTTCGCCACCTTCCGGTCCAAGGTCAATTATATAATCAGCACATTTTATAATGTCTAAATTGTGCTCAATAATTAAAACCGTATTTCCGCTATCAGCCAGCTGGTGTAAGATTTTTACAAGTTTATCTATATCATACCAATGCAGACCAACTGATGGTTCATCCATTAAATAAAGAGTTTTGCCCGTTGCACGCTTATTTAATTCAAGTGCAAGTTTGACCCTTTGGGCTTCACCGCCTGAAAGAGTAGTTGCGCTTTGTCCCAGTTTAATGTAATCAAGACCCACATCATAAAGAGTTTGCAAGCGTGTTGCAATTCGAGGAACATTTTTGAAAAATTCAAGCGCCTCTCCGACCGTCATATCAAGCACGTCTGATATACTTTTGCCTTTGTATTTAACTTCGAGAGTTTCTTGGTTGTAGCGCTTGCCTTTGCAGACATCGCATTTAACATAAACATCGGAGAGAAAATTCATCTCAATTTTTAATACGCCATCACCCTTACATTTTTCGCATCTTCCGCCTTTAACATTGAAAGAAAATCTTCCCTGCTTATAGCCTCTTACTTTTGCTTCATTTGTTTGGGCAAATAAATCTCTTATGTATGTAAAAACTTCCGTATAAGTTGCAGGGTTTGACCTTGGAGTTCTGCCTATGGGGCTTTGGTCAACACAAACTATCTTGTCAATATTTTCAAATCCCTTTATCTCATCCACTCCAAGAGGTTTTGGTCTGTTTGCGCGAAGCTTATGGAGGGCATATTCATTTATTATATCTTCTACCAAAGTAGACTTACCACTGCCTGAAACCCCTGTAACAGCTACAATTTTTCCAAGCGGAATATTTACATCAATGTTTTTCAGGTTATTTAAACTTGCATTTTTAACTTCCAGAAAATTACCGTTTCCAAGCCGTCTTTCCTTTGGCACAGGGATTTTTAACTCACCACTCAGGTATTTGCCTGTTATAGACTCTTTTGCTTTTTCTATATCTTCTTGTGTACCGTATGCTACAATCTTGCCGCCCTCAACGCCTGCCTTTGGACCAATGTCTACAATATAGTCTGCAGCTTTTATTGTATCTTCATCATGCTCAACAACAATAAGCGTATTTCCCAAGTTACGGAGTTTAACAAGGGTGTTTATCAGCATATCATTATCTCTTTGATGCAAACCGATTGATGGTTCATCAAGCACATAAAGTACACCCGAGAGCCCTGAGCCTATCTGTGTTGCAAGTCTTATTCTCTGAGCTTCGCCGCCTGAGAGCGTTCCTGCATTTCTTGCAAGGTTTAAGTATCCAAGCCCCACATCAATTAAAAACTTTAAACGCAGCCTTATCTCATCCAGTATCTGTTTTGCTATAGTCAGTTTAAAATCATCAAGATTCAAATATACTTCCTGTATAAATTCATATGCCTTGCTAACAGATAAAAGGCAAAATTCGTATATGTTTTTATCCATTATGGTAACAGCCAAAGCAAAAGGATTTAAACGAGCACCCTTACAAGCTTTACAAGGGATTGATGTCATATACTTTTGATACTCGCCCCTTACAAGGTCAGAATCAGAGCTTTCATATCTTTTTGTAAGGTATGGTATAACACCCGGGTACGCTGCGTAGTGAGTTCTGTAGTTTTTTGTACCAAAATCAGCATAGCGCATTTTAATTCGCTCATCGCCGTTACCGTATAAAATTATCCCTTTTTGAGAAGGTGAAAGACTTTTAAAAGGAACATCAGGGTCAATACCGTAGTGTTCACAGACTGAATTTAGCACGTCATTATAATACTGATTACCTGTTTTTGCCCAAGGATAAATTGCTCCCTCATTAATTGATTTAGCAGGGTCAGGAACAATAAGCTCGGGTGACATTTCAAAATGTGCCCCCAAACCGTTGCACACCTTACAAGCACCATAAGGGTTATTAAAACTCAACATCCTTGGCGTGAGCTCTTCAAAGCTTATGTTACATTTTGGACAAGCTAATTTTTCCGAGAAAATCTGCTCACCTTTACCTATGACATCTAAAACCATCAGCCCGTCAGAGCGCTGCAGGGCCATTTGTGCACTGTCAAAAATGCGAGATTTAGCAGATTCTTTAACGACAATTCTATCTATTACTACATCAATTGTATGTTTTTTTGTTTTATCAAGCTCAATCTCATCTTCATCAAGATTGTATATTTGCCCGTCAACTCTTACTCTTACAAAACCCTCTGACTTAAGCGCCTGAATTGTTTGAGTGTATTCACCTTTTTTGCCGCGAATAATGGGGGCGATTATTTGAATCTTTGTACCCTCGCCAAGAGCCATAATTTTTGCAACTATTTCATCTATTGTTTGTGGAACAATAAGCTCTCCGCACTCAGGGCAATGAGGAGTACCTACTCTTGCATATAAAAGTCTTAAGTAATCGTAAATCTCTGTTATTGTGCCCACGGTTGAGCGAGGATTGTTGGTTGTTGATTTTTGGTCAATGGATATAGCAGGAGAAAGTCCGTCAATGTGCTCAACATCAGGCTTATCCATTTGCCCCAAAAACTGGCGGGCATATGTTGAAAGGCTCTCTACATAGCGTCTTTGCCCTTCTGCAAAAATAGTGTCAAATGCAAGAGAGCTCTTGCCTGAACCTGATACTCCGGTAAAGACAATCAGTTCACCTTTTGGAAGTTCAAGTGAAACATTTTGCAAATTGTGCTCTTTTGCGCCTGCTATAACAATTTTGTCGTTCATAACTATATTATGTCACAAAAAATTTATTAAGAATGTTAAAAAGAAAAAGATATCATTGTTATATATTTTTGATATATGGAATAGTAATAGTAGATTAGTTCTTCTCTTTCCACTCCTTCCTCCATATACACAGATTTTTATTCTCAGTCGCTCAAAAGGCGGCTTTTTCTTTGCGTAAGCCGGTGCTCCCAATGACGGCGGCGACGAGCCGGCGTAATGGAGCACTACGAAAGCGACGTAAGAGTTTTGGAACAAAACTCCACAGGAGCATAGCGTAAGCCAGAGTGAGCCTAAGGGCTTGCGATGAGCAAGACCGCAGGCGCAACTGTTGATAGGCGACGTAGGATAATCGAGCGCAACGGCGCGAGATACCCACAGGAGCATAGCGTAAGCCGGTGCTCCCAATGACGGCGGCGACGAGCCGGCGTAATGGAGCACTACGAAAGCGA
>CALUYX010000097.1 GCA_944325115.1 Candidatus Gastranaerophilales bacterium | reverse complement strand
AGTCGAACCGACCCCACGTATCTGGCGAAGTCGCAACCTCACGGTCGCTCAGTCGACTCGGCACAAAGGCAGATAAAGATAAAATGATAAACTCTCCAAAAGGAGAGTTTTTTTATGAGTCGAACCGACCCCACGTATCTGGCGAAGTCGCAACCTCACGGTCGCTCAGTCGACTCGGCACAAAGGCAGATAAAACCAACCAAATTAACTCCCTTGTTTAGATTATTGTCATGTTTTTTTTAGATTGATACAATTTAAAAATATTAAAAAAGGGAAATAAACATGAAATATTTTATCGGCTCATACATTGTAACTGCAATAGGTCTTGTCCTTGCTTATTTTTGGGGCGAGCACGTCCATATGGGAACAGGTCTTCAGTGCGTATTTATAGCACTTGTGTTAAGTATTCTTGAAATAAGTCTTTCATTTGACAACGCCGTAGTAAATGCTGCAAGACTTGAGAAAATGTCCCCAAAATGGCAACACAGGTTTTTAACTTGGGGGATAATAATTGCTGTATTTGGCATGAGATTTTTATTCCCGATTCTTGTAGTTTCAATTTTTGCAAATCTGGGTCTTGTAGAAGTTGCCAAAATGGCAATAAGTGATGCTGATAAATATGCTCATTATCTTCATATTTCACATCCGCCAATCATCACATTTGGCGGCACATTCCTTATGATGCTATTCTTCTCATATTTCATTAATGCCCAAAAAGAAATTCATTGGATAAGAATTTTAGAAGAAAAAATATCGCATTTTGGCGATTTTAAAGGAATACAAATCGTTCTGACACTTTTAGCGCTATACACAATGCAAAACTTCCTGCCGCAAGATATTAGGCTGGATGTTGTCATTGCGGGCATTTGGGGAGTTATAGTCTATCTTTTAATAGATGGTCTGACTCATATGCTTGATAAAAGAGGGCAAAATCTTCCATCATCACACTGCAGCGGTGGCTTAGGACTAAAAAGCAGCTGTTTTGCGGGTTTTTTATACCTTGAATTAATTGATGCGTCATTTTCACTTGATGGAGTTTTGGGTGCTTTTGCATTAAGCAAGGATATACTAATCATTACTATAGGCTTATCAATAGGCGCGATGTTTGTGCGTTCATTAACAATAATGCTTGTAGAAAAGAAAACCCTTGCACAGTACATTTATCTGGAGCACGGCGCACACTGGGCAATTGGAGCGCTATCTGTTATTATGCTTTACTCTGCGATACATGAAGTACCCGAAATTATAACAGGGCTGCTTGGTCTGGGCTTTATTGTTGCCGCTTTTGTATCATCATTAATTCACAACAGGCGTCAGTCGATGTTATAAACAGGGTATTGCCTTTTTAACTTACGAACCAAAGCTAAATCCAGCTTTTGAAATACTGCGCACTCTTTGTTTTGTGCATTTGCAAGAATCTTACCCAAGGGGTTTATTACCATAGAGTTTCCTATAGAGTACAAATTAGGATAAGTCTTACCCACAAGATTTGAAGTAATAAAGTACACAAGGTTTTCAGCACCCCTTGCAATATTAAACGCTCTCCAAGTATTTATAAAATCCATCATCTCTTCTTTAGATATGGAAGCCAAATTGCACCATGCAGACGGGGAAACAATAATCTCTGCCCCCATTTTTATTAATGTTTTATACAAAAGAGGGTATCTGATGTCAAAACACACACTCATGCCAACGCACGCAAAATCAAACTGCACAACAGCGGGCGAAGTTCCTGGTTTGATTTTTCTACCCTCATTTCCGCCAAGGTAGTTATACAGGTGAATTTTTCTGTATTTTCCAACTATTGAACCCTTTCTGTCAAGAGCATAACTTGTATTAAATAACTTACCCTCAGCATCTTTTTCAATAACTGTTCCGCAAATTATGTTTGCAGAAAACTGCCTTGCAAGTTCGCTTAAATACAAAAGCGTAGGAGATTTTTTTTCTTCTTCGGGCGAATTTAGAAAAGAATTATCATCTATTCCTGTTGAAAAAAATTCCGGGATTATAACTAAATCCAGACCTTCTTTAGAATTGTCGGATATAAATTCCCCAACTCTGTTACAATTGTGCATTTTATCGCCAATTTTTGGGTTAAACTGAATTGTTAAAATTTTAGCTTGCGTATTTATACTCATTTTTACCTCTTGTTTTTTATGATACATCAAGTTTTTACTCTTGCATAATTTTTTAAGGAGTATAATTTAGATGTAAAGAGGAGAAAATCATGCAAACACTAACCGATAAACTTATAAAAAAAGATTTACAACACATTTGGCATCCATGCTCTCAGATGATGGATTATGAAGATTTAAAACCAATCATTATAAAAAAGGGCGAAGGTGTTAATTTATACTCCTATGAAGACAAAAAGTACATAGACGTAGTAAGTTCATGGTGGTGCAACTTGCTTGGTCATTGCAACAAAAGAATTAATAATGCCATAAAAGAACAACTGGATACGCTTGAGCATGTCATTTTTGCTAATTTTTCACACATTAAGGCAATTGAACTTTGTGATGAGCTGACAAAAGTTTTACCAAAAGGTTTGGAAAAATTTTGCTTTACAGATAACGGCTCATCGGCAGTCGAAGCAGCTATGAAAATGAGCTTTCAATATCACTATCAAACAGGAAATCCTCAAAAAACTCGCTTTATGGCTCTAACTGATGCGTATCACGGTGAAACAATAGGTGCACTATCTGTTGGCGGTGTAGACTTATACTCGGAAATTTACAAGCCTGTGCTGCTTGATATTATTAGAATACAAGGTCCAGACTGCTACAGATGTCCATATGGCAAAAATTGTCAAAACTGCGACGCACAATGTATAGAATATGCAGAAAAAGACTTTGAAAAATACGGCTCACAAACTTGTGCCATAGTTATTGAACCGCTTGTACAAGCAGCAGCCGGGATGAAAATATACTCACCTGTATACCTTAAAAAGTTAAGACAACTTTGTGATAAGTACAATGTTCATCTTATAGCAGATGAAATTGCCACAGGTTACGGCAGAACAGGAAAAATGTTTGCCTGCGACCACGCCGACATTTCTCCCGACATTATGTGTCTGTCTAAAGGCTTAACAGGGGGCTATATGCCCATGGCACTTGCTGTGACGACAAAGAAAATATACGATGCTTTCTATGCTCCATATCTTGAGGGCAAAGCATTTATGCACTCTCATACATACAGCGGCAATCCTCTTGCCTGCGCTGCAGCATGTGAAGTTTTAAAAATCTTAAAAGAAGAAAATATTCTTGAAAACGCTGCAAAAAATGCTATTTATTTCAACAAAATAATTAAAGAAAAATTTTCATCACATAAAAATGTGGGCGATATTCGCTCTATCGGACTTATTAACGCAATAGAACTTGTTGAGGATAAAAGCACAAAAAAACCTCTTGATTCTTCAAAAAGAACAGGGTATCAAATATACAAAGAAGCGCTTAAAAAAGGTGTCATATTAAGACCCCTTGGTGATGTTATTTACTTTAATCCGCCATTAATCATACAAAAAGAAGACATGGATTATGTAACAGATGTTGCTTTTGAATGTATGGTAAAAATTTTGGGATAACAAAAAAATATCTTCCCGACTTTTATATCAACAAACCATGAGAGCAACGGAAGTAAGAACAAACCTGCCAATAAATACAAATTATCGCAAATTAAAGTTTGCAAATGTGTCTTTTTGTGCAAATTTGCCATTAAAGCAAAATCAACATGACAAGTTTGAAAAAAACTCACAGATTGCAGATTTTAGCAAAATAAAAAAAGATAACAATGCTTTAGGAGAATTTGAACAAATCATCAACTACGACAAAAAATCTCCAAAACGTCTTTTGCTCAATGTTAAAACTGATTTCCTTGAAAATTTTCT
>CALUYX010000096.1 GCA_944325115.1 Candidatus Gastranaerophilales bacterium | reverse complement strand
AACGAGTGCATAAATACCAAAACTTATCTTGAAGGGTATAGATTCCTAAAGCAATTCTTTGAAGAATTTAACGCTTAGCGATTTCTTGCCCAGAATTTCCACTTAGGCACATCAGCCTGATAAAATTTAAGTGCGAGCAAATCGCCGCTGCTTACCTGAAGCGCTTTACCTTCTTCAATGTATGAAAGTATTGAATTTTCATATGCTTCATTTACGCCCGATTTAAAACGACCCTTGCCTGCTGTGGGGTGAATAAAGCCGTCACCAAAGTGATAAGCGGTGCTAAAACCTTGTACAAAAAAGTTTGCAACACTAATACTTGCTTTTTTTGCCGTTTCTTTAGCGTCAAAAGGCTTAAAACCTACGACTTTTGCCTCCCAATCAGCATCGTGGACTTTATAAGTTACATTTTGCTTTGGGTCAGTATAATAAGTGGGTTTTATAATAAAGTAAGCATCACGCTTAGCTCGCTTAGCGTCTACAATTTGAATTACGCTGCCTTGAATAACCGAATTTTTTCTCAACAAAACACCGTTATCAAACTCAACTTCTTCAATTACTCTACCCTTAAAAACCGCAGAAGGGTTATCCGTTGAAAAAGAATTCAAGCACTCGACAACTGCTTTATTAGCCGCAAGTGCAGGCGAGATAATAAAAGTCAGCGCAAGCGTCAAAAATATTTTTTTCATAAAATCTCCTTTGAACTAGGCTTCTTGAGGTACAAGAATTGTATAACCTTTTTCTTTTAAGACTTTTGCCTTTTTAGCTTCTTTCATATCTTCTTCAACCATCTCAGAAACCATGGTTTGAAGGTCATATTTAGGCTTCCAGCCGAGTTTTTGACGAGCTTTTGTGCTATCACCCAACAAAAGGTCAACCTCAGCAGGTCTAAAGTATCTTGGGTCAACTTCAATCAGAACTTTACCCGTTTTGGCATCAAGTCCTTTTTCATTAATTCCCTTACCTTGCCATTCAATATCAACACCTAATTCCTTAAATGTCATATTACAGAAATCACGAATTGAGGTTGTTACTCCGGTTGCAAGAACAAAATCCTCGGGCTCATCTTGTTGAAGAACTCTCCACATACCTTCAACGTAGTCTTTTGCATGACCCCAGTCACGCTTAGAATCAAGGTTTCCAAGATATAATTTATCTTCCATACCAAGCATTATACGAACTGCGGCACGAGTGATTTTTCTTGTAACGAAAGTTTCACCTCTTCTGGGGCTTTCGTGGTTGAATAAAATACCGTTGCATGCAAACAGATTGTAGCTTTCTCTGTAGTTTACGGTAATCCAGTAGGCATAAAGCTTAGCGCACGCATATGGTGAGCGGGGGTAAAAAGGTGTAGTTTCTTTTTGAGGTGTTTCTTGAACAAGACCAAAAAGCTCTGAAGTTGATGCTTGGTAGAATTTTGTCTTTTTTTCAAGTCCTAAAATTCTTATGGCTTCAAGAAGTCTTAAAGTACCTATACCATCAGAGTTAGCAGTGTATTCAGGCTCATCAAAAGAAACTTTAACGTGTGATTGAGCCGCAAGGTTATATATTTCATCGGGCTGAATTTCACCGATTAATCTTATAAGATTTGCAGAATCGGTTAAATCACCGTAATGAAGTTTAAATTTTAAATCGGGATTGTGAATATCCTGATACAAATGGTCAATTCTTGAAGTGTTAAAAGATGAAGCTCTGCGTTTCATGCCGTGAACTTCATAACCTTTTTCGAGCAATAACTCTGCCAAGTAACTGCCATCTTGCCCTGTAATACCCGTTATAAGTGCTTTTTTCATACCTACTCCATATTAATGTCTATAAATCTATTATACAATTTATAAATTACAAGGCAAGCAAAAAAGAATTGCCCCTTTAAAATACGCTAAGGGGCAATTTGTTCGGTTGTAGTGAATTAACTATTTAGCGGGATTTTGAACATCGGGGTGCTTTGGAGCCATAGGGCAGCCTTGAGGACCCCTTTTACCTTTATGATTTTTAGCAAATTCTTTTCTGCCTTCTTGTTTCATTTTTTCAAGAGTTTTCTTTTGTTTGTCAGTCAAAATTGATTCAAATTCTTGCATATTTTGCTTTCTGATTTCTTTTGCCTGAGCTTTTAATTCCATAATGTCTTTGTGCAGAGCGTCAATTTTTGTTTTTGCTTCTGCTTGAGTAAGTGAGCCGTTTTCGCGAATTGTACGGATTTCATCTTTTTTAACTTTGATTTGGTCCATGATAGGTTTCATTTTTTCAAAGCCTTCTTTTCTTATCTGTTCGGCTTTTGCTTTTTGCTCATCCGTTAAATTTAATTTTTTGTCAAATTCAGCTTTTTTCTGTTCCATTTTAGCTTTCATTTCAGGGCTCATAGGAGGTCTTTGGTGTTCAATTCTTTTTTGTTCGCATTTTACAGCGTTATTATTTGTGTCAACCACAGGAGCGGGAGCAGCTTGTACTGCAGATGTTAAGAAGAAAAGTGCCAAAGTTGAAGCAAGTACTATTGATTTTTTCATAATTAAAAGTCCTTTCTAAATTAAATCCTTCAGTATTTCATAGAGCTCTTTTTTTGCGTTGTACAATCTTGATTTTACTGTCCCTACGGGGCATTTAAGTTTCTTTGCAATGTCCTCATAGAGCATGTTGTCTATTTCATGAAGCATAATAACTTCTCTGTATTTTGGTTTTAAGCCGTTTATGGCGTTAATTATCATTTGATGACGCTCGTTTTGAATAAGTCGCAACTCGGGCGTTGTTTTTTTGTCTTTTATTTCATTTATTTTTTCTTCATCAATATCAGTCCTGTTTTTGACATAGGAAGACCTGAGGTAGTCTTTAGACAGGTTCTTTGCTATAGTTCCTATCCAGCCTTTTAACTTCCCTTGTTCTTTGTATTTATCCTGATTTTGCCAGACTTTGATATAAACTTCCTGTTCTATATCTTCATTTTGCTCGTTTGTAATTTTTTTGATTATATATCTGACGTTTTTTCTGTTTTGCTCGATTAATTCACTAAACTTCATCACTCTACCATTATAAGGCCGTATTCGTCCGTAGGAAAGCCCATATCCTCAGCACTTAAATTATGATACACTATAGAATTTACTATATCATACTGATAGTTAAGCGCGCTGCCCCCTATAGCGAAAAACATCAGCGCAAGAGTTAAACAAGCACTCTTTAGCGCATATTTGACTTTGTCTTTGCGTTTTTTCTCAGCTAAAAAATATGGACGCACTTCATTTATTAAAGAAGATACTTTTTGCATTTTTTCATGTTCCTGACTGCACTCAGGGCAATTTGCAACATGTTCAAGAAATTCTTTATCATCTTTAAAAATAAAATATGCTTCGTATTTATTACATTTATTTTCCATTTTTTCGCTCCTACATTTGTATAACGAAGCACAAAATAAAAATGTTCATTTTTGTTTTAAAAAATTTTTTCTAAACCCCAAAACGCTTGTATATAGCCTCGATATTGCTTAAATATTTTTTCTCGTCAAAGCAATCTTTAATTTCTTCTTCGCTTAAATGATGACGCATATTTTCCATAAAATTACCCTCGTCACCGCGGCTAAAAGCGTCAAGTGCCTCTTTTTGCACAATTTCATAGGCTTGCTCACGGGTTTTACCTTTTTGAGCAAGTTTTAAAAGGCATGCCTGAGAATAGATTATCCCGCCGTATTTTTGTACATTTTTAATCATGTTATCAGGTTTTAGGACAAGATTATTTACAACATTATTAAAACGATTCAGCATATAATCGATTAAAATTGTCGAATCGGGGAAAATAATCCTCTCTACGCTTGAATGAGAAATATCACGCTCATGCCATAGGGTTATATCTTCCATTGCGGCAAGGGCATTTGAGCGCACAACACGAGCCAAACCCGAGAGATTTTCGCAAGCTATGGGGTTTTTTTTGTGCGGCATAGCGCTTGAACCTTTTTGACCTTTGCTAAAACCTTCCTCAGCCTCGCAAACTTCCCATCTTTGCAGGTGGCGAATTTCTACGGCAAAGTTTTCTATAGCGCAAGCTATGTGAGATAA
>CALUYX010000095.1 GCA_944325115.1 Candidatus Gastranaerophilales bacterium | reverse complement strand
CACCTCTTATATATTACACTATTTTTTAGAGCATTTTATCGCCCGCAAGAATTAACACTTAAGCATTATTTTTTGTATAATTTTCATACAAAAAATTAATAATATAATTTGCACACAAAAGTCCGCTAACAGCAGGTACTACAGGGGTTGAGGCGGGAGTAAATTTTGTTATCTCAATTTGAGTTTCATCCTTTTTAGTTATTTTTTCTACCGTTTTTATTTTTTTAAGAGATTTAGGACTCTCATCACTCCAAACAACCATCATGCCTGATTCTATCCCCTCTTTTTTTAAACGGGAAATTACATTTTTTACAAAAGGACATTTTGTCTTAATTTCAGATAAGTCACTAACCCTGAGTCTTGACGCATCAAGCCTGTTACCTGCGCCAAGAGAGGTTATAACTTTTATATTATTACCCTTGCAGTATTTTAAAAGCCCTATTTTTGAGCGCAGAGAATCTATTGCATCAACCGTAAAATCAACACCCGCCCCAAAAATCTGCTCATTTTGCGACCCGTCATAAAAATCATCATGAACAAAAATCTTAACATCGGGGTTTATATCTTTCATTCTTTTTTTAAAAACTTCCGTCTTTTTAAGCCCAACGGTAGAATTCAGCGCTATTATTTGCCTGTTTATATTGCTTTTTGAAACAGTATCAAAATCTACAATACTAAAAGTCCCGACTCCCGCTCTTACAAGCGCATCAAGAGCGTATCCGCCAACGCCTCCAAGACCAAAAACCGCTATATGTAGGCCTTTTAGATACTCTTGAAAATCATCACCCCAATACATGGTGTTTCTTGAGAAAATCTCATCCATACTCTATCCCTTAACAGCTCCCTCATTTGCACCTGAGATAAAGTATTTTTGCAAAGATACAAAGAAAATTACAATGGGCACTATTGATATCATTGAACCTGCGGCAATAAGCCTATAGTTAGCGCTAAAAGCACCTTGCAGATTATTTATACCAACAGGCAGAGTGAATAACTTTTCGTTTGTTAAAACAATGCTGGGCCACAAAAACTCACCCCAGCTGCCAATAAAAGTAAATATCGCAAGAACCGCAAGAGATGGTTTAATCATGGGGAGTAAAATCTTAAAGAAAATCTGCCAAGAATTACACCCGTCAACAACGGCACTTTCCTCAAGCTCTTTTGGTATAGATAAAAACGCCTGCCTTAGGAGAAATATTCCAAATGCATTAACCGCAAAAGGAAGTATCATCCCGATATATCCTGCAAGCGCCCCGTATGAATCAACAAGATTTAACTTTAGAGTAATTATATAAACAGGCAGCATTATAGCTTGAAAAGGTACCATAATAGTTGCAAGTATTGCAAAGAATACAATTTTTTTACCCATAAATTCCATTCTTGCAAGAGGATATGCTGCCATTGCAGAAAGTATTAAATTTAAAACAACCGTAAAAAATGCAACTATAAAGCTGTTTATAACATAACCTACAATAGGCACAAGCCTTAATACTTCTTTGAAATTATCAAGCGTAAAATCCTTGGGTATAAAAACGGGCGGATATTGAAAAATATTCTCCCCTGCTCCTTTAAGTGCGGTTGATAATAACCACAAAAAAGGCAACAGTGACAAAACACAGACCAGTATTAAAATTATATGAGCAGATAGACCTTTAAAAAAATTCTTAATCACAGTCCGTATTTTTTCCTTTCAAATACAAAAATATTGATTAGCGAAAAAACCATCACTACAACAAGCAAAACAACAGCTGCAGCAGATGCTATACCCAAATCAAGATTTTCAAAAGCTCTTTCGTAGATGTAATATACAATTGTTTTTGTTGAATCCATAGGACCGCCACGCGTCATAACATAAATTTCAACAAAGACTTTTAGCGCTGATATTGAACTTATGGTTGAAACAAGAGCAATTGTAGGCATAATATGAGGAACGGTAACATTCATATGCTTTTGCCAAGAGGACGCTCCATCAACATCAGCAGCATCATAAAGGTCTTTTGGTACACCCATCAAAGCCGCAAGATAAATCATCATATAATATCCGACACCTTTAAAAATGGTCACAAGAGCAACGGATATCATTGCAAAGTTTGGGTCAGAAAGCCAGCCTATGGGTTTTATGTGCAAAATATCAAGAAAATAATTCAGCAGACCCTCCGGTGCATACAGCCACTTAAAAGCTATTGCCACAACGACAATTGAAACAACAACAGGAAGATAAATAATAAGTTTATATAAAGTTTTGCCTCTTATTTTGCTGTTTAAAAGTACGGCTAAAAACAGTGGAAAAATAACCAAAAAAGGCACACATAAAATCAGAAAATAAAATGTATTTATAATTGTTTTGATAAATTGCGGATTTTTCAACAAATAAATATAATTAGCCCAAGAGGCGAATTGCGGATTGTATATGTCTTTTGAATAATCAAAAAAACTAAGGTGAATTGTTTGAAAAAATGGTACAAAAAAGAACACACCCAAAACCACAAAGGCGGGTATCAAAAAAAGATAAGGAGTGTACCTGAGCATTAAATTCATCTACTAAATAATAATTGAATGTCAAAAAAAATTCAAACAGGATGTTCAAAAAACGCAAAAAATATGTTAAAATATGTACATAAAGTGTTGATAGTGTAGCAATAAAAATTGTGTTCGGGTTTTATATACTCGAAGGAGGCAGGACGTGATTGAACCTATTAAGATGAAACCGCAGCAATCTACAAATTTTAAGGGATTAGCCACAGGTCATGACCCCCTTAATGCAAGAAATTCTTATGCCAAAGTTTTAGAAAGAAACGAAGGCATACTTTATCAGGAAGGCTTAAAGATAAAAGGGCATGACCAATCCAAACAAGGTAAAACCATAAATCTTAAAGGCTAAGGGATTAACAAAACTTATAGAAAAGCGCTTTGAGCGCTTTTTTTATTGTCAAAAGATTAAAAGAAAATATTATTTTAAATATGAGCTTTTTAGTGTTCATTGAATTTAAGCGTTTGCAAAAATAGTCGTAGTTTTTAAAAATAAAGTTTAACATGTCTAAGTGAAGATTTTTATTCCACTTTATCAACCTGTCTACCGACTCGGGTTTTAAATATCTAAAACTGCCTATTACAGGGTTGCTGCCGTAACAGTTGCTTCCGTGTCTTCTATAGGCAAAAAGCGGTTTTGAAACAACGGCGCTTGAACCTATTAAATGCAAAAATGAGAAGATAAACTTGTCTGCACCTGTTTTGTAACTTTCGACATTCTTAAACAATAATAAAAACTCAAGAGCACTTCTTCGCATCATAGCCGAAGTTGAAGGATTCCAGCACCAAGTGCCAAATGGGCATTCCCTGTCTGTTATTCTTTTTAGCTCAAACCTATCAAAGTTTGTATCAAAAATTTTGTCCGCAGGCAGTTTCTCAAAAACTCCACCCTGATTTTTAAACGTAGGAGAAGCAAGTGAGTTTAAACAGTGAATTGTTGAATTTTCATCTATCTCGCATTGTGCCGCACTTACAAACGCAACACTTACATTCATATGAGCCTGCAGAAGAGTGGCAAGATAGTCTTCAAGCAAAACATCGTCAGCATCAATCATGCAAACAAATTCGCCCTTTGATACCTTTAATCCTGTCAAAAATGCACCAAGCTGACCTTCGTTTTTCTTGGTTTCAATTACCCTAATTTCCGTCGCGCTAAAAAACTTAGAGATAACGTTTTTGTTTTTATAGTTTTTTTCAATTATCTCTTTTGTTTGCTCATCAGAAAAATCATCAACAATAATTATTTCAAAATTTTTATAGGTCTGATTTTCAATACTTTTAATGCATTCAGGCAGATACTTACCTAAGTTGTGGCAAGTAACAATAAGACTGACCAAAGGTTTTTTAAGTTCGTTCATTTCGCTATTGTAACACACTTTAATTGACCAAAAATAAACTATAAGTAGGATTTAAGGTTTTAGCGAAAATTTTAATAAGAAAAATATAAAAAAATTAGAAAAATGTATTGATTATTTTTTTTGTCTTTGATAGTATGAAAAATGTCGCAAGGCAAAAGTCGGGCGGATTGAAAATTTAATATGGGGGATTAGCTCAGTCC
>CALUYX010000094.1 GCA_944325115.1 Candidatus Gastranaerophilales bacterium | reverse complement strand
TACAACAAGCGCCAATATTCCTGTCATTTTTTTATTGTAAGGCAAAAATAATCATTTTATAATTAAACTATGCAGCTTAATTTATCTTTTAGAGAAAATATTCAAATTCCAAAACCACCCACACCAAAAAAGCCTAAAGGCAAGGTGGTTGATATTATGCCAAGTGACTTTTGCGTTGTTGATATTGAAACAACAGGCTTTAGCGTGGGCTATGACGAGATTATAGAAATCAGCGCCATAAGAGTAAGAGGGCTTAAAAGAGTAGCTGATTTTTCCATGTTAATTAAACCAAAACGCGCCCCAAACAGCTTTATTGTAAATTTAACAGGCATTAGCCCAAGCATGCTAAATAATCAACCGGAGATAAAAACAGTGCTCAAAAGCTTTATGGAATTTGTGCAAAATGATATTATTGTCGGACACAACGTAAAGTTTGATGCGAATTTTTTGCACAGAGAGATAAAAACAAACTTTGATGAAAATCTCTCAAATGACCTTGTAGACACGGTTACACTTGCTAAGAGAGCATACAAGCTTGAAAGCTATAAGCTCTCAAACATTGCAAAACACTTGAATATTGATACAAAAGGCGCTCACAGAGGACTTAAAGACTGCGAGATGACCTATTTAATTTATCTTGATATGAAAAACAAACTAAGAGGCTGATTCTTTTTGCTCTTTAGATTCTTTTTCTTTTAATTTTTGCTCTTGCTCAAGTTGTTTTTGTTTAGCTTTCTCAAGCTCTTCTTGCGCTTTTTGCTGCTGTTTAAGCTCTTTTTCTTTTAGTTTTTCCTGTTTTCTATAGTAAGCTTTTTGATATTTTTCGTATTTCTTTTTTCTTACCTGTTCAAGTTTTTCTTGTTTTTTCAGGTGTTTTTCCATAAGGTCATTATCAAATTCTCTTTTTTCAAAAATCGGCTGCGCATATGCCAAAAACTCTTCGTAGCTTTCGCTGTCAAAACCTTTTTCTACATATTGAGGATAAGTATGCGCTATGTAGTCATATATATAAAGTGTTCTTTTTTCTCCCGACGGGTGGGTAGAAAGAAAGTCAAAATACCTCTCTCCTGTTATTTTTTGCAAAATTGAAACCATACCAAGAGGGTTGTATCCGGCGCCGACCATTAAATCTACAGCGGTGGCGTCAGCTTCAAACTCCTCAAGTCTTGACCATTTTTTAGAAGAAATTTTATAGACAAGCGCAATAGGAATTGTAACAATCTGAACTTCTTTTGGCATGTTTAGCGATAAATTTACGATATTATTGGCAAGATTCATCTTTGCAACATGCGCATTTACAATGTGCCCTACTTCATGGGCAATTATGCCCGCAAGCTCATCATCATACTCGCATAACCTTACCAAACCACTAAAAACAACCACGTCTTTTTTTAAATTTGCATAAGCATTAACCTTGTTGGTCTTTTTCAATTTAAAAGTTACGTTTGCAACAATCTTATTATCGTCAAGAAGTTTTCTTCCTATATGATTTATACGCCAGGTCATAGTCGGCTTTTTTGACTTGGTCTTTGTAACTTTAACTTTTATGGGCGCAGATTCGCCTGTTTTTTCGGCCGCGGCGACATATGGACAGAAAAACAGAGAAATAATTACTATAAGAGATAAAAACTTTTTCATAACACCTGCAAAAACTATTGTCAGGTTTCATTCTAACATTGATATTGATTTTGCTCAAGGAGATTATTCAAAGTCAAATTTAGAACAGGTTGAAAAATGATTAAAAATTATTTATAATATAAGCACAGGGTGATAGTTTAGCAGACTATCAAGAACTCTGTAGAGGTCTAACGGTTCTTATCTTTTAAGGTGAGAACCGTTTTTAATATGGACAAAATCAAAAAGATTAAAAATAAACTCAAATTGAAATCGCTCATATCGCCCCCTTTCTAGTCGGGAACCAACCCGAGGTCTACAGTATAATTGGTGGTCAGTTTCCTATAAAAAAGAGTTCTTCTTTACCCTGTGCACAATTTACAATGTTCAAGTTGATTGGTATGAAATATTATAGTAATTCTTTTTTATGTTATCATCTATAAAAATAAATTGTAAGTTTTATATAAGTCTCATAAAAAGATTGGAGAATATTCACATGGAAAAAACAATATAAACATAATAACGCTTTCTGTGCTTATGCTAGTAATAGGTATATTTTTCACAATAGGTTTAATCTTAGGACTCAATTTGAGTAATAAAAGCAGGTATCAAATAATAAATGCAAGTGGCCTTGTTATTTTATTAGACAAATACACAGGCTTAACATGGAGAAATGTAAATTCTTATAATAATATTCCAAACGAATGGCAAGAAATGAAAATAGTAGTAAATAATGCAAATGAAGCAAAAAAGATGAATGTGCCCATAGGTAAAAAACAAGATAGAAAAAACTTCATAAAACAAGAAGAAACAAAACAACTAAAGGAACTAAATAAACTAATTGGCGATAAAAGAAAACTAAATTATAAAGAATTTGCTAAAATAATAAAAACAAAATATCCAGCATACACCAATTTAAGTGACAAAGATTTAGTAGAAAAAATACTTTATAAATATCCCAAATTGAAAACAAAAATAGAAATGGATTAACTTTTGCAAACAAATTAATAACATATTTTAAAAGAGAGGCAAATTGCCTCTCTTTTAAAATATGGGGCGGGTGATGGGGTTCGAACCCACGAATATCGGAACCACAATCCGAGGCCTTAACCACTTGGCGACACCCGCCATAAACTTATTTAATTGTCACTTTAATATCGGAACTAATCTCCTGACACCAAGCCGCCACTTTGACTACAGTGCCATATACCCTAATATATTCCAAACAAAAACATAATTCAAGATTTTTGATATAATAAAAAAATGAATAACTACACATCCACCTACAACCCTAAACAGGTACAAAAATACAAAGACATTTTTAAAGAAGAAAACGCAAGCTTTTCTACACCTCAATATATGCTCTTTCAAGCCAGAGGCGAGGGTTTTACCGCTTCATTTTATCAAAGCGGCAAATTTGTCATACAAGGCAAAAACACTCAAACTATTCTTGAAAAATATTTTAACCAACCGCAGCAAATAAAAGAAGACCTAAACAACATTCCCTATCCGCACATAGGAATTGACGAATCCGGCAAGGGAGATTTCTTCGGCCCGCTTGTTGTTGCAGGGGCATATTTAACACAAGATAATGCAAAAAACCTACAAGAGCTCGGTGTTTGCGACTCAAAAAAACTCAATGATAAAAAAATCCTTGAACTTGAGGGCAAAATAAAAGCCCTTGCGATATATGACGTTATAGTAATTAACCCCAAAAAATACAACGAACTCTACTCAAGTTTCAAAAACCTAAACCACCTGCTTGCTTGGGGACACTCGAGCGTGCTTGAAAATATCCTAAAAAAAACAGACGCAAAAATCGCTATATCGGACAAATTTGCCTCAAGCGAGAGCGTTATACAATCTGCACTTAAAGAAAAAGGTAAAAGTATAAAGTTAATTCAGCAAACAAAAGCCGAATCAGACACCGCAGTAGCAGCAGCTTCCATACTGGCAAGGGCAGAGTTTGTGAGAAGAATTTCTAATCTCAGCGCAAATTATGAAATAAACCTGCCAAAAGGTGCATCGGGACTTGTTTTAGAGCAAGCGAAAAAATTCAGCGCGCGCTTTGGTAAAGAAGAGCTTAAAAACATAGCAAAACTTCATTTTAAGACGTATGAGAGCGTATAAAATCTTTTATTTTATCTAAAGTTTCCACACTGTCCGATTCTATATAAAACCTTAAAAGCGGCTCAGTACCTGACGGACGCATTAAAACCCAGCTGAGTTTTTCTTCGCCCAGATAAAACTTAGCGCCGTCAATTTTTAAAACATCATAAATATGCATACCCGCTATATCAAACATCTGCAAGAATTTTTGCTGCAGCTCATACATTTTCTCTTTATCTTCTAATTTTACATCCACCCTATCGCAGAAAAAGTTCACTCCCGCAAAGTCAAGCAGCTCTTTTCTCAGTTCGCAAAGAGGTTTTTGCAAAACGCTTACCATTTCTAAAATCAAAAGATTAGCGTAAATACCGTCTTTTTCAGGTATATGCACACCGCATGACAAACCGCCCGAGTCCTCACCTGCTAA
>CALUYX010000093.1 GCA_944325115.1 Candidatus Gastranaerophilales bacterium | reverse complement strand
ATTAAAAAAAATATATTTTAACAATTGCTTAATATTACAATTGCACTCTGCCCTCAAGGGCTTTCACAAGTGTCATTTCATCAGCGTATTCAAGCTCGCAGCCTAACGGCAGACCGAAAGCTATCCTTGAGATTTTTATATCAAAAGGTTTTAAAAGTTTGCTTAAATACAGGCTTGTGGCTTCGCCTTCAACTGACGGATTAAGCGCCAGAATAATTTCTTTTATGTTATTTTCATGAACTCTTGTAAGTAACTCTCTTACTCTTATGTCATCGGGTCCTACGCCGTCAATAGGCGAAATAAGACCTTGCAGCACATGGTATAACCCTTTGTATTCGTTTGTTTTTTCAATTGCAATAAGGTCTTTTGTTTCAGATACGACACATATGACACTTTTATCCCTTAAAGGATTTGAGCAAATCTCGCATGGGCTTTGTGAAGTCATATTGAAACATATCTCGCAATATGAGATAGTGTTTTTGGCCTCAAGCATCGTTTGGGCAAATTTTTCAACTTCATACTCAGGCATTTTAACAAGATGTAATGCCAGCCTCTGTGCGGTTTTTGGTCCTATAGAGGGTAGTTTTTGAAAACACTCAATAAGTTTTGCTAACGGTTTTGTGTATTCCATTAGAATAATCCCGGAATGCTAATGCCGCCTGTGATAGCTTTCATTTTTGTTTCCATTTGAGCGGTAGCTTTATCTGTTGCAGATGTTATTGCTTCAATAATTAAATCTTCTAACATCTCTAAAGTGTCAGAATCAACAGACTCAGGATTTTCAGGATTAATTGCTTCAGGTTTTAGCTTAATGCTTTTAAACTTGCCCTGACCGTTGCAGGTAACTTCAACGGCGCCTGATGCACTTTGTCCCGTAATTTCTATATTTGCAAGTTCATCTTGAGTTTCTTTAAATTTCTTTTGCATTTTTTGAGCTTGCTGCATCATTTGTATCATATTCATGTTGTTTTCTCCCCTTAATTTTTAATATGGTATTATTATTTTATGAAAAGAATAACTTATCTGCAACATTCTTTACACGGTGGTAAAGTATCACGCTGGCCACAGGAGGTTATGCCGCTTAATATTCATATTGCGGATTACAGGTGGTACAGGTCAAAAGGCGAGCATGAGGCTTACAAATATAAACAAATGGTTAAAGATGCACTGGAGGCATGGACAAGTGCAACAGGGGGTATAGTTTCTTTTAATATTGTTCAAAGTTTGTATGACTCAAATATAAATCTTGAGTGGAAACGTGTTGAGAGAAAATCGCTTGGCAATTGCCATTTTAATTTTGATAAAATGGGCAGATATTACAGTGCAGAAGTTCAAATCGGGCTTTCTGACGGCATTATTCACCATAAATATATGGATGAAGCAGAAGTGTACCATACAATAGTCCATGAAATAGGTCATGCTCTGGGGCTTGGGCACTCACCTTTTAAGGGTGATATTATGTATGTGCCGCACCAATACGGAGTGACAAAGATTTCTCAATCCGACATACTTACTCTTTTATGGTTGTACAGATTTGACATCGGTATGAGCGAAAAGGATATTTTAAACAAATATTCAAATATTAACGCTACCGATGTTGACTCTCTTGTGGCGCAGTTAATAGAACAAAAAAGCGAGTTTCAAAATGCGCTTGATAATACATCTTTTTCTCAAAATAAAGATTTAATTCAAGAAAATGAAAATATAGCTGAGCTTAAAAAATATTTGTTGGAACTGAATAATATAAAAATAAATTATCGAGCACCAAAAGAAGATAAAAATAAACCCCCTGAAAAATAGGGGGCATAAAGCAATCAGAAGAGTTGAGGATTTATATACTAACTATAAGCTTTTTTGTATGCGTTTTAATTAATAGAAACTCTAATATTTTTTCTTAACATGCAAGATTTTTATTATACTTTTGTGCTATAATCTTCTTTAATTTTTGAGGTGATGATATGAGATTTGACGGTAGGGAAAATAACCAAATACGAGAAGTAAAATTTACCAAAAATTACATTAAGCATGCAAAAGGTTCTGTATTGGTTGAATTTGGTGATACCAAGGTTATTGTGTGCGCAAGTGTTGATGAAAATAAACCAAAATGGATGCCAAAAGATGAAAAAAGAGGCTGGGTGACTGCCGAGTATTCTCTTTTACCTGCCTCAACAAATGTAAGATGCCAAAGAGAGCGCACAAAATTATCAGGTAGAACACAAGAAATCCAAAGGCTTATAGGAAGAAGCTTAAGAGCATGTGTTGACCTTGAAAAACTCGGCGAGAGAACAGTAACTATTGACGCTGATGTAATTCAAGCAGACGGAGGCACAAGAGTTGCTTCTATTTGCGGCGGATATGTTGCTCTGTGTGAGTTGATTAAAAATTTAATGAAAGAAGGATTGTTGCTTGAAAATCCTATAATTGAACCTATTGCAGCCATTAGTGCAGGCATAGTTGATGGTGATGTGGTTGTAGATTTGTGCTATGAAGAGGATTCTAATGCTCAGGCCGATTCTAACATCGTGCTGACAAAAAGCGGAAAAATAATTGAGTTTCAATCAACCGCAGAGGGTGAACCATTTAGCAAAGAGCAGATGGATGAGATATTTTTGTTGGCTAAAAAAGCAATAGATAAGATTATTTCAATGTATTAAACACTTGGTATAATTACGCTAAATATCACATTTCCGTCTTGAGTATTTCTGGCACTTATTGTGCCTTTGTGTGCTTCAATGATTTTCTTTGTAATGTAGAGCCCAAGACCACTTCCTCTTAAGCGGAGTTTTTTGCTGTCGGTTAAGTACATTTTAAAAATATCCTCGGTGTTATTGTTTTGAATTTTGCCTTTGTTTTTTATTTCTATTTTTAAAGCGTTGTTGCTGTTTTCTATAAATACTTCAATAACACTGCCGGTGTTGCCGTATTTTGAGGCATTTGATAGGAGGTTTACAAAAACTCGCCTTATCTCCACATCATCATAGTAAGCGCAAAAGTTTTCTCCCCTGTAGGTTGTGCGTATTGTTTGGTTTTTTTCTTTTAGCATATAACCTATGCTTTTTATTACAAATTCAAGGGTTTCTTTTATGTTGCATTTTGCTTTTTCAAGCTTGAAATTGTTGTTTTGAATTTTAAAATTGGTTAATACGTTTAAAATTACATCTCTCATATAGATGTTCGATGTCATCAGATTGTTTAGAATATCCATATGTATCGGGTCATAGGTGCATTTTTTGTCATCTATCAGTATCTTTAGTGTGTTAATTTGTGAAAATACCGATGATTTTAAGTCGTGTGTAAGATTTTCTATAAAATTTTCTCTTTGTGAAATACTTAAACATTCTTTTGTTTCGGATGAATTTTCAATTGTTGTCATATCTTTTGACCCTAAGTTGTGTACCCGATTATATATTATCCTGTAAACCTATTTGTCATATTAGATGTTTGGGTTATTTTAAAAGTTATAATTCTTAACATAAAGTCAATTTTTGTATTTATAAATACTTTAATTATATATAAGGTTTGGTTAAAATAGTGTATTTAGGTTAGATGAAGATGTCTTTAAAAGATTTTATTCAAAGGGTTTCGCATTTACTTTTTTCAACAGAATGCAATATAAGTGCAAAGTTTAGATTTACTCAAAGCGAGATAAATGAAATTTTATCCAATGCCAATAAGGATAATATTAAGTACTTTGAATCCTTGGCAAAGATAAAAGAATTAAGCGCGTTTGATGTCAGCTATCTTATGGCAAGTGTTAAATTGGATGAAAACAAAATTTCAATTATTTCATCGGCATGTAAAATGTTTGATGAAAAAGAATTTTGTGCCCTTGGTCAAACATTTAGTGATTTTATTTTCAGAGTAAGTGCAAATATAAATTTGCTGAATGAGTCTAACCTTGATATTTTTAAAGAGTTAGTTCAGTGTAAAAATGAATTATATGATTTTTCAAAAGCATTGAAAAATCCTCAAAAAGCTAAACACAGAAGTCATACAAATAAATGTGCTTATGCATTTGAAAATGTTTTTGTTCAATAAGATTAAAAATGGTGTTGTATTAAAAATAATTTTTGTTATATAATTATCACATCACGTTTTGCGATGTGATAATTTTTGAAAATTGAATATTATTTCGGGATGTAGCGCACCCGAGCAAAGCGAATTTTAGTGCGACTGCACTTAAATGAGCA
>CALUYX010000092.1 GCA_944325115.1 Candidatus Gastranaerophilales bacterium | reverse complement strand
ATGAAAGAATTCAAGGCAAAATACCCTGATATTCCCGTTGTTTGCTATGTAAATTCAACTGCTGAAGTTAAAGCACAAGCCGATGTTTGCTGCACAAGTTCAAATGCTATTGATATAGTGCGTTCTCTAAACTGCAAAAAAGTTCTTTTTGCTCCGGATTGTTATTTGGGCTCTTGGGTTGCAAAGAAATTGCCCGATGTAGAAATTATCTCATATAACGGTTTTTGCCCGACTCACCTAAGGCTTATGCCCGATGAAGTGAAGAAAATGCGCATTTTATACCCCGATGCTGCAACGCTTGTGCACCCTGAGTGTCATCAGGAAGTAGTCAAACTTGCCGACTTTGTAGGCTCAACTACTCAAATTATGCAGTATTGCGAAAGAAGCAAGAAAAAAACTTTCTTAATAGGTACGGAAAAAGGCGTTGTAGACAGGCTTTCACGTGATTTTCCAGAAAAAGAATTTATACTTATTTCAGACAGGCTTGTCTGCCATAATATGAAATATAATACTTTAGAAGACATTTTGCATGTTCTTCAAACAGGCGAAAATGAAGTTTTTGTTGAAGAAAACTTGAGAAAACTTGCCTATGGCGCAATTGAGCGTATGGTAAAGTGCGCAGTTTAGTTAATGTATTTTGACCAGTTTTCATCAAGATTTTGAAAAAAGTGATGTGCGTCTAATACATCATCGTAATTTATCGGTTCTGCGTTTGTATCGGGTTTTTTTCCGCTCATATCAAGGGATTTTTCAAGTTCTTTTGAATCCATGCCTAAAAGTGCCATGCCAAAGCATTTTTTGCAATTTTCGCATTTTACCTGAAAAACAAGTAAACCTTTTTCGCTTCTCATAATCTTTATTGAATCTTCGTCATATCCGCTTTTACAGCAAGAACAGTGCATGTTTATCAATAATTTTTTTATATTACTTATCTCAGACATAATAAAATCCTCATTATTAATTTTTATTACAATATCTCTTAAAACTATAAAGAATGCTCCAAATCATGTCGATTATAAAATTACAAGGACAGGTTGTTTAGAAAGCGAGGCTTAATAATGTTTGAAGCTTTTGGTTTGGTATTTTTTGCAGGAATTGTATATTTATTTTTAGTCGTTATACCGACTGTTGTGGAATATTCCTGTGATGAAGAATTTACAAGCGCTTATTTTAGGCACTTGTCTGAACCCCACGTTAACTCATTCGGACGCTAGTTGAACATTATCTTTACACAAGGACATGCCTGAAATCGGGCATGTCTTTTTGCTGCTTTCTTCTAAATAGACATAATTATTGCCTTTTTGTTCCAAAAAGCTTGAAAAAATAGCCTGAAAGGGTAATATATAAGATATGGATATTAAGAAATTTTTGTTCATATTTTCTATATTGTTTTTTGGCTTATCTTCGGTTTACGGCGAGGAACTTGCACCTCAGAGCGAGGATACAAGCGAGCGGCAACAGTTTGTTTTTGCGCTTGATGACGCTGATGAAGTTATAGAAGGCTCGGTTGAGGTGAATCAAGAGGAGCAAAAGCCTTTTTTGGGCGATTATATTGAGCTAAAAGAAACATCTTGCGATGATGATATTTTGCTAAATACTGATTTTAACCCTACATATCGGGTGAATCAGATAAAAAAGGTTTCAACTTATTCAAAAAGTCTTGAAATGCCATCGGGTAATGATATGATGCTGGGTAATGATAAATTTGGTATAACCTCAAAATCTACTCAGTATAACGATTCAAACACATTAAATAAAAATCTTCGTCAGGAGCTTGGTGCAACGGTTAGGGGTAAGTATTTAAGCTTAACGGGCGGATTTGAAACTACATATGACACAACAAACATAAATTCAGCCTCAAGAGGGGCTTTCATTACTCCAAGCATACGTTTGGGCGAAAGGGCTTCTATATCTTTTAAAAACAAAATAAGCGGTCAAAAACTCAATAAATACGAGCCTATGGTCGGTATAGACTATACCCCTAAATACATTAAAAACAGCAGTATATGGATGGGTGCGGGCGCTACTATTCTTGATAACAATATGCAATCTCAGTCGCTTAATCTGAAGACTAATTTTTACGTTTTTTAAGAGGAATTTATGAAGAAAATATTAGCTTTTTTGACTTTTATTATTCTGTGTATACCTGTAAATGCTGATGTAGACTATAATAACACTCTTTTGCGTTACAAAATCGGACAAATGTTAATAATCGGTTTTGACGGCACAAAGTTGGAGAAAAATTCTGCTCTTTATAATGACCTTGAAAATGACAGAATATCAGGGGTTATAATTTTTTCTAACTCTTCAAAAGACCCAAAAAGCATTAAAAACGTAAAAAATCCAAAACAGTTAAAAAAGCTTATTTCAGATATTAAAGCAGTTTCAAAAACAACACCTTTTATCTCAATTGACCAAGAGGGAGGAAAAATATCCCGCTTGCCATCAAGCAGAGGCTTTAGTGTTGATACCCTTTCACACAAAGAACTTGGCGATAAAAATGATGAGATGACAACATATTTAGAAGCAAAAAAAATTGCTACAACTCTAAAGGATTTAGGAGTTAACTTGAACTTTGCTCCCTGTGTAGATTTGGCGCTTAACCCTAATTCGCAGGTGATTTATAAACTTGGGCGCTCTTTTTCAGATGACCCTAAAAAAGTTATAAACCACGCTAACGCCTATATTCTTGCACATAATCAATATGGCATCTTAACTGCCTTAAAGCATTTCCCCGGTCATGGCAGCGCCTCAGGCGACACTCACAAAGGTTTTGTTGATGTTAGTGATATGTACACAAATCTTGAGCTTGAACCTTATAAGGCGCTTATTTCAAGCGGAGCTGCGCAGAATATTATGGTTTCGCATATATTTAACAAAAATATTGATGATAAATACCCTGCAACACTTTCTCACAAAACAGTAACCGACCTTTTAAAAGGTAAATTGGGATTTAGCGGGCTTATAATAACCGATGATATGCAAATGGGCGCAATAGCAGACAATTACACCTTTGAAGAGGCAGTTATAAACTCTATTAATGCAGGTTGCGACATATTGATATTCGGCAACAACTTAATCGATGGCGCTAATGTGGCGCAAAAGTTTAATGACGTTGTATTCAATGCAGTTAAAGACGGCAAAATAAGCCCCTCAAGAATCGATGAAGCTTGTGCAAAAATTTCAAAAGTAAAATCGAGAATTAATTAACCCTCTTGAGCAGTGTTGCTTTTTTCGACATCAGAGCTTAAAGACCAGATAGTAGCAACAAGCCAGCCTAAAAATGTCCATCCGAGAAAAATTGTAATTAGGGTAATGGGCAAAATCTGGTTATGTTTTCTTGCGGCTGCAATTAAAATAGGCAAAAAATACAGCGCCAAAGCTATAAAACCGCCTATTGCAAGACCAAAGAACATAAACATAATCATTATAGAAAAAAATGTTTCAAATCCCATTTAAACCTCTATTCATTTTCTTGTGTGCTTAGCGCGTTTTCTTGTCTTTTTATTTTTAATTTAACAATTCTTGCGCCATCTGTTTCAAGTACTTTAAAAGTAAAGTCGCCGATAGTTGTGATGTCATTTTCTTTTGCGATGTGTCCTAAATACTTAACAACAAGACCGCCTATGGTATCAACATCTTCATCGTCAAATTTAAGGTCAAAGTATTCGCTAAATTCATCCAGTCGCATCATAGCGTTTGCGACATATTCATTGTCATAAATCTGTCTGATGTCAGCTTCTTCTTCGTCAAACTCGTCTTGAACTTCACCAAAAATCTCTTCTAGTACATCTTCAAGAGTGATAAGCCCTGACACCCCGCCAAACTCGTCTATAACAATTGCCATCTGAGATTTTTTCTCTTTAAATTCAAGCACCATGTTATCCATAGTCATTGTTTCAGGAACTAAAATAGGCTGGCGGATGATTTCTTTTAAGTTGATTTCCTTGCCCTCTACCATAAGAGGATAGATGTCTTTAACATGCAATATGCCTAAAACATGGTCTAAATCATCATTATAGACAGGATATCTTGTGTATTGGTTTTCAATAATGAGTTTATTTAAGTCTTGAGTTGATATGTCAATAGGAACACTTACAACATCAGGACGAGGCACCATGACTTGTTTTGCTAATGTGTCTGAAAATTTAAAGACATTTTGCAAAATTTCTTTTTCGGTGTCGTTTAAAACGCCCTCTTTGTGAGATTCATTTATAATCATATCCAGCTCTTCAACTGAGTGCACAATGTGTGGGTTGTGAGAAGGGGGGATTTTAATTAGAGATAAAAGCAA
>CALUYX010000091.1 GCA_944325115.1 Candidatus Gastranaerophilales bacterium | reverse complement strand
CGCAGACGCCAATCTCCAAGTATCTTTGAAGCCTCTTTTAGCGCCACAATTTCAGCATGTGCACTAATGTCCTTATTTTTTTCCCGCTTGTTAGATGAAACAGATATAATCTCGCCGTCTTTTTCTATAACGCAGCCGACAGGAATATCCTCTCCGGATAATGTTGCTTGTTTTATGGCTAAAATCATGTATTTGAACTTATCCGACATAATCATTAAACACGAGAGTTATAGTAAAATATCTATCCTCACAATCAAGTATTATGTCTATGTTCATAGCCGCACAAAGCCCTTTAACAATGTATAAACCAAGCCCTGTGCCTCTTGTAGTGCGAGTAAGTTCAGAATCCATGCGGATAAACTTGTCAAAGAGCTTCTCTTTCATATCTTCAGGAATTGGCATAGTCTTATTTGAAATAGAAACACAAGGACATCCTGAAACATTTTTTGCGACGATTTTTATCGGCTCGTCATCCTGATTGTATTTTACTGCGTTATCGCACAAGTTAATTAAAACCTGTTCCAGTCTGTCACCGTCTGCGTACACATTTTTTAAATCAGAAGAAATTTCTATATCAAACTTTGAATTATTACTGTTGGCGTACAACACAGAATTTTCAACCATTTCCGACAAATCTGTTTCAACCTTATTTAGTTGTATGCTAAAACTTTCAATTTCGGGCACAACAAGTAAATCTTCAACCATTCTTGAGAGTCTTTGTGCCTGTTGTTTAATGATTTTTAGAGATTTTATCCTTGTTTCATCATCTATTTTAATATCATGGCGCAAAAGTCTGCTTGAATAGCCCACTATACTTGTAAGAGGGGTTCTAAACTCATGACTTATAGCGTTTACAAGGTTTGTTCTAAAATCATTCAAGCGCTCAAGTTCGATATTTTTCTCTGATAAATCCTGATAAGATTGGTGGATTTTCTTTGCCATGTAGTTAAATTCTTTTGCAAGAAAAACAATCTCATGAGGAGTAAAGGCACTTTTTAGAAGGTGAATTTTTCTCTCATAACTGCCTTTTGATATTGCAATAATACCTTTAAACAACTGCCTTATATTTATATAAAGGTAGAAAGTATAAATACCGACTATTGCAATTATAAAAAACGCTGCAAGAGAAAGAGAGAGGATAATTCTAAATCTGGCTTTATCAATCGTAGCGTTTGTAATATTTTCTGTTGTATTTACAATTACCGTCCAATCAGGATTTTCAAGCGCATAGTAAGCGCTTGGCTGGTTTTTGTACTTGTTAAATAAATCAGGAAGCTCAAGTTTTTTATTTTGAGGAAGATTTTTTAGTAAGCGCTCAAACTCGGGAGCGTCAACAGTATTTGTTGCAACAAGAGAATTATCTTTTGCAACGATATAAATCTGACGCTTTTCATCCTTGTATCTTTCAGACACAGCGTTTTGCATATCGGCAGCATCAAGGAGCGCCACAAGAGAATATTCATCGTTTATATCGCTATGGAGCTTGATTTTAGAAGTTTTTTTATCAAAAGTATAAACCTCATCGGGTACATCTTTTTTCTCTACTATTTCAAGATTGCCGATTATTGGATTTTTTCTTTCAACTTCTGATAAAAAATCTGCCCTGTCGGATGCATAAGGTATAAAAGTTATGGCATCTGCCACCTGATTAAGTGCATTTTGTGATGACCTTAAATACGCCTGCACATTTTCGCCGATTGTGCGCGACATCTCAAGTGCACTGTAGTTAAGTTCTTTTCTTACAGACTGCTGAGAAATATTTGAGATAATAAGCCCTATTGTAACAAAAGGAATTAACACCGCAAAAAGCAGCACTATTATTATCTGTTGGGCGATTTTAAGCCTTTGCATTAAGCTTCCTCCAAAGACCCGAAAGGTGTTAGTTTGTATCCGACATTTGTTACCGTGTGCAAGTATTTTGGTTTTCTTGTGTCTTCTTCAATTTTTTGTCTTAAAGAACCGACATGTACTCTAACCATACGAACATCTTCATCTGAGCCATAACCCCAAACTTCATCAAGTAAGGTGGCAAGTGTTACGGGATTATTCAAATGTTGCATAAGACAGTACAAAATCTCAAACTCGGTTGGGGTGAGTTTTGTCTTTTTATCTTGAATAACAGCCTCTAAAGAATCGGGCAAAATCTCAATATCACCCGCCCTTAAGACTTCTTTTGAATCATCAGTGCTATCGGGTGTCTCACTTCTGCGAAGAAGTGCCCTGATGTGCAATAGAACTTCTTGGATATCAAAAGGTTTTACAAGGTAATCATCTGCGCCACAATCAAAGCCTTCGGTTTTATCGTTAATTGTACCCTTGGCCGTAAGCATAAGAATAGGAACAGCGGGCTTTACAAGTCTTATGTTTTTGCAGACATCATAGCCGTTCATCTTTGGCATCATAACATCAAGCAAAATAAGGTCATAGTTATTCTCCAGTGCCTTTTTAAGACCCGCTTCGCCGTCTGTAGCACTATCTACAATATATCCGCTCTGAGCAATATCAAAAGTCAAAAGCTCTCTTATTTGCTCATCGTCATCTACTACCAGTAACCTTTTGTTTGTCTTTGTCATAATTACCTTACTTTTTGTCAAACATCTGTTTAATGCCATCAACAGAACTTAAAATACCTGTTGCTTCATATGGCATATAAACAACTTTATTGTCTTTGCCGCTTGTAATATCTTGAAGAGTTTCAATGTATTTCATAGCGATTAAATACTTATCAGGCTGTCCGTTTCCGCTTAGCGCCTCAATAATATTTTTTATAGCTTGCGCTTCACCCTCTGCCTCTCTTATGCGGGCTTGAGCCTTACCCTCTGCCACAAGGATTTCCGCTTGTTTTTCACCTTCTGCTTTATTTATTTGGCTTTCTTTAACACCCTCAGCCTCAAGGATAGCAGCTTTTTTAAGACCCTCAGCTTCAAGAATTGCTGCACGGCGGTCACGCTCAGCTTTCATTTGTTTTTCCATGGCGTTTTGAATTTCTTTAGGAGGAATAATGTCTTGAAGCTCAACTCTGTTTATCTTGACGCCCCACTTATTTGTAGCATCATCTAATATTGCTCTTAGTTTTTCATTAATTATGTCACGAGAAGTAAATGTTGTATCTAAATCCATCTCGCCTATTACGTTTCTAAGAGTTGTTTGAGTTAATTTTTCAATAGCCTCGGGAAGATTTTCAATCTCATATACTGCGCTTTTCGGGTCAATAATTTGAAAATACAAAAGCGCATTTATTGAAATTGTAACATTGTCTTTTGTAATTACGTTTTGACGGGGAAAATCAAAAACACTTTCTCTTAAATCAATTTTATCGGCAATGGAGTGCACACTGTATGGTCCACCTGGTGTCATTTTTACCACTTTTTTCCAGTGCACGCCACGAGCAGTTTCAATAAAAGGAATAATAAACTGCAGCCCCGGATGTAAAATACGATTAAAACGACCCAGACGTTCAATTATCATCACTTGTGCCTGATTAACAATTTTAAATCCGCTAAGGAAGAATACTACAACAAGTATTACAAAACTCAAAAATAAAATCATCATCTACTCCTTACTAATTTTCTCAACAAACATAATCAGGCTTTCGTTTTTAATAATTTTTACCAATTCTCCGGTCTTAATTTCTTCACCATTTGCGGGTTTTGCCTGCCAAACCTCGCCATAGATTTTTATCTCACCTATCCCGTCAGTATTTTTTACACCAATATCTTTTGTAACAACAGCTTCGTTTTCTATGTATTTAGCATCGATTCCGGTTTGTTCATCACCAGTTTCTTTTTTTCTCATAAACGGACGAACGGTAATGAAGAACACTACAGCAAAAAGTGCAAACATGCCGCCTTGAATCCAGTAGTTATCAGGATACTTAAAAGCAGCAATCGCCGCAAAAAACGCCGCACCTCCGAGAGGGAGAAAAAACATAGAGGGCATTAGAATTTCAAGAAACAAGAACAAGAATCCGACTACTGCCCAAATTTTGTATATTTCCATACTCTAATCCCCCTCTGTTTGTATTATACAAGTCTAGCGGTTTTTAGCACTTATGTCAATTACTCTTATACTATCTTGCCGCAATTACACGAGCCACATGAACGCCTGAAGCACTTGCCTGCATCAAGCCTCTTGTAACGCCTGCACCATCGCCTATTGTAAAGAGATTTTTAACACCTTGTGTTTCAAGCTCATTTGTTAAAAGGACACGTGCAGAGTAGAATTTAACTTCTACACCATACAAAAGCGTGTATCTTGAAGCAACGCCGGGGGCGATTTTATCTAACGCATAGAGCATTTCAATGATACTTAGCAGCTGTCTGTAAGGAAGCACAAGGCTTAAATCCCCGGGAGTGGCGCAAGTAAGCGTTGGCGTAATAATGCTTTCTTTGATTCTTTGGGCTGTTGAGCGTCTGCCATCAAGCAAGTCGCCGAATCTTTGAACCAAAATACCGCCGCCCAGCATATTTGCAAGGCTTGCGATGTGTTGACCGTATTTAATAG
>CALUYX010000090.1 GCA_944325115.1 Candidatus Gastranaerophilales bacterium | reverse complement strand
AATTTATTCACCCCTTTGATGATGTCGATGTCATAGCAGGACAAGGTACAATAGCACTTGAACTTATGGAGCAGTTAAGTGATATGGAAGCCGTTATTGTTCCTATAGGCGGAGGCGGTTTAATTTCAGGCGTAGCATATACTATTAAAATGCTTAACCCTAAGTGCAAAGTCTATGGCGTTCAAGCCTGTGGCGCTCCAAGTATGTTTGAATCTCACTTAAAACATGAAAGACTTGAGCTTGCTACAGTATCAACTTTTGCAGACGGAACAGCCGTAAAACTCCCCGGTGAGCACACTTTTGAAATATGTGAAAAATATGTGGATGACATAGTAACCGTAAGTGAAGATGAAATTGCAAGTGCTGTTTTATCACTTATTGAAAAACAAAAACTAATAGCAGAAGGCGCCGGCGCACTAAGTGTCGCAGCTGCTATGTTTGATAAATTACCTATCGAAAACAAAAAGACAGTCTGCCTTGTATCGGGTGGTAATATTGATGTGAATATTCTTTCTCGAGTTATCAACAGAGGTCTTATGAAAGAAGGTCGATTAAGCGACTTAACCGTTGAACTTTTAGATAAACCGGGGCAGCTAAGAGATGTTTCAACAATCATTGCTCAAGCGGGTGCAAATGTTGTAAGAGTAAGGCATAATCAAGGCGGAAAAGGTATGGAGATTAACGAGTGCTATCTGAGTGTTACTCTTGAAACCAAAAATGCGCAGCACCTTGAAGAAATTAAAAAAACATTTATAGAAAAAGGCTACAGAATATCCTCAAGCTTTTAAGGAGAAAAAATGAATAAAATTATCTATACAAAAAACGCACCCGACGCTATCGGTCCATATTCTCAGGCATATCTTTGCGGAAACACTTTATATACCTCTGGTCAAATTGCTATTAACCCCGAGAATAATGAATTTATCGGCGGAGATATTGAAGAGCAAACTCAAAGAGTTATGAAAAACTTAAAAGCCGTGCTAAATGAGGCAGGATTTGACTTTGAAGATGTTGTTAAAACCACTTGTTTTCTAAAAAACATGGGTGATTTTCAAAAATTTAATGAAATTTACGGAAAATATTTTACCTCAAAACCTGCTCGCTCTTGTGTTGCAGCTGCACAATTACCAAAAGATGCCTTAGTTGAGGTTGAAGTTATAGCTTGCAAATAAAGTTAAAAGCGGCTATTAAACAATAGCCGCCATAATTGCTTTTTGAGCGTGCATTCTGTTTTCTGCCTGCTCAAAAATAACTTCTGCGTTTTTCTCAAGCACGCTATGAGTAATTTCTTCTTCTCTATGCGCAGGCAGGCAGTGAAGAACAATAACATCATCGCTGGCGCAAGAGCACAACTCATCATTTACCTGATAAGATTTAAAAATCTCTTTTCTTATACCCGCTTCACTTTCTTGCCCCATACTAGCCCAAACATCCGTATAGATAATATTTGCACCCTCTACTGCTTTTTTAGGGTCATGTTCAATTGATACTTTTGAACCTGTTTTTAATGCCGCATTTTTTGCAAACTCAACATATTTTTCCATTGGCTCATATCCCTTAGGGCAAGCTATGGTTACATCTAAACCCATAAGAGCGCAACCAACCAAAAGGCTGTTTGCAACATTATTGCCATCACCCGAGTATACAAGCTTTAGCCCCTTAAGTTTTTTAAAATGCTCTTTAATAGTCAACAAATCGGCCATAATCTGGCATGGGTGAGAATCATCCGTAAGACCGTTAATTGTAGGGACGCTTGCATATTTTGCAAACTCTTCAACATCACTGTGGGCAAAAGTTCTTATCATAACGCAATCTGCGTATCTTGATAAAACCCTTGCAGTGTCTGCTATTGTTTCTCTGACGCCAAGATTTATTTCATCCTGTTTAAGAGTAAGAGAATTTCCGCCAAGCTGTCTTATGCCTGTTTCAAAGCTGACTCTTGTTCTTAGAGAGGGTTTAGAAAATATTAAAACAAGATTTTTGTCTTTTAAAACAGGCTCTAAAATGCCATTTTTTGTCTTTGCTTTAATTTCTGATGCCAAATCAAGAAGATAACTGAGTTCTTGAGTACTAAAGTCCATTAATGATATAAAATCTCTTCCTTTTAAGTTCATTTTTACTCCTTTTTCTGTTCCAAAATATATTTTTCATATGTTTTAATCACTTCACCCATAGCACAAGGCGAGGGTGCACCTGTTGAAGTTCTCTTTTCTACACAGGTCTTAAGAGAAATTGCCTCATAAATATCCTCATCAAAAAGCTCGCAGAATTTTTTAAACTCATCTAAGCTAAGCTCTTCAAGGCACTTTGAGTTTTCAATACAGTAATATACAAGCTCACCTGCGATTTTATGAGTATCTCTGAAGGCAAGACCTTTTTTAACAAGGTAATCTGCAACATCTGTAGCGTTTAAAAAGCCTGTTTTTGCGGATTTGTACATATTATCCTTGTTAACTTTGGAAGTTGAGAACATCTTTGTAAAAATATTAAGGCACATTTTAACAGTGTCAATCGAGTCAAACAGGGGTTCTTTATCTTCCTGCATATCCTTGTTATAGGCAAGCGGAAGAGATTTCATAACGGTTAAAATTGACATCAAATCCCCGTACACCCTGCCGCATTTACCCCTTACAAGCTCTGCAATGTCGGGGTTTTTCTTCTGAGGCATAATGCTTGAGCCTGTTGAGTACGCATCATCAAGCTCGATAAAGTCATATTCTTTTGAGCACCACATAATAATCTCTTCACAAAAGCGGCTTAAATGCATCATAATAAAAGAAATACAGCTTATTGTTTCAATTACAAAATCTCTATCCGACACTGCATCCATTGAATTTAGCATAGGTGAATCAAAACCCAAAAGCTCTGATGTATAGTGCCTGTCGATATTATACGTAGTACCCGCTAAAGCGCACGCGCCCAAAGGAGAGGTGTTCATTCTCCTGTATGCATCATCAAGACGCGAAATATCTCTTTTAAACATTTCAAAATAAGCACAAAGATGATGAGCAAAAGTAACAGGCTGAGCCTTTTGCATATGAGTAAAGCCGGGCATAATAGTATTGATATTTTCTTTTGCCTTGGCTAAAATCGCCTCCAAAAGCTCAAGCAGAAGATTTTTTATGTTTAGTATTTCCTCTTTTGTGTACATTTTAGTATCAAGGGCAACTTGGTCATTTCTGCTCCTTGCACTGTGAAGTCTTTTTCCGGCTTCACTAATAAGCTCGATTAAGCGCTTTTCAATATTCATATGAACATCTTCAAGTGCTATATCAAATTCAAACTCGCCCGATTCAATTTCAAGAAGTATTTTTTCTAATCCGTCTTTAATTTTTAGTGCATCATCATTTGATATAATACCTTGCTTTGCAAGCATTTTTACATGGGCAACAGAACCTTTGATATCTTGCTTGTAAAGCCTTTTATCAAACCTTACGGATGAATTAAAATCATCCGTAAGGTTATCTGTTTGAACACAAAATCTGCCGCCCCAGAGTTTATCATTAGCCATTTATTTTATCTCCAAGAAGCATAGCACCGACTTTTAAGGGTAAACCAAACAGGTTAATAAAACCTTCTGCGTCTTTATGGTTGTATAAATCCCCTGTTGTAAAGCTTGCAAGAGATTCACAGTATAGAGAATACTTGGAAGTTGCACCGGCGTAGATTATATTACCCTTATAGAGTTTTAGTTTTACTTTACCCGTAACTGTTTTTTGAGTTTCATCAACAAAAGCACTCAGCGCCTTGCGCAGGGGAGAAAACCAAAGACCGTTGTACACAAGTTTTGCAAATTCGTTTGCAATATTTAGTTTGTATTGATAAGTATCCCTATCTAAGCACAAGTGCTCAAGGTATTCATGTGCTTGGTATAAAAGCGTACCGCCGGGGGTTTCATAAACTCCTCTTGATTTCATACCGACAAGTCTGTTCTCTACAATGTCTGCTATACCGATACCGTTTTCGCCTGCAAGCTTATTTGCCTCTGCAAGCAAATCTTTTGCACTCATTTTTTTACCGTCAATTGCCACAGGAACACCTTTTTCAAATTCTATTTCAACATATGTGTCTTTATCGGGAGCTTTCTCAGGTGTAACAGACATTTGAAGAAGCTTATCAAAATTAGGCTCAAGAGCAGGGTCTTCAAGCTCTAAACCCTCATGGCTTAAGTGCCAGAGGTTTTTATCCCTTGAGTAAGAGTCATCTTTTTTCATGGGTACTTCAATGCCTCTATCTTCAAGGTATTTGATTTCATCTTCTCTTGATTGAATATCCCATATTCTCCAAGGAGCAATAATTTTAAGCTCGGGAGCAAGAGCTTTTATAGCAAGTTCAAATCTGACTTGGTCATTTCCCTTGCCAGTTGCACCGTGACAAATTGCAACTGCACCCTCTTTTTTTGCAATATCTACAAGACATTTTCCGATTATTGGTCTTGCTATTGATGTACCGAGCAGATATTTGCTCTCATAGACTGCACCTGCTTTTAGAGTAGGCCAAGCGTATTGAGTTAAAAATTCTTCCGTTACATCAAGCAAATAAAACTTTTGAGCACCGGTTTTCAAAGC
>CALUYX010000089.1 GCA_944325115.1 Candidatus Gastranaerophilales bacterium | reverse complement strand
ACTACCTGTCATCTATATTCGGGGTTGCGATAAAAGATTTTTGGACGGGTTCAAAATGTTGGTCGGCTCGCTTTTTTGTTGCGTAAGCCAGAGTGAGCCTAAGGACTTGCGATGAGCAAGTACGCAGGCGCAACTGTTGATAGGCGATGCCCACAAACTCTTAGCGAGCTAAAGCGAGCCTTAGAGTTTGGAAACGCCCTTGGGGTGCGTAGGATAATCGAGCGCAACGGCGCGAGATACCCACAGGAGCATAGCGTAAGCAAGCACGAGCTTAGCGCGAGAGCGCTTAGCAAGCAATAAATCTTAATTTTGCATGGAAGTTTCTTTTTGGTTATAATTAAACAAAAAGGAGCTCTTCGGTTTTGGAAAGATTTGTTGGAATTATAGGTATAGTAATTATTTTAGGCATATGTTATCTTATGTCTAACAACAGGAAAGCAATCAGCTTAAAAACTGTTTTATCGGGTCTTGCGCTTCAGTTTTTATTGGCGCTGTTTATTTTGATTGTTCCTTTGGGGCAGAAGATAATTTCAGGAGTTGCAAAGTGCATAGAAAAAATTTTATACTTTGCAAATGCTGGCGGTGACTTTGTTTTTGGATTTTTGAATAATTCACCTGAAAAAATTGACTCAATTTTTTATCAGGGCGCAAATTTCTTATTTGCCACAAAGCTTATAATAACAATAATCTTTGTCCTTGCGATAGTTAATATCCTCTATCACTTTGGCATAATGCAAAGAGTGGTGCAGTTTTTTGCAAAGATTATGTATAAAATTATGAATGTTTCAGGAGCTGAGGCGCTTTCAAACATTGCAAGTGCTTTTGTAGGGCAAGTTGAGGCTCAAATCCTTATTCGCCCTTATCTTGCTACTGCTACAAAATCAGAGCTTTTAGCCTCTATGACAGGTTCAATGGCATGTATCGCAGGCGGTGTTATGGCAATTTATATTGCAATGGGCGTGGATGCTAAGTTTTTGCTTGCAGCAAGTATTATGGCAGCACCCGGTGCGCTTGTGGTTTCAAAAATTGTCTTTCCTGAGACAGAAGAGTCAAAAACAAAAGACGAAGTTAAAATTGATGTTAAAAGTCCTTATGTGAACTTGATTGACGCTATAGCGCACGGTGCGTCAGATGGTATGAAAGTTTCTTTAAATGTAATAGCAATGCTGATTGCGCTTCTTGCTTTAATAGCAATGGTTGACTGGGCTCTTGGCTATGTAGGGCTGTTTTTGCACAATGTTTTGCATATAAATTTATCTTTTATTGATTTAACGGATTTGAATTTAAAAACCATTTTGGGCTCGATTTTTTCTTTCTTTGCGCTGATTATGGGTGTTCCTTTTTCAGATTGTGCAAGTGTCGGCGCTATGATGGGCGAAAAACTTGTGTTGAATGAGTTTTTGGCTTATACCGATTTAGTAAGTTTGCAAGGGATTATTTCCCATAAAGCAGAGGTAATTGCAAGCTTTGCGCTTTGCGGTTTTGCAAATTTTGGTTCTGTTGCAATTCAAATAGGCGGTATAGGAGAGCTTGCACCTTCAAGAAGGCAGGATTTAGCTAAGCTTGGCATAAAAGCATTGATATGCGGTACTTTTGCCTCGTATATTTCAGCTTGTATGGCAGGGATTTTGCTCGGATGAAAATAGTCGATACAGTATTAAAAATCAAAACAGATACTCTGCCTCCAAAAAATTCTTTTATTGAAAAAGAAATAAAGGCACAAGGCATTGACCCGATAAGATGGGCGATAGTAGACGTTGAAGAAAATATCCTAACTGTATCTGTTGCAGGATATAAAGCTTAGATATGTTTTTCTTTTGCGCTAATTCTTGCAATTGCTTTTGCAAGTGCAAACTGTGCTTTTAGGATGTCGTCTTTTTCATCTCTGGCGTTAATTCTTGCTTGAGCACGCTCTTTTGCAGCGTTTGCACGAGCAAGGTCAATATCGTCGCCAAGTTCTGCGATATCGGTTAAAATTGTCGCTTCATTTTGGCTAAATTGCAAAACGCCCGCCATAGTTGTAATGTGGATTGGTTCTTTATCAACTACAACTTTTGTTACGCCAATATCAAGAGCGCAAACAACGGGAATGTGATTGGGTAAAATACCCAATCGTCCGTCTGTACTTTGAACATACAGTTCATCAACATCACGCTCAAAGACCACTTTTTCGTGAGTTATTACTTTTACTTTTATTTTATTTGAATTTTCATTCATTATACTGCCGCCGTTTGCTTAGCTTTTTCAAGTACGTCCTCAATTGTTCCTACCATATAGAAAGCTTGTTCGGGTATATCATCGTGTTTGCCTTCTATAATTTCCTTAAAGCCTTTAATTGAATCTTCAAGTTTTACATATTTACCTTTTGTACCTGAGAACTGTTCAGCTACAAAGAAAGGCTGTGACAGGAATTTTTGGATTTTTCTTGCCCTGTTAACAGTAAGTTTATCTTCTTCAGATAATTCATCCATACCCAAAATTGCAATGATATCTTGCAAGTCTTTGTATTTTTGAAGAATTTCAAGAACTTTTTTAGCTACTTCATAGTGCTCTTCGCCGATGATATTGGGGTCAAGTGCTCTTGAACTTGATTCAAGAGGGTCAGCGGCGGGGTAAATACCTAATGATGCAATCTGACGAGATAATACCGTTGAAGCATCAAGGTGAGTAAATGTTGTAGCAGGAGCAGGGTCAGTTAAGTCATCTGCCGGAACATAAATCGCCTGAACTGATGTGATTGAACCTTCTTTAGTTGATGTAATACGCTCTTGCAACTCACCCACTTCCTGAGCAAGTGTCGGTTGATAACCAACAGCTGATGGCATACGTCCAAGCAATGCTGATACTTCAGAACCGGCTTGTACAAAACGGAAAATGTTATCGATGAATAAAAGCACATCCTGTCTTGTTACGTCACGGAAATATTCAGCCGATGTAAGAGCAGAAAGTCCTACTCTCATACGAGCTCCCGGAGGTTCGTTCATCTGACCGTAAATCAGCGCTACTTTATCAAGTACGCCTGATTCTTTAAATTCGTTATAAAGGTCGTTACCCTCACGAGTTCTCTCTCCAACACCTCCAAAAACAGAAACGCCGTCATGTGCCATTGCGATATTGTGAATAAGTTCTTGAATAAGAACTGTTTTACCAACGCCTGCACCGCCAAAAAGACCGATTTTACCACCTTTTTGATATGGCATTAAAAGGTCGATAACCTTAATACCTGTTTCAAGTATTTCAATATTTGTGTTTTGTTCTGTCAGTTTCGGGGATTCTCTGTGGATTGGCAAGTAATCAGCTGCATCAATATCGCCTTTGTTGTCAACAGGTTCGCCAAGAACGTTTGTAATTCTGCCTAATACTGCTTTACCAACGGGAACTTTAATGGGTTCTTTTGTGTTTATAACTTTCATACCGCGTCTTAAGCCGTCGGTAGATGACATAGCAACTGAGCGGATAGTGTTTTCTCCAAGCAGCTGTTGAACTTCTGCTGTTGTTTTTTCACCGTTGTCATTATAAATATTTAGCGCATCGTAAATCTCGGGCAAATTGCCATGCGGAAACTCAACGTCTATAACGGGTCCTATAATCTGAACAACTAAACCCTCGTTTTCATTTAATGCCATATCAGTCATATAATTACCTCTATTTTATATTTGTTAAAATAATTATATGAAAAATTGGTCTAATTTTGTTAAAATTCGGATTAATTTCAACCGTTTGGATTAGTCTAAATAAAATACCGTTACAACTTTGTGCGAATCTTCAGCAAAATCAACTGCTTTGTGCAAAGTGTTTGAAGTGTGAGAAAGAAAACAAATCAGTTGTTGGCATTCGCTTATTATTTCTCTGTTACATATTCTTGAGGCATCAGCAAGTGTCATCATGGCTCTATCCGGATGTTCAATAATGTTTGGAACGCCGATGAGCTGGTCTTGTACGTCTGATGGCTGCTGACCTATTGTTTGGGGAAGAATAACTTTTAATTTATCAGGATTTGCTTTCATAGCGCCTCTGATGGCTGCTGCGTTGGTTCCTGATGAACCGCCTGATGTGATAATTGTATTACCTTGCATAACAAGGCTTGTTGTGAGCGTTTCTATAATCTGTTGATGAGTTATTGTAAGGTTACGGCTGCCTATAATTGCTATTCTTTTGGCGCTTTGCCTGATTGTTGCAAGTTCCTGTGCCAGTGTGTCTACCTTGTGAATGTCATCATCAGAAACTTTGTCTAAGTCATCAAGAGGTACTACAATTGATTGTTGTTGATTTTCTTTTTCGTTTTCGCTCATTTAATTTCCCTGTTATCTGTTTTTATATTATAATGTTAATAATACCATGACTTTGCCCATTTTGGGAAGTCCTTAACAAATTTAGAGGAAGTTTTTTACAAATGATTGCAGATAAATCATTCTTGAGTGGCTTAAACGAGCAGCAACAACAGGCGGTAGAGGAAAAATACGGACCGATATTGGTTCTTGCGGGAGCAGGTAGCGGTAAGACAAAAGTTTTGACCTCGCGTATAGCAAACCTTGTCGAATCAGGCGTCAGTCCTTACGATATTTTAGCGGTTACTTTTACAAATAAAGCCGCAAAAGAAATGCAGCAAAGGCTTTCAAATTATCTTGGCGAAGATGTGGTAAAGCGTATGTGGGTAGGTACGTTTCACAATATTTGCGGCAGGATTTTAAGAAGAGATTTAGAAA
>CALUYX010000088.1 GCA_944325115.1 Candidatus Gastranaerophilales bacterium | reverse complement strand
ATCGGAGCATAAGTAGAGGGTCGACCTATGCCGTACTCTTCAAGCGCCTTTACAAGGCTTGCTTCTGAATATCTTGGCGGCGGTTGTGTAAAGTGCTGCTCAGGATTGAGCTTAACAAGTTCAAGCTCATCACCTATCTCAAGTTCGGGGAATTTTTGAATTACTTCTTCCTCATCATCCTGATAAACTTTCAAAAAGCCATCAAAAACGACTTTTGAAGAGCCGATTTTAAAAATGTAATCTTTAGCTTGAATATCAACCGTCAGATTTTTCACCTGAGCATTTGACATTTGTGATGCCATAAACCTCGACCATATAAGCTTATAGAGCTTATATTGTTCGGGGGTTAAATATTTTTTTATACTCTCCGGAGTTTTTTCAACATAAGAGGGTCTTATTGCTTCGTGAGCGTCTTGGACATTTTTCTTTTTGGTTTTTGCATAATCATTTGGTGTAGCAGGGTAGTATTTTTCACCAAAATTATATGTAATATATTCTTTTGCTGCAGCCTGAGCATCGTCAGATATTCTGACAGAATCGGTTCTCATATATGTAATTAAACCAACCGCACCATCTTCACCAAGTTCAATACCTTCATAGAGCTTTTGCGCTATTTGCATGGTTTTTGAAACACCATAACCTAATTTTGAACTTGCTTCTCTTTGAAGAGTTGATGTTATAAAAGGCGCTTGAGGTTTTCTTTGAGAATCACGAGGGGTGATTTTTGCAACTTTATATTTTGCGCCCTCGAGGTCTTTTAATATCTTATCTATTTCTTCTTTATTTTTTATCTCAAGCTTTTCATCTTTGTCTTTTTCATTTACTTTTCTTGCAAGCTGAGCTTCAAATTCAAAATTATTTTTGGATAATACAGCGTCTAAACTCCAGTACTCAACAGGTACAAAAGCTTCAATTTCATCCTCGCGCTCGCAAATCATTCTAAGTGCTACAGATTGAACGCGACCTGCAGAAAGCCTGTAGTTGCGAAGTTTTTCCCATAAAATAGGGCTTATTTTAAAACCTACAAGCTTATCAAGTATCTGGCGAGTTTGTTGCGCTTGAACTTTGAGCATATCAATTTGCCCGTAGTTTTCAACCGCCTCTTTTATTGCCTTTGGTGTAATTTCATTAAACACTATTCTATAGATATTATCCTGCGGAACTTTTAAGACCTGACTTACATGCCAAGCTATAGCCTCACCTTCGCGGTCAGGGTCGGATGCAAGATATACTCTGTCTACCGTTTTTGCAATTTTATTGAGGTTATCAACAACTTTTTTCTTCTCGGGAATTATCTCAAAAGTAGGCTTAAAATCATTATCTATATCAAAACCTAAACCCTTTGAAGGTAAATCTCGTATATGTCCCATAGAAGCTTCTATTATATAATTACTTCCCAAAATCTTTTTTATGGTTTTAGATTTTGCTGGTGACTCAACTATTACAAGAGCCTTGTTATTTTCTTTTTTAGCGGTTTTTGTCGGCATTAATTCTCTCTTTAACTTGAAATATAATACTTTGCATTAATCTGTTTAATTAAACCCTTTAATTCCATGCCTGTCAAGCATGCCATAAGCTCGCCATCTGGTATATTAAGTTTTGAAGAAATAAAATCATAACCCATAGGCTCAATTCGTATTGTATCAAAAATATTTTTTTCCATATCGGTAAGTTGATTATCTTCACTGTTTTGAACAAAATCCCAGTTCAAAACCTCAAATACATCACAAGCCGATGTAACAATTGACGCCCCGTTTTTAATAAGGTGATATATGCCCTCGCAATTTGGGTTTGAAATAAGCCCCGGTATACACATTAATTCTCTGTTTTGCTCCAGCGTCAAATTTGCACTTATCATCGCACCGCTTTTAATGGCTGCTTCCGCTACTATTGTTCCATATGACAAGCCCGTTATTATTCTGTTTCTTATGGGAAAATTATACGCAACAGGTCGCATTGACGGTGAAAATTCACTAAATATAACTCCGTTACCATCAACAATATCCTGATAAAGTTTTTTATTTGAAGACGGATACTCAAAATCAAGCCCCGAGCCTATTACCGCTATTGTTTTTAAATTATTTTGAATAGCACACTCATGAGCCTTTGCATCAATTCCGTAAGCAAGTCCTGAAACTATTGTTATATCGGTATTTTTCATGCCTGAAATAATTGAACCCAGTGACTCTTTTGCATTAATACTTGCTTTTCTTGAGCCCACAACAGCTACTGTCCTGTTAAAATTAACATTTGACAAATCGCCTTTATAATACAGTGCAAGAGGAAAATCAGGTATTTCTTTTAACAAATCAGGATATTGCTCATCTTGATATGTCAATATTTTATACCCCTTTTTAAGAGCATTTTCGTACTCAAAAGAAGGATTGATGGCTTTTTTCTTTGTTAAAAATGCCTTTGGGACTTTAACGTCAGGATTTTTTATACAGAACTCTTGCAGTTCGGACTCTTTTGCATCCCAGAAAAACTCTATGTCATAGTTAAAAAACTCAAACAATTTTGCTTTAAAAAAGTTTGAAACACCCCCCAGTGCAAGAGCCGCACAGTAATATTGTGTCTTATCATCGCTAAATATTTTTTGCTGCATTTTGCGGATTTTTCCTAAACTGCATTAATTCTTTCTTTACTGAAACATGGTCATAAGTAAGAGTTTGCGGATTATCAAGCGCAAGTTCCAAATTTTGCTCGTATAGTTCATAGTTTTTTATTTTTTCATAAGTTTTTGCCAGCAAATAGTAAAAATCACCATTATCACCAAATTGTTTTAGCACCGCCGTAATGAATCTTAGCGCCTGTTTTTCATCACCTGTATTTATATATATATTTGTAAGCAGCTTGCAAGCTTCAATGTCTTTTTTATTTTTTTCTATGGTCTTTCTCAACATCAATATGGCATTTTTTGTGTCATTTCTTTCCCAATAGATTTGAGCAATGTTGTAGTATGCCCATGAATAATCGGGCGAAAGCTCGATTACTTTTGAATATTCTTCAAGGGCTTTTTCAACTTCACCGATTTTTTTATATTGCTGCGCAAGATGAAAATGGGCAAAATAATCGCTATAGTTATTAATAATAGCTTTTTTAAAGCACTTTATGGCATTTTGAGTTTCATTTCTTTTGGCATAAAGAATGCCTATAGAAAAGAAGGCATTTGAGTCATCGTTTTTAATGCATATTACTTTTTTTAGATTTAAAATAGCCTCGTCATCCAGCCCGTTTACCTCACAGACAAGTGCAAGGTTGTATAGAAAATCAGGGTCATCACCCTTTAATTCTACTGCTTTTTTATAAGCATTGAGAGCATATTTTGGCTGCTTTAATTTCTCCCAACAAATACCTGCATTAAAATATAAATTTGCATCGTTTGGAAAAACACTCATAAGGCAGCTTAAATGTTTCATTGCTACCTCATCAAAACCCAAATCCAAGCACAAAACAGCAAGCTCCCTTCGTGCCTGAAAGTTTGTCGGGTCGTTTTCAATTGTTCTTTTTAAATTTTCAAACCTTTGAATATCATTCATTTCTGTTTTGAATGTCAGCGTCTAAATCGATTACCGTACTTCCATCTTCATCAGTTGTGACAACGGGTTTTCTTTCTTCTTGGTTTTCTGCTTCCAACTCGTCATCATCAACATCTTGTATAATTTTTTCAATAACCAATTGAGCCATATCCAGCGCAACTTTTTGCTTTGTTTCGGGAGCGCATTTTTCCAACATTTGAATTGCTGTTCTTACGGTTGAATCTATATCATACCAGCGTCTTTGCCCTCTTTGGATTCTTCCGTCTTCAACAGCATTCATAATATCTTCCACGTTTTCATACTTATGGTCTTGAATGTTGTGTTCTATTATTACTTTAATCAGATTTAGCGCAACAGCAATCTGACTCGGCTCATCTGACGTTGAAAGCGTACGCATGGACATTGAAAGAACAGGGTCCTTGTCATACCAACGTGAAAAATATTCGTTCATTACTTCTCCTTTTATATTAACTATTTTTAAAAATCACTCCGTTTTTTGCCTCAGGGTAGTTCCAGTTTATTGCGCCATGAGGGCATGCTATGCGACATGCGCCGCACTCAAGACAGTTTTCATATTCTACATTAATTTTATTTTTGTCTTCGTCATACGTGTATACACGCGCGGGACAGATATAAGTACAGCAACGATTTTCGCACGTTTTGCATATATCTTCATCAACCGACAAATGAGTTTTGCTGTCACAATTATACTTGATAGTTGTTAATTTGTCCTCTATTGTTTTTTTTGTAACATCATCATTCATCTTAAAACTCCAAAAATAGCGGATACAAATGCCCAAAAGTCTTCAAAAAGCTCTCTTAACTTTCTGTGTCTTACAAAATCAACAATAAACTTTCTGAATTCATCCCGTTTTGCAACACAATTTGCTCCCGTAAATATACTGAAAAACTCGGCAGCTTTCTTGGGGTAGTATATCATAAGGGAATCTGACCTCTTGTAAAGATTTTCCATAACGTCTTTGTAAGACCTTAAGTCTTTTAATATAAAGGAGCGTTCCAGTTTTTTTCTATACAATTTAAGCGTTCCCTTGCCGTATTTTTTAATTTTGAGAGCAACAAGAGCTGTTTCTCCTGCGTATTTTCCGCTCGTCAAGTCAGATTTTGTCCGCTCATACTGTCTACCGCGGACATGTGTCGGCTCATAGCCTTAACAGGTGGCGAGTTCAAGAGAGA
>CALUYX010000087.1 GCA_944325115.1 Candidatus Gastranaerophilales bacterium | reverse complement strand
GCAGAGGACATCTGGCAAAATATGCCCGAGTGCCAAAGGGGCGGTTTGGAGAGTATTTTGCTTTCAGACTGGGTTAAGGTTCAACCTCAGTGGGATAATCCTGAGCTTGAAGAAGAATTTTCTCAACTTCTAAAAACTCGTGATATCGTATCTCACGCTATTGAGCCTCTTCGCTCGGGAGATGAAAAAATTGTCGGCAGCTCTCTTGAAGTAGATATTTTGATAACTTCAGATGATGCTAAAAATCAAGCGCTGCTTGAAAAATACGCTGATGATTTAGGTGATTTATACATTGTATCTCATGTTTTAGTAAACAAAAATGCTGATTTTGATACAATTAGCGAGTTTGAACAAGACGGCTACAGCGTAAAAATCCAAAAAGCAAAAGGTCAAAAGTGTGAAAGATGCTGGAAATATCGCGACTTGAACGCTGACGGTATTTGCGAGGATTGCGCTCAAGCAATCAATTGTTAACCTGTGTTACAATTTTTTAAAAGTGCGTAATTTGCTCTTACAAAAATTGTTAATTATTATATAAGGGTATAACTATACCCTTATATATCAGCAAAATAAATTACACGGGGTTAGAAAATTGATTCAGCTCAATCTGGATTTAAATTATTTAACACAATACTTTGAGATTACAACTCAAAGGTTAAATGAATACGCCTCAAAAAGCATTCAAGAAGTCATGGAGCTTGAAGAACAGCAAGGAAACTCTGCTGCAGCACTTATTTCTTCTGCTATGCAAAACCCTCAAAAGCTTGCTAAACTTTTGCAGCTAATGGACCCTAAGAACAGGTTTTTAATTATAAGAAATCTGTCGGAAAATGACCTTGAAAAACTTATTCCTTATCTTGAGCAGGATGATTTACTCTGGGGTATGAGATATTTTAGGGTAGATAAAATTATTGAAATGCTAAACCAGCTTCCGACAGAAGAGCTCTTAAGCGTTGTCTTGCAAAACTTTACGCTCAAGGATATTTTTTCTCTTATGCCGACTCAAGAAATGAACAAGTTTCTTGAAAACGATGAAGTAGAGAGAAAAGATGTCATGAAATATTTTGAATCCATTGACCCAAGCGAGCTTGAAAGAATCCTTGTCGAGCAGTTCGGTGTTCAAATGCAGGAAAAAAATCAGCAGGAACAACTGCAATTTCTTGACGCTATGAAAGATGATGATTTTACAAAAATGCTTCAAAGGATGAAAAGAAAAGATAAAATAGACCTTATGGTGGGTCTGTGCAAAGAAAAACCAAAATTAATGGAAGAAATTAACCCCGAAGACATAACTCGTCCAATGCGAACAATGGAAAAACACGACATCTTAAAATCCATGGAAGTGCTTGACCCTGAGTTTTTAATTCCGATGGTAGAAGAGCTGCCGCCTGATTTATTGCAGGTTGTGGCAACGCAAATTGACCCTCTTGTTTTTGCGCAAGTGTTAATTGACGAGTTTCCTGATGTTCTTACAAAAATAGCGCTTTAATTTATTGTATAGGCTTTTTTGTAGTATAAATATGAGCCTATTATAAATATTGAAATAACGGGCAGCCACGCCGCCATAAAGGGTGAGATAGATTTTGTTTCCCCTAAATTAAGCGAGAAAGCGCGAATTAAGTAGTATACAAAAATTATAATTACGCTGAACAAAAATCCTCTGTTATATCTTACTCGAGGGGGTGTAATTGCAAGCGGGATACCTACTATTGTAAGCGCAAGTGTTGTAACGGGCAGTGCCAGCTTGTCATAGAGGTCAACTTGGTATTTAACTTTTAATTTTTCAACAAATTCTTTATCGAGCTTGTTTTTGTTTATGTATTTTAAAAGCTTAAAGAAGTTATACTGGCTTGCGGTTTCTTTAACAAGCCCGTCAGCATTTTCAATGCCGAAACTTACGGTTGAATCATCAAAAAGGCTCGTATTAAAAATTTTTCCCGTTCTTGAGATGGTATAAATTACACCGCCGTTAAATATCCAGCCCAAAGCCCCTGTTCTGCCTGCTTTTGCCTGAACTATTTGTATGGCGTCTTTGTCTGATAAGTCAACAAGGGTTATATTGTTTAGGGTCTTATCTTGGCATTTTTCAACGTATATAAGTCTTTTTAATACTCCATCTTTACCTGCATCTTTTAGTGTGAAATTCATTCTGCCTTCAGGTACGTGCTTGTTTTGCAGTGAATATATTGCAAGGTGTTTTGATGTCATACTTGTTGTGGGGACTATTACCTCGCTTATAAAAAAGCTTACAAGTGTCATAACAATGGCAAAAGCAAATATTGGTCTTGATATTCTTGAAATGCTTATGCCGCAGGCTTTAAGTACGGTAATTTCAGAGTTTAGACTCAGTCTGTTTATTGTCATAACGGTAGCAAAAAGTGTTGAAATTGGTATTGTGAGAACAAAAACCTGTGGCAAATTGAGAATAATCATCATAAGAGCAATGTTAAAAGGAATGCCGTATAGTGTAATTTGTTTTATAAGCTGAGTAAAAGTTTCAGAGGCGAAGATGATGGATGTGAATATTATTACACCCATTAAAAACACCTCTAAAAGCTGCTTTAAGATGTATTTATCCAAAAGCGGCATTTCTTTGTATTTTTTATAGATATAAGCCTTAATCAGACTCGGAATTGAAGATGTTTTTGCCTTTTTTGTCATACATTAGTGCTCTTTTTTGGCTTATGTTTTTAAGCACCTCTATTCTCTCATCATCGTTAAGGTTTTTCAAGTAAGTGAGAGATTTAATAAACAAATCTATACTTTTATCTATATTTTTTTTGTTCATTTTAAGCATATCGTACGCCAAAACCTCATTTGTAAGGGCAAGGCGTGTCATGTCGCGAAAACCGCTTGCGGCAATTATTTTTGCACTATCCGAGCGAACGGAGTCAAACAGTGCAAAAGATAAAAGCATGGGCATATGCGATATCTGCGCCGCAGCTGCGTCATGGTCTTTTGCATCCATTAAAACAGGTGTCGCGCCCATAAACTTTATTACTTCTTCTAAAATTGCATTATGCTTGGTTATTACCCATTTTGCACCTTGAAACAAATCATCTTTTGAGGCGTCAAAACCTGATTCTTCCGTACCTGCCATAGGGTGTGTTCCAATGTAGTTAAATTTGTAATTGCCCTCAAGAAAACCCTTCAAAGAGCATACATCACACACTATGCACTTTGGCGAAACTATGCCCTCAAGCCTTTTTAAGACATTTTTAGCTTCATTCATAGGCGAGCATACAAAAACAACATCTGCACCCCTGACATCTTCAATCATATCCGAAGCATACGGAGTGTAGCTTTTTGCTTTGTCATAACTCGATTTTGAAATAGCAGCGATTTCCCAATCGCTCTGGCTGAGCGACTTTAATATCGACCCGCCTATCAACCCTAAACCAATAACTGCGATTTTTAACATGATAATATTATAGTATAAAATTCGATATTTGTATTATAATAGTTAAGAAAATTAAAGTATTTGGAGGTAAAAAATAATGGGTAACATCGGGGAAATAAAAAAAGGACGTGCTTTTAAGTTTGGCGATAATATTTCAACCGACCATATAGCTCCCGGCAGATTGTTTCACTTAAGGAGTAACCTTGAAGAGTTTTCAAAACATGTACTTGAGGACGCCGACCCTGAATTTGCCTCAAAAATGCAAAAAGGAGATTTTGTTGTAGCGGGAAATAACTTTGGTTTGGGTTCATCTCGTGAGCATGCTCCTCAGATTATAAAAATTGCAGGCGTAGGTGCTGTTATTGCAAAAAGTTTTGCAAGAATTTTCTACAGAAATGCAATTAACATAGGGCTTTTGGCTATTGAATGCAACACGGATAACATTGATGCGGGCGATGAGCTTGAGCTTGATGCAAAAGGCGGTGTATTAAAGAACCTTACAAAAGGCGAAACGCTTAAAATCACTCCTCTGCCTGATGTTATGATTAAACTTCTAAATGACGGCGGATTAATTGAACACTTAAAGAAACACGGAGATTTTGACCTTGTATAATGTAACTTTAATTAACGGGGACGGTATTGGTCCTGAAATATCAGATGCGGTTGTAAAAATTTTAGACGCTGCGGGTTTAAAAATTAACTGGGACTTACAAACAGCAGGTGCTGACGTTGTTCAAAAAGAGGGCGTTCCTCTGCCAAGTCGTGTACTTGAATCAATAAGAAAAAATAAAGTAGCTCTTAAAGCTCCTGTGACAACTCCCATCGGAAAGGGTTTTCGCTCGGTAAATGTTCAATTAAGACGCGAACTTGATTTGTTTGCAAATTTAAGACCTTCAAAAAATCTCCCCGGCATAAAAACCCCCTTTGATGATGTAGATTTAGTTGTTGTAAGAGAAAATACCGAAGATTTATACGCCGGTATAGAAAATAAAATAAATGATGATAGGGTTGAGGGTATAAAGCTTATTACCCGTCAAGGCTCAACAAGAATTTGTAAATGGGCGTTTGACTATGCGGTTAAAAATAACAGAAGTGAAGTTTGTGCGGTTACCAAGGCAAATATTTGCAAACTCTCTGACGGGTTGTTTTTAGAGTGCTTTAGAGAAGTTGCAAAAGAATACCCCGATATTACCCCAAGAGAAATTCTTGTAGATAACCTTTGTATGCAGCTTGTACAAAACCCATCGCAGTTTAATGTTTTAGTTTTGCCTAACCTCTATGGCGATATAGTTTCTGACCTTTGCGCCGGTTTAATAGGCGGCTTAGGTGTAGCGCAAGGGGCAAACATCGGGCTTGATTGTGCGGTTTTTGAACCTGTACACGGCAGTGCTCCTGATATCAAAGGTAAAAATATGGCCAACCCTACGGCGCTTTTGTTGAGTGCTATTGAGATGACAAAGCACTTAGGTGAGTTTGAAATTGCAAAAAAACT
>CALUYX010000086.1 GCA_944325115.1 Candidatus Gastranaerophilales bacterium | reverse complement strand
TATCTTGAAAGGTTTGCGTTCATATCAGTCATTCCTATATGAACAACTTCGCCTCTCCAGCCTTCAACAATTGAAATTGCCATAGAATCGGGGCTTATATTGTTTTGTTCGGTGTTTAAAACTTCTTCTTTATATCCGTTTTTAAGCATTTCAAGGATTCTTTTTACTATGCTTAAAGACTCCATGGTTTCTTGATATCTCAACTTAAATCTTGAGTTAACATCTCCTTTGCCTTTAAATAGTTTTCTGGGTAGTGCCAAGCTTTTAAAGCACTCATCAGCAAAGTCAAAACGAGAATCTAAGGTAACTCCGCAGGCTCTTGCTGCCATACCTACAAGACCTATTTCAAGGGCTTTTTCAGTACTTACTGTACCTGTTTTTTCTAATCTTGACATAACAGAAGAGTTCTTTAACATTGTTTTAACCATTCTGTCTACGTCTTTTTCAACTTTAGTAAGAGTTTTTATAGCGCGTTCAATTTTTTCGTTATCTATATCAAAATTAACACCGCCTACATTTATTAACCCTCTGCCAAAGCGGCTGCCTGAAAATTCAAGCATAGTGTTAATTACAAGAGTTCTTGTAGCGCCAAAGACCGATGCTCCCATAAGATAAGCAATATCACCTGCTATAGCGCCCAAGTCACCTATGTGAATTGCAGCCCGTTCCGTTTCAAGCGCCATAGTTCTTATAAGTTGAGCTCTTTTTGGAACTTTTATGTCTTTTAAGCATTCCATAACTTTAGAATAAGCAAGGTTGTATGCTATTACGCTATCGCCGCATATTGACTCTGCAAGCTGGTTTGTGGGGTGTTCAACCATAAGTTTTTCAACCCCTCTGTTTTGATAGCCGAGCATAATTTCAAGGTGATAAACGGTTTCTCCGTTGCACATAAATCTAAAATGCCCCGGCTCAATAACACCTGCGTGAATCGGTCCTACCGCTACTTGGTGGACTTCTTCGCCTTCCATTTCAAAGAATTTATACTCTTCTTTGTGTGAGCGCAGCGGTTTTAGCCAAGGGTGGTTAAGCGGTTTTATGCCGAATTGTTCATAAAATTCTCTTTCAAATATATGGAATGACGGTATAACCTGTGTTAGTGACTCATATTCCTTTTCGTTTGCACTAAATACACAAGATGAAACATAAAGGTCTGAGTTTTCATCGTCTGCAAGAATAACAAAAAGTCTTGTAGAGCCTTCGCCCCATTCTTTGCCAAAAAAGCCTATAGGACGCTTATTTAACTTAATTATCTCATCCCTTAGGGTTTCTATATTAAGTGAGGGAATTTCGTTTAAATTAATCTTAGTGTTATTTTTTGTTTTAATCCAGTTCATTTTATTGTCCCCTAAAATCCTGCTGTAGCGCAGTTAATTATGCTGTTTAAGAAAGGAGGAATGTATACGCCCAAAACAAATACTATTGCAAGCATTATTGCTTGAGGTATAAACATGCAAGCGCAGAGTTTTTTTCTGTTTTCTTCTACACTTTTGACTTTATCCTCGCTTAGTTTATCAAATGTAGTTTTTATAACAACCTTGCCTATACCAAAAAGTACTATTGTCAAAAGAATTACAAATAAAGCGCATAGCAGGTAGTGCTCTTGTATAATCATTGTTTTTATCATTATAAATTCGCTGATAAAAAGTACTGATGTAGGAAAAGCGCATATTGCCAAGAATGAAAATATCCACAGCCAGCCTGTTTTCTTGTCTGCTTCCATAAGACCGCGAACAGATTTGATTCTTTTTGTATTAAAAAGTTCAAGTACATTTCCTGAGGTCAAGAAGAATGATGCCTTTGCAAGTGAGTGACCTATAAGGTGCAAAATAACAGCATATAGTGCTGCTCCTCCAAGAGCCGTGCCTATTGCCAAAATGCCCATATTTTCAATTGAAGAATATGCAAGCATTCTTTTGTAATTTTTTATATGATAAACAAATACTGCCGTTACAAAAAGTGATACAAAGCCTGTTATTAAAAGCATTGTTCTTGCCCAAGTGTCGCATTGAGCAATGTCTAAGACTTTAAATACTCTTACGATAACCAAAAATGCAGAGTTTAAAAGTGTTGCAGATAAAAGTGCCGAAATTGGTGAAGGTGCTTCGGAGTGTGCGTCAGGCAACCAGAAGTGAACGGGTGCAAGACCCATTTTTGTACCGAAACCAAAGAGCATAAACACAAAAGACAACTTTAACCAGAAAGGGTCAAAAAGCAGAGCGTTTTTGTATAACTGAGCAAAATCAAGAGTGTTTATGTCGCCTTGAGCTATGTTTAAGAATATTATTCCCACAAAGGCAAGCGCAATACCTATTGAGCAGATGAAAACGTATTTCCAAGCTGCTTCAATTGAGTGTTTTGTTTTGTTGAAATAAATTAAATAAGCGCTTGAGAGCGTTGTTGCTTCAACAAAAATCCACGCTATACCTAAGTTGCTTGATAAAATCGTACCTGTCATTGCAAGTACAAAAACCATTATCATAAAGGCATAGTGCCCTATTTTTTTGTCGGTATAATCAAAGGTTTTTGTGTAGCCAATATTGTAAATTGCAACCATAAAAAATACCAAAGATAAAATTATTAAAAATATCAAATTGGTATTATCTACCGTAAAGTAGGGTATATTATTTTCTCTTCCTATATTAAGTGCAAGCAGTACCGTTGATACCAAGTGCACAACAGCATACAGGTTCAACATAGCGCAATCAAATGCTTTCTTTTTAATAAGCGCCATAAGTATGCAAGCTATAATCGGAAATATCAAAATTAAATTAATCATTGTTGTAATCCTTTAAATCTGACAGGTTAGAAACTTCTAAGTCTTTAAATTCTCTGTTTATTTCATTTATGAATAAGCCAAGAATATATATAGCAATAAATACATCAAGCAAAACGCCCATATTTACAAGCACGGGCATTTCTTTTGCAACTGATAATGATAAAAGAAAAATGCCATTTTCCATTGTGATAAATTCAATGACGTTAGAGATGATTTTATGCTTAATTGTGATGAGCCACAAGCTTATTATTATTGTTGCAATTGATACTCCAAAATAAATCGGAGATATCATTTTCATTGTGCTTGAATGCGTAAAGTAATTTGAAACCAAAAAACCTGCTATTAATATCGCACTTGCCGTTACAAGGCAATAAAAGTGAGGTATGTTTGCTCCAATGTCACGGTTGGCGTGAGTTTTTCCAACAACTTTAAACAAAAACCAAGGTATAACTATTGATTTTACAATGAGTGTTTCAACAGTCAAAAAAGCTATGTTTAAAGCGTGTTGATGTTCAAAGCTGCAAGCGCAAATTAAAAAGAGCAATATACCCTGTACTACAAGCAGTCTTATATGTGCCACCAGCCTGCTTGTTGCAGCCAAGTAGAGCATTGTAAGCCCGAATAGTATTATAAAACCGTTTTCCATAAATTAGCCTCCAAACATCCTTGCAACAACAAGAGCAAGTACAATAAGGGCGAATGAGCTCATTACAAAAATAAACTCAAAAACGTGTGACATACGAATTCTTGCCATTGCAGATTCAACAGTTCCTATGATAACTGATATTACAAACATCAAAGCAAGGTATGCCGCAACGCTTACCCATTGTGATAATCCTTGTGGTATAACAATTGCTGCAATTAAAGATGATAAAAGTAACATCTTGATACCTGATGCCCAAGAAATAAGAGCTAAGTCGGCAGCAGAGTTATCTAAAATCATAACTTCATGAATCATCGTAAGTTCAAGGTGAGTAGCAGGGTCATCCACAGGAACCCTTGAACCTTCCGTTAAAATCATTATAAAAAGTGCAATTAGCGCAAATATGCAAATTAATATACCGTAATTTCCCGAGTTTTCAATAATTTTTGAAAGTGAATCGAATGTGTAGTTTCCGCTAAGTGCCATAATTGAAGCTAACAGCATAAAAAATGCGGGCTCTACAATTGTTGTAAAACAAGCTTCACGAGAAGCGCCCATACCCTCAAAGCTGCTGCCTGTATCCATTGCACCTATTAGAGAAAAGAACTTTGAAAGTCCTAAAATATACGCAAAGATTATAAATCCTGCAGGGATATTAACAATAGCGCTTGATGAAGCCAGTGGTACAAAAAGCGCCGCAAATAAAGCGCTTGCAATAGCAATTACAGGTGTAACTCTAAAGACGGCACTTGTAGTTTTGCTTATTACAAAATCTTTTTTCATAAGTTTTACAAAGTCATATAACGGTTGTAAAACAGGTGCACCATACCTTCCGCCCCAGAATGCCTTGGTTTTTTTGATTACTCCAAGCATCAGGAAAGGTACAAATAAAACAATTATCAAATTTAAAATCTTAATCGCCATTTTTTATTATCCTATATAGAAACTTCCAATTATTATCAGTACTAAAAATATCAAGCCGTATTTTATGTAGCTTTGAATGTTGCCGCTTTGAATGCTTTCAAATTTTGACAAGAACCATTCATCAAATTTAACAAGCGGATTTATTATGTATGCTTCTTCAATATCATCAATGTGCAAGCTGAAATGAGCTTTTTTGGGGAAGAGTTGTTTTGGTTTTTCTATGTCAAAAACTTTCTTAAATAAAGGCTTTAACATAGATAAAAACGGGCTTGCATACGATGAAGCGCTATATTGCATAAAGTTATTGGGTTTATCATAACCGCAGCCCCAAGTTTCATGGAGTGCAACTTTGTTTGAGAATTTTGCTTTTATAAGAAATAAAACAACTACAAAAGCCAAGAACGACAAAGCACAGATTGAAATCGTCTGCATAATATCGCCGTATTGAGCGGGTATTGCCAGTGTTTGCATTCCCATAACAACTTGAGCGGGTTTTAGAACAAAGTTAAACATATATTGAGGCGCTACACCTATTAAAAGTGTCAAAAGCGCTAAAAATCCCATTGGTATAAGCATTACTCTGTCACTGTCTTTAGTATTGTTTTTGGCATTTTCGCTCCTTGGTATACCTAAGAATATTATGCTAAACGCTTTTGTAAAGCATAATATAGCCATTGTACCGACAAGAGCCAAACCTGCTATTGAGAATAAAAGGACAATTAATGT
>CALUYX010000085.1 GCA_944325115.1 Candidatus Gastranaerophilales bacterium | reverse complement strand
ATGGCTAGAGAAAAATTTGAAAGAACCAAGCCGCACGTTAACGTCGGTACTGTTGGTCACGTTGACCACGGTAAAACTACGTTAACAGCTGCTATTACAGGTTGTATGGCTGCTGCAGGTAAAGCAGAAGCTAAGAAATTCGATGAAATTGACGCTGCTCCTGAAGAAAAAGCACGTGGTATTACAATTTCAACAGCTCACGTTGAGTATGAAACTGACGCTCGTCACTATGCTCACGTTGACTGCCCCGGTCACGCAGACTACGTTAAAAACATGATTACAGGTGCTGCTCAAATGGACGGTGCAATACTTGTTGTTGCAGCTACAGACGGTGCAATGCCTCAAACTCGTGAACACATTCTACTTGCTCGTCAGGTTGGTGTTCCCAGACTAGTAGTATTTATGAACAAATGCGATATGGTTGATGATGAAGAACTTCTTGACCTAGTAGAAATGGAAGTTCGTGAAATGTTATCATCTTACGAATTTGACGGTGACAACATTCCTTTCATCAGAGGTTCAGCTCTAAAAGCTTTAGAAGCTGTACAAGCTAACAATTCTATTCAACGCGGTCAAGACAAATGGGTTGATAAAATTTGGGAACTTATGGATGCTATCGACAGCTACATCCCAACTCCTGAACGTGACCTAGACAAACCTTTCTTGATGCCTGTTGAAGACGTTTTCTCTATCACAGGTCGTGGTACAGTTGCTACAGGTAGAGTAGAACGTGGTGTTGTTAAAGTTGGTGACGAAGTTGAAATCGTTGGTTTCGGCGAAACTAAAAAATCAACTGTAACAGGTGTAGAAATGTTCAGAAAACTTCTTGACCAAGGTCAAGCTGGTGATAACATTGGTGCTTTGCTTCGTGGTATCGATAAGAAAGATATCCAACGTGGTCAAGTACTTGCTAAACCCGGTACAATTCACCCACACACAAAATTCACTGCTAACGTTTACGTATTAACAAAAGACGAAGGCGGACGTCACACTCCTTTCTTCCCCGGATATCGTCCTCAGTTCTACATCAGAACAACTGACGTAACCGGCTCAATCAAATTCGATGGTGAAATGGTAATGCCTGGTGATAACGTTGTAATGGACGTTGAACTAATCGCTCCGGTTGCTATCGAACAAGGTATGAGATTCGCTATCCGTGAAGGTGGTAGAACAGTTGGTGCCGGCGTTGTAGATAAAATTATTGAATAGTTTTATTACAATATAAGTTAAAAACTCCGAGGGTTATGCTCTCGGAGTTTTTTTGTGTTAAAATCCTTGCTAGGAGGTTATATGAAATATTTACATTCAATGATAAGAGTTAATAATTTACAAGATTCACTCAGGTTTTATGAGGAATTATTGGGTTTAAAGCTTCAAAGCAAAAAAGACTTAGACGACTGTACGCTTTATTTTCTAGCAGAGTATGAAGGTGCTCCGGAAATAGAACTTACAGATAACTGGGAAAAACCCGATAAACCCTATAAAAATGGTGAAACCTTCGGGCACTTTGCTTTTGAGTGCGATGATATGGACGCTTTTGTTAAAAAAGCAACTGACTTAGGTGTTGAGCTCCTCTATGGTAGTCCTTTTAATCTTGATATAAAAAATGAGGATGGAAGTGTTGAGGTTAAAAGAATATCTTTTGTAAAAGACCCTGACGGCAATGAAATAGAAATAATTTATAAAGGTTAAAAAACGGGGCTTATGCCCCGTTTAATTTATTTTATTGCCTATTGTGTCTGAACATATTTTATTTGACGGAAAATACAACATTAGCAACCGCTGTTATTTTCTTATCGATTGTACTTGAGTCGTTTATGCCCCAGTCTGAAACTTCATTTGAATCAGCGGGGGTAATTTGCATTACACCCATTTTAAGAGATGAAATTTTTCCTACTCTGTTATTTGTTGCTTTTAGCATACCTTGAGCGCGAACTTTAGCGTCAGCGGTTGCAGCACTTAAAAGTTCGGCTTTTTTCTTGTTTAAGTCGCTATAGTAATATTCAGGCGGATAAGCTTGAATAGTTATCCCCTTTTGTATTAAAGATGGGATTTGAAGATAAGTTTTGTTAATTAATTCAGGATTGTCGGAGGTAATTTTTAACTCTTGATTGTAGTTATAAAATGCAACATCTTGAGTGTAGTTGCCTTTTGCATCTCTTTTATATGTCGGGTAGTTGCTAATTCCCAGTTGAGATATGTCTTCTTTTTTAATTCCTGCTTGTTCTAAAAACTCAATTACCATAGGAACTTGAGCAGTAAGTTTGTTGTATGCTTCAACAGAAGTTGGCGCTTTTGTTGAAACTTGCACCTTCCAGCTTGCACTGTCGGATTTTACAATTTCGTAAGCAGAGCCTGTTACTGTAATTTCATTTTTCTTAAAGTTGTTTGATAGCACCGATGCACCTATAATAAGGCACAAACCCAAAATGAGCCCAAGCATTGCTACTTGAATTTTTGCCAGCTTTTCAATCATGTTTTTCTCCTCAATTAATGTACACTTCTTCGATATTATGTAGTATACCACCTAATTCGGTGGGATAAATATTTTTGAACTTTTTCCTTATGGCTACTATATTTGCGGGACTGTAAAGATATATAACAGGATTTTCTTTGGCTACAATTTGTTGGTATCTGTCATACAGGGCTTTTCTTTTATCAAAGTCAACTTCAAGGGCTGCTTTTTTAAATATTTCATCTAATTCGCGCTCAAAGGGCAGAATTTTATCCGTACTTTTTAAATCTTCATCCGAGCGTTGGTTAAAAAGATGTAATGCTCCGTTTGAACTCCAGACGTTGTGACCCGAGTGCGGCTCAAGCGGGTTGCCGGTAAGCGCTATTAAAACAGCGTCCCAATCGTACGTATTAGAGAGTCTTGATACAAGAGAGTTAAACTCAATGGGTTTAAAGTTAACTTTCATGCCAAGTTGTGCTAAATCCTCTTTTATACTTACACCTGTTGCCTCTCTTTGGGTATTACCGGCATTTGTGAGCATTTCAAACTCTACCCTGTTAGAGTATTTGTCATACAATTTATTGTCTTTTAAATAAAATCCTGATTTTTTAAGGAGCTCTTTTGCGTATTCAATGTCTTGTTTGTGTCCTTTTGCTATTTCTTCATTTAAAAATATGCTTGAGATAGATTCGGCACTGTAGAGCGGTTCGCCGACTCCCGATAAAACATTTAGGACAAGATTTTCTCTATCAATTGCCCAATCAACCGCGCTTCTGAAGTTCGGGTCATTAAACCATCTTTGTTTTATAGGGTTAACGTAGTACTTTCCTTCTTTATTTTTTCTTGTGTTTAAATTAAACACTACAAATGTTGTGCTTGTAGTAGGTCCAAGGTTGTATAGCGTAAAGTCGCTGTGCTTTTCAAGTTCTCTATATCGCGCTACCATTGAGCCTTGGAGATTTATAACATCTGTTTCAAGACCTTCAAACTTGAGCGCGTCGTTGTTTAAATCACCCACTATTAAAATTATGTATTTATCAAGATATGGAAGTTTTTGCCCTTTTTTATCTACCATATAGTAATTTGGGTTTCTTTCATATATTACCCTTTGTGCGGGAACATATTCCTTTATCTTAAAAGCACCTGATGTAACAAAGTCTTTTGGTTTTGTGTTTGTATCTTGGAAACTTCTAAAGTAGTTTTTCCCCTTATCTGTTGCAATTTTAAATACGTGTTTTGGTGCAATTGGCGTGGTTAGTGTCCTTATAAAAGGTGCAAAAGGCTCAGGGGTAGTGAATTTTACCGTGTATTTATCAATTTTTTCAACCGTTGGAAGTTTGCCGTTTATGTAAAGAGAATCTCTTGTTGCCGTATCTCCATAGCCTCCAAAAATAATAGTGCCATAGGTAAATACAACGTCATCCGCCGTTATTTCTTTGCCATCTGACCATTTTATACCATGGCGAAGATGTACTATGTATGTTTTTTTATCGGGTAATATATCTACATCTTTTGCAAGTTTAGGAATAATTGTGCCGTCGTATGGGTCTGTTGCAACAAGTCCGTCATACATAACGGCTGCTAATTGCGCTGAGGTGTTATCATTGGCGTTAAAGGGATTAAAAGTCTTTGGTCCTTCGCCAATTGTAGAAGATATTATCTCCCCGCCAAACTTTCCGACTTCACCCCTTGCTTGAAGATAGTCAACGCCGTTTATTGTTACATTTTTTGGTTTTTCAAAATCGTAACTTGTAACCTCAAGCGGTCTTACATCTGTTAAATACACATCATCATCAAAGCCCTTATCCTTTTTAATGCAGCCTTTTAGGGCAAGAGCAACAATAAGCAGTATTAACACTAAGTACACAATTCTTTTCATTATATTGATTTTAGCATAATTATCTGATATATAAATGGATTAACGGATGATTTATTTAAAGAAATATTTCCCCAAATTTACTACAAAATAGGAATTAATTTATGAGGATATTGGTAACAGGTGCAAGCGGGAGTTTAGGTCAGGAACTTTGTCCTATGCTCGAGCGTGAGGGGTGGCTTTTTTGGGCTACTAACAGCAAGATTTTTGATATTACCAACACAAAAATGGTAAATGAGATAATAAACAAAGTGAGTCTGGATTTTATTATTCACCTTGCAGGCTATACTAATATCGATTTAGCTGAAACTCATAAAGAAGAAGCTTTTAGGGTAAATCATATAGGGACAAAAAACCTTGCAAAAATAGCTAAAAAGCTTGATGTTCCTATTTTATACATAAGTACGGATAACGTTTTTGACGGCAAAAAAGACTCTCCCTACAAAGCAAGCGATGGTGCAAACCCTCTTAATGTTTATGGCATGTCAAAATTAAAAGGCGAAGAAGAAATTCTTAAAACCTGTAAAAAATATTACATCATTCGTACCGGTTGGCTCTACGGCAAGGGTTCAAAAAATTATGTCGACACTATGCTTACTTTTTCCATGTTAAGACGAGAAATTAGTGTAGTGGATGACCAAATAGGTTGCCCTACTTGGACAAAAGACTTGTGTGAAGCAATTATTGATATTATGAAAAACAATAAGCCTTATGGGACTTATCATATTTGTTCTTCAGGTCAAGCAAGCTGGGC
>CALUYX010000084.1 GCA_944325115.1 Candidatus Gastranaerophilales bacterium | reverse complement strand
AATTGCTATTATTAACTAAATATATACTTTTGTAATTTTTTATAAAGATGTGTAAAATTTTCACTCAAATATGATGAGATTAGCGCCAAAAAGCGTTAAACTCAGCATGTTATGAATATTGTAAAAGTACTCGATGATTATTCCAAAACGGAAGAGCAAAGAGAACTGGTTGAGTATTTGAAAGGAATTCTACCCTCAACTGTTTGTTATGAACCCATTAAAAATAAGGAATTTCTAAAAAAATACATGACCCCTCTCAATGACTTTGTAATCTACACGACAGCGATGCCCTGTGTGGATGTTCGTCGTGTTTTAAGATAAAATTAAACCCGCTTTAAAAGCGGGTTTTTAGTTATTTGCTGATTTTTATTTTCATTTTATCCATATAATTTTCAATTGCACCCTTATCCCAACTTACATCTGTTTTAAGGGCGTTTATGTCCATTGAAAGAGCCTCTTCTTTGCTCAGGCTAATGTCTTTTTGCATAGCTTCACAGAGTTTTTGAGAGTTGCGCTCTTTTATGCCTCCCTTTTGCCATTCGGGTGCAATGCACATAAATTCATAGTCTTTAACTGTTATGGCGTTAGCTTTGTCTGCGCCAAAATCATCATAAGAGTATATTTTTCTTGAAATTTCTCCGTCAGATTTCATACCGCCGACTTCCGTTGCTATAACATGAGAGCCCGCATAGAGTCCCTTGAGTTCTGATATACCGTATGGTTCAAAATCCGATGGCATGCAGTTTCTTGTTGTCATATTCATCAAAAGCAGCCCTGAATTTGAAATGCGGTTTTGTGTGAATAAAATTCTCCTGCCAAGTACACCAAGTTCGTCTTTTTTTGTTTGAATGTAGTTGGCAAGGTTTTTATCTCCGCCCCCTGATATCACAAGTACAGGCAGTTTGGGGTCGTTTTTGTCGTATTTTCTTGCAAGTTTTGCATACGCATCAATCATAGTGTCAAAACCTTTTTGACTGTCAAGACGACTTGCCATGGTGAATATCGGAGTGTTTGAGTTTATGTTTTCTATATCGATTCCATATTCTCCTTCATAAAAATCAGGTGCTTTTGAGCCGTGAATAAAAGGAGTAGGTGTACTGTTGTTTTCTGCCGCATTTTTTAGTAATCCGCGAAATAGTCTTGAATTGTATTGTTTTTTTCTTGCAAAAGATGCTCTGTCAATTGATTCTATATCGTCATTTATATTTTCAATATAAGATTGCACTTTTACTTTTTTGCCAAATATTTCTTCAAGTTTTGCTCCTATATCGGCATTAACTTTTTGAATATTTTCTTTTGTTGCTGCAAGAGGTTTTTTGTCTACGCCGTTTGGATAAGTATCAAGAGAGCCCCTTGAGTCTTTGATTTTTATAATAGTATCAAGCTTAGAGGATAGACCTTTGTTTGCAAGTTCAAACCTGTAGCCTTCAGACACCGGACCAATGCTTGTAGATAATACGGTTGCAGCATGAGCGGGGTTTAGCACATCTTCATAGAAACCTATTCTTTGTGATGGTGAACCAAAGAGTAAAAATTGCCTGTTGCCGACATCTGCTATACAGCTGTTTTGAACAATATCTCTTGCAAAGTCATTATAAAGAGTGTTGAAATAACCCTGCATAACTTCCTTGTTCCAGCTTTGACCCTGATAACCGTCGCCTAAGTTGTGAACAATAACCGAGGTATTATTTGCAAGGTTTCTTAAGTAATCTGTTGTTGTTCTTCTTCTTGTATGTATAGAATCTTCAGCACGTGAATACAGGCGCATTTTGCACAAAAGACCGGCAGACTGCCAAGCTTCATGGGCTATGAGTTTATCTGGCGCAGGCAGTTTTTGTCCGTCAGGAAGTTTAACCTCTCCGTCTTTTGCTTTTGCCAAAAGTTCATATGTCATATTGTTAAACTGTGCCATACGAACTCTCTCGGGACTGTGAGGCAAGTCTTGATAAACCATAGCAGTGTTTGTGTTGCCAAAGTCAAACATATCATCGTCATATAAGAATAGCGTCTTTTGTTTATTTGGACCAAATTCGCCGTAATATACGCTGAATTTATCAACTCTGTTGCCTGTTTTTAAATCTCCTTCGTAAACTTTTTCAACTTGGGTTTTGTTGTTTGGAGTTATGTAATAAAGTTTGCCGTCTTCTTTTTTTAGATAGTTAACAGGCTTTGAATTTACGCTCATTTTAAACATCGGAGAAATAGCAATTGTGTTTACTCCCGCTTTATTTAGTGCAACAGGAGCTTCACGGGCAATGTCGGTTTGTCCGCCGACAGGGTTTGTGTATTCATAACTTATTGACCAGACGTTAGGGTCTGTAATTTCATCAGGTTTTGTTTCTCCATTTAATACTTTTGCAATATCCCTTGTCATCATTGCTTTGGTAGATGACGGAAGTTTTAAATCGTCCTGCAAGTCAAGATACAGACCGCCCCATATGCTAAGAGGGTGGTTTGGAAATTCAACAGGCACGGGAATATTTCTTGATGCCTCAATTGCTTTATATTCAAGCTCACTAAGTTCATTTTGAGGATAGCCTTTGGCTGCAATTGCTCTTAATTCTTGCAGCATTTCCCTTGTTTTGCCGCTTACGGTATCGCAGTACAACAAAAGCGCGTCTGCTGCCGTTAGAATGTTTTGTTCCTTTTGGCTTGTATATTCCTGTTCTTGATTATTTTGTTTATTATTCCTGTTGTTAGTACCAAAATTAATTTTTGACACAAAACTATAGGGGGTTACTTTTAACATTTATGACCTCGTTTCATACAACCAACAACCTTGATTATTTAACACGCCTAAAGAAAAATTTTTGCGTCTTTTCGTATTAAAAAATGTAAACAAAGCGTTACGTTAGACAAAGCGTATAAAATTGTTGTAAAATATTCTTATGAGCGACAGTTTGAAAGAATTAAAAAGTTCACATCCGAATTTTAATTTTGAGAATCTTACAAAAATTGCCAATGTTGAGGTTAAGTTAACGGCGGAATTAGGTAAGTCTAAAGTCCCTTTGGCGGATATTATGCGCTACGAGAAGGGTACGCTGGTTACGCTTGATAATAAAGAAGACGAGCCTGTTGATATTTTTGTGGATTCAGTTCTTGTTGCCCGTGGCGTAGTTGTTGCTCTTGATAATTGTTACGGTGTTAAAATAACGGAAATTGTAGAAAGTGAAAAATAAAAAAACGCGCTTTTTAGGGCGCGTTTTTAGTATTTGTATTTAGAACTTATTCTTCTTCATTCCAAGAATACATTTTTCTAAGTTCCTTACCTACTGCTTCAAGTTGGTGGTCAGCTTTAAGAGCACGTGTAGCAAGGAAGTTTGCTCTTCCGCCTGCTTTGTTTTCTTTAATCCAATTAGAAGCAAATGTACCGTCTTGAATTTCTTCTAAGACTTTTTTCATTGCTTTTTTGGTTTCTTCTGTGATTATTCTCTTGCCTGTGCAGTAGTCGCCGTATTCAGCGGTGTTTGAAATTGAGTATCTCATTTTCTTAAATCCGCCTTGATAGATAAGGTCAACAATAAGTTTCATTTCGTGGATACATTCAAAGTAAGCGTTTTCAGGAGCATAACCTGCTTCAACAAGAGTTTCAAAACCTGCTTGCATAAGAGCTGTAACGCCTCCGCAAAGAACTGCTTGTTCGCCAAAAAGGTCAGTTTCTGTTTCAACTTTAAATGTTGTTTCCATAACGCCTGCACGAGCGCCGCCGATACCTGCAGCGTAAGCAAGACCAATGTCTTGAGCTCTGCCTGAAGCGTTTTGATAAACAGCGATTAAGCAAGGAACGCCTTTGCCTTCAACATATTCACTTCTTACGGTGTGACCGGGACCTTTGGGTGCTATCATAATAACATCAACGTCTTTAGGCGGTATGATTTGATTAAAGTGAATGTTAAAACCGTGAGCAAAAGCAAGAACTTTACCTGAAGTTAAGTTTGGTTCAATGCTTTCTTTGTATATGTCTGCTTGAATTTCATCAGGCAGAAGAATCATGATAATATCAGCTTCTTTTGAAGCTTGTGCAACGGTTGCAACTTTTAAGCCCGCATCAGCTGCTTTTTTCCATGATTTAGAACCTTCGTAAAGTCCGACAATAACATCAACTCCGCTGTCATGTAAGTTAAGCGCATGAGCGTGTCCTTGTGAACCGTAACCGATGATTGCAACTTTTTTTCCGTCAAGTAAGCTTAAGTTGCAGTCATTTGCGTAATAAATTTTAGCCATCTTATTTCCTCCTTAGAATGGATTTGTCTTTAGTTTAGCTTTAAAAAATGCTTCGGTCAATCTTTTTGTGTTATATTTAAGCTATGAACGAACTTTTAATTTTAAATTTTAAACTTCTTACTCTGAGTATTTTCTCAAATATTCTTAAAGATAAAGCAATAGTCAATCTTTTAGGTGTTTTTTCATACAGTGCTAAATCCCTTAGCGAGGCTGTTTTATATTATTCAAAATTTTTAAAAGTATTGTACGAAAGTCCTTTTGAGGGAGATTTTTCTTTTTATTTAAATGACTTAATTAAACATGATGAAAATGTTTTTACAAAAAATATTTCAGCAAAAAACTCGCTCAATGAAAACATCTTAAACGCTGCAAAAAAAGAGCTTGAAATACTTTGCGAATTGTCAAAGATTAACTCTCAAAAAATAAAAGAAGTATTAAAAAAACAGTTTGAAAACTCTGATGAGATAGTTAATTTAATGGGTGAATTTACCTCAAGTAAAGACATTGTCCGATATGACGAGCTTTGTGATTATGTTTGCAATAATTGCTACGGTGTTTATGCAAAGTACGGTGCTTTTATTTATACAAAAGATAATGTTTTAGAGTATGTTGAAAAGACGGATGATATAACATTTAACGACTTAAAAGACTATAAAACTCAGCAAAATACTCTCATTGAAAATACAAAGCTATTGCTTAACGGAAAAGCTGCAAACAATATTTTGCTCTACGGGGATAGAGGCTGCGGCAAATCTTCAAGTGTCAAGGCTGTGTATAATGAGTTTAAAAGCCAAGGGTTAAAGATTGTACAAATTTTTAAAGGTGATTTAAACAAGCTTGATAAGTTGTTGGAGAAATTGTCACAAATTCCTGCAAAATTTATTGTTTTTATAGATGATTTGTCTTTTTCGCAGGATGATGAAAATCTAAGCGCCGTAAAATCCGCTCTTGAGGGTGCTCTTTCAAAAAGAAGCAACAATATTGTGATTTATGCAACAACAAACAGAAGAAATATAGTAAAAGAAACTTTTTCTTCCCGCGAGGGAAATGAAGTTCATCTGGCAGATACTAT
>CALUYX010000083.1 GCA_944325115.1 Candidatus Gastranaerophilales bacterium | reverse complement strand
AAAAAGAGTACACAAAAGGATAAATATAAAGAAAGGTAAAAAATGAAAGCAATTATAGGGCTTGGAAATCCTGAAGTAAAATACCTTAAAACAAGGCATAATATAGGTTTTATGGTAGTAGATAAATTGCTTGAAAAAAATAATGTAACATTAGGCGAAAAGTTTCAGTCTTTCTTTGGTAAAAAAGATGACGTATTGTACCTTTTGCCAAAAACATACATGAACCTCTCGGGTCGAGCTGTTGTTGAGCTTATGAATTTTTACAAACTCAATATTAAAGACATTATAGTAATTTGCGATGATACCACTCTTGAACTTGGCACTTTGCGCTTTAGAAAAGACGGCTCTCACGGCGGTCACAACGGACTAAAGTCCATAATAAACCTAACGGGCTCATCTGACTTTGACAGGCTAAAAGTAGGCGTAGGACCAATACCTGAGAATATTCCAATTGAAAATTTTGTGTTGGGTAATTTTACACAAGATGAACAGGAAAAACTTAACAAAGTCACATCCCTTGCAGCAGAAGCTATTGAAGAGTATTTAAAAACAGATATTGCGCAAGTACAAAACAAATACAATAAAAAACATTACTAAGTTTTGTCTTTTTTTTATAAAAAAGTATAATTTAATATATGAAAAAGATTGCGGTAGTTTTTTTATTATTTTGTTTTACTGCGCTAAGTGCGCCTGCAGGTGTGCAAGCCGAGCAAAACATCATTAACCCTGACGGTTCATATAATCAACCCGTTAAAAAAAGTTTCTTTGATTTTTTTAAAAAAAAGAAAAAGCAACCCGCACAAAACCTTGAAGGCAAAGGCTACTACGGTACACTACCCGATATTGAGGGAGATTTTGAATACAAAAAAGAAACCGTACAAAGCACCCCTCAAAAACAATACAGTGAAAAAGACTTAAAGGACGGGCTTTTACTCGATGCACCTCTTAATGACCCGTTATTTTTAGATGTAATAATTAAAAAAGACAAAAACTCGGATTATGTAAATGACCTTGTAAAAATTAAAGAAACTCTTGAAAAGTTAAGAGAGTGCATAAACAACAACTCCTCGATTCAATTTTTTAATGCAAATGTCAATGTGCTTGACTTGCAGACAACAAATCTGGAGCGAAAATATCAACATACCTCATACTCGCAAACAAACAGTTACTTTGCCGTAAGACATGTAAACTACAGCGCAAAAGTTCTTGGCAACTTAAAATTTGATGCAAATTTTTATTCTCGATATATGCCGCTACAAGGAAGCAGTTATTCCCCTCAAAACATACAAGCGCAGTCAAAAGCGCTGCTTGAAGAAATAGATAAAACAATATTTGAAATAGGTAATGCCCAATAGGGTGATGAAAATTATTTTTGATAATTCTATTTTTGGATTATGAAAAAAGTAATTTTATGTTTAATGTTTTTAACTACCATGCAGTGTGCATTCTGTGAAATTGCAATTGATAATCTGCCGCAAATTAAATATCGAAACCCCGACGGGACAGAATTTGTACCAAACAGTGCAAGTTACCCTAAAATTAGCGAGATAGAAAAACTAACCTTTAACAAGACTTTTGAAGATGAACCCATTGAAATAAGGTTAAGCAGACTCGAGAGCAAACTGTACAGAAAAGACTATTCCAACTTATCTTTGGCACAAAGAGTAGAAACTATTGAAAATACACTCGATGAAAAAAGTGTCGGAAACAAAGGGAAAAATACCTTATCGTCACTTGAAAAGAAAGTTTTCAATAAAACATATGACAAAGAAAGCGCACAAGAAAGAATAGAAAGATTAGAAAAATCAATTCTCGGAGCAAATCAGTGCGGAGATTTAAACTCAAGAATCGCAACACTTAAAACCGCAAGTTCCTCTCTTGAAGAGCAAACCCGCCAGCTTGCAGACATGCAACAGTATAATTTTCAAAATGACCCCTACAGAGTGCAAAACGGGCTTAAAAATATGGTAAAAAACTTCTTCTCACCATTTTCTCAAGGCTCAATGACAGGCTTTACTCCTCCTGTTAACTCTAGTCCTTACTATCAACCCTACAGTGCCTATCAAAATCCTGCCCAGACAATGTATAATAATGCATGGAATAATATTAATAATCCCTACGGCGCAAGCTATCCTCAAAATAACGGCGGAACATACTACAGGGACATATTTCAAGATAACGGCGGGGATGAAATGTACTACACTGACGGACAATACTACAAAGATTTAAGGTCAACATCAGGCGGCTGCGGCGTTACAATAATTAAATAATTTGTTTAAAAATATATATGAAATTAAAATGGTTTTGTGGACACGAATCGCAAAACCATTTTAATAATTTTTTCTACCATATCCTATATTTTAGGCATATGCGCATACTTATATCCGCCGAAAAACACATTTGCCATACTTTGCGCCATTTGCCTTTGTGTCTTTATATTTTTAAAAATAATTAAACCAAAATACGCTCTTATATTATTTCTGATTTTTTGTTTAGGTTTTTATAACATAAAACACTCATGCAAAGACTATGATGAGCTCTCAAACATTCACGCAAACAATGTCGAACTATACGGCAGAGTCGAATCAATCCCAACCGTAACAAGGAGCGGAACAAGGGCAAAATTTTATCTTGGAGTAGATGAGGCAAGGATTAATTCAAAAAATTACAAGATAAAAGATTCAAAAACTCTTATAACAATCAACGACCCAAAAGGCAGGTTTTACGGTATCCAAATTGGGGATATGCTAAAAATTACAGGAAATTTAAGAGAACCAAAGAAAGCAACTAATCCCTCACAGTTTGATTACGCCAAATATTTAAAGTATAAAGACACGTTTTCCATATTATACAGCGAGGGTGAAAACTATAGTGTAATAAAAAAGGCGGATACCTTTTGTAATCTTGAAGAATTTTGGTGGTACATACTACATAAAACAGACACAACAAGAGAAAATATAATTGCAAAACATGCAAAATACATAAAAAGTCCTCAGCTTGAAATATTAGGAGGCATTGTTTTTGGTAATGAAGCCATTAACCCGCCTGATGAAATTAAACAGAGTTTCATTAATTCCGGTCTTTTGCATCTGCTTGCGGCAAGCGGGCTAAATGTTGCGCTAATTTTTGGAATTTGGTGGTTTATAGCTCAAAACATCAGGCTGCCTTATAGTGTATCAATCTGGACGGGAATTTTTTTCATACTTTTATACACTCTTATGACAGGTTTTCCGCCATCCATAGTAAGAGCAACAATTATGCTTCTTTTTGTACTTTTGGGAAAATTAATCGACAGACAATCAAAACCTGTAGCACTTGTGTTCTTTGTAGCTTTTATTATGTTGCTTTTTAACCCCAAAATGCTTCCTGATGTAGGTTTTCAACTTTCTTTTGTAGTAACAATAGGTCTTATTTGCTCAATTGAACCGCTAACAGATAAGCTAGATAATATTAACAAAAAATTTATTAAACAAATAAAAGACTTGCCAAAGATTTTAAAGATTTTCCTTATAACCATATCCCCAAAATCTCTTCTTGCAATAGTTCTTGTCCCGCTTTGTGCACAACTATACGTTGCCGCACTACAGATGTATTACTTTAATACATTTACACCTTGGAGCACACTTGCAAATATATGCGTAGTACCTTTTATAGGAATAGTAAGTTTTCTTGGCTTTGTAAGTTCAATTTTAAGTTTAATACCTTATTTAGGCACAAAAATAATTTTATTGTTCGACATAACCGTAAACCCAATGCTTGTATTATTGGTTAAAATCTCCAGCTTCTTTTCAAGCTTAAAGAATTCTATTATTACAACACCATCTCCAAGTGTTATTCAGATAATCTTATTTTGGAGCATTTTAATTTTACTTGCACAGAATATAAAGTTTTCATTCAAAAATAAAAAGCTTGCAGGCGGATTTTTACTTTGCATTGTTTTATTTTGTACAACTTTCATAAAAATACCTGATAAAAATTTTGAGATATTGTTCTTTGATACCGGAAACTCAGATTGCACACTTATTAAGACACCAAACGATAAATATATAATGATAGATACAGGAAAATTGCCCTATAGAGGACTATCTGATGCAAAAATCATTATTGAAGAGTACCTTAAAGATAAAAATATAAAAGAACTTGAACTGCTTATAGTAACACATTTTGACGCTGACCATTGCGGAGGCGTAGAAGATATTCTAAACGACTTTAAAGTTAAAGAGATTTTCATCCAAAACGCAAATCCCAATGAGCATATGGGCAAAAGAATAATAAGCAAAATAAAGGAAAAGAATATAAAATGCCAAGTTGCAAAGAATAATAAAATAATATATGCAAATAACGGTTTTACTATTAAAACTTATGTTGCAAATTTGGATAAAAATAAAATATCAAAAGACAAACTTGATAACGAAAACTCTATCATTACTCTTTTAGAATATAAAAACTCAAAAGCTTTATTTATGGCAGATATGGGAGTTGAAGGATATGATAAAATTCAAGAATTACACAACAAAATAAACATCCTAAAAGTAGGTCATCACGGCGCAAAAAATTCATTAAACGAGAAAATGTTAAAAGAACTAAAGCCTAAATACTCGGTAATTTTAAGCGGTTATAACACATACGGACACCCTCATTTTAAAACATTGAGATTACTAAAGAAATCAAACAGTGAAATACTTCTCACAAGAGATTTAGGAGCAATAAAAATTTCAAACTGCACAGATAACGGCAGCTGCAAAATAGAACACTTTGACAAAGAATTTAGAGAAATAATTCCCGATAAAAATTAATTTCATCGGGAATTAAAATCTATTGTAAAGTTTTACTTACCTCTGCTATTAAATCATCATCCGCCTCAAAGTTAGAATAAACATTTTGCACGTCATCATGCTCTTCAAGTTTATCCAAAAGAAGCAAGATTTTTTTAACTATAGCAGCATCTGTTACCTCACATGAATTAGAAGGAACTCTTGTAAGTTCAGAGCTTTTTAGCTTGTAGCCAAGCTTTTCAAGACCTTCAACGGTATTTTGGAAGTTTTCCACCGTAGTTGTGATTTTATACTCGCCATCTTCTTCAACAACGTCTTTAGGGTCAAATTCCATACAATCTTCAAAAAGTTCATCAAACGTAAACATTTTTACAACTTCTTTAGATTTTTTATCAGGCTCTTTTGGAACTTCTATAACAATTTCGCCCACAGGTTCAAATATCCAACCTACACAGCCTGTTTCGCCTAAGTTACCGCCAAATTTTGTAAAGTAGCTTCTGACATCTCCTGCTGTTCTGTTGCGGTTATCGGTTGCAGCCTCAATAAATACTGCAACACCTCCGGCGCCATAACCTTCGTATGTGATTTCTTCATAGTTTTCCGTAGA
>CALUYX010000082.1 GCA_944325115.1 Candidatus Gastranaerophilales bacterium | reverse complement strand
ATCTCTGCGATGATGCTGATATAATAATTACAGCCTTTGGAACAGTAGCACGTGTTGCAAAATCAGCAGTTAATGCAGCCAGAGAAAAAGGTATCAAAGTAGGACTGTTCAGACCCATTACCCTGTGGCCGTTCCCGTCAAGAGAACTTTTTGCGGCAGCAAAAAATAAAAAATGCGTACTTGATATTGAACTTAATATGGGTCAGATGATTCAAGATGTAAAAATTGCACTAAACGGTTCAGTACCGGTTGAATTTTTCGGAAAAACAGGCGGTGCAATAATTAACTCGTCAGAAATTTACAATAAGATTTTAGAACTGTCAAAAGAGAAACAATATGGAACAAACCTTACAGCAAGTATTTAAAAGACCTAGCGTATATAAGAAAAACTACAACTACCCATTCTGTGCAGGGTGCGGGCACGGTGTTGTACTAAGACTTATAGCAGAAGTTCTTGAAGAACTTGGAGTATATACAAAAACTATTGCAACAGCTTCTGTCGGATGCTCAATTAACCTTGATAAATTTTACAATCTTGACATCGTAGGCGCTGACCATGGCAGAGCTCCTTGCGTTGCAACAGGCGTTAAACGCTCTAAGCCTGATAAAATAGTTTTTACCTACCAAGGTGACGGGGATGCCGCTACAATAGGCTTCAATGAACTTATACACACAGCACTTCGAGGTGAAAATATCACAACAATTTGCGTTAATAACACAAATTTTGGTATGACAGGCGGTCAAGCAAGTGCCACGAGCATTTTAGGTCAAGTTACCGCAACAACCAAAAACGGACGTGACCCAAAAATTTCAGGATACCCTGCCAAAATATCCGAAATGATTTCAAACTGTGACGGCGCTGCCTATGTTGCAAGAGTGGCAATTTTCTCACCTCAAAGTATAATAAAGGCAAAAGCTGCGATTAAAAAAGCATTTGAATGCCAAATAAAAGGACTTGGGTTTGCTTTTGTAGAAGTTATTGCAGCATGCCCCACAGGCTGGAAACTAAAACCCGTACAGGCACTTGAATACATTAAAAACGAAGTAACAAAAGTCCATAAACTTGGAGTTTTTAAAGATTTTACGGAAAGCATGGCATAGAAAATATGGAAAAAAGCATAATAATAGCAGGATACGGCGGTCAAGGAGTACTTTTTTTCGGTACAACTTTGGCTCAAGCTGCGATGATAGAGGGCAAAAACACAACTTGGATTCCATCCTATGGAGCTGAGATGAGGGGCGGACATGCAAACTGCTCCGTTAAAATTTCAGATACGGAAATTGCCTCCCCTATTATCGATAACGCAGATTATGGCATATTTTTAAATGACAAAGCCATGGAAAAATTTGAAAAAACAATGGCAAAAGGCGCTCTTGTTATAGGAAACTCATCAATAATAGAAAAAGCCCCATCAAGAGATGATGTAAATTACCTTATGGTAAAACTCGGCGACTGTGCCCAGAGCATCGAAGGCGGACTTTTAAACATCGTTACTTTTGGCTACTTTGTAAATAAAACACAAATAATTAAAAAAGAAAGCGCTCTAAGTGCTCTTGAATTTGTTTCAAAGAAGAAAAACCCTGCTTTTCTAAAAAGAAACATTGACTCGTTTGAAGCAGGATATAAGCTTTAATTTTTTTATTTTTTTAATTAAAAAACGGCGGATGAAAATTCATCCGCCGTTAAACTTGTATCATATTACTAGAATATGATTAACAATTCTTCGCCCGGGTTCAAGCTTGAAGAATTTGATAAGCTTGGAACAATCAGGTAGACAATTTCGTCACCGATTTCATAAATTACACCAAACACACCGCTTACGATGTTTTTGCAAGTATCATAGATACCTTTTCCAAGTGTAATAAATGAGCTTCCGAATCTCTTAACACCGGCAACAGGTTGAAGCGATAAAGTATCAACAAAAGTATCTGATAATTCATCACCAATTTCCTCAACGCCGTTTGCAGCAATGTTTACACCGTTACCAACTGTTCTGCCTGATACACCAACGATTCTTGCTGCAGCAGAGAAAGGTGCACCGATTAGTCTTGCTAAGAAATTAGGATTTTTAATTTCGTTAGCTTGAGCTTCTGTGATGTTTTTCGGGAATTCTACAACACAGTCACCGTTTTTAATTTCTAAGAACTTAACTTTGATAAATCCTGGGTTTTTAAGTCCGGGTCTTTTAACAGCAACAACTTCACCTTTTACTTTTGAACCTGCAGGGAATACGTTGTTGTTGATTTCAACTTCTTTTGTTGTAACAGCGGCAAATTTTTGTCCGATGTTAGAAGTTTTAGCACTGATTCTGTCAGCAAGTTTAATGTTTAGATAAACAGGTTTGTATGATTTTACACAATCAGGAGCATTTTTATCTCTAGCAATTTTAGAGTTAGCTGTTGCAAAATTTGTTCTCAATGTACCGATCAGGTATGCAACTTGTTCTTTTGATAAGTACATATCATCGTTAACTCTTTTTGGGTCGGGAACTTGCTCAAGAAGTTCAGATTTTACAACTTCTTTTGTTGGAGCAATTGCCCATGAGGGAATGTATTCAATTGTTTTACCTTTAAATTCTGGAACTAAAAGGCTTCTGTCAATCGGTACATCAATTAATTGCGCAACTACAGCAAATACTTCTGCTTTTGTAATGGGTTGGTCAGGTCTGAATGTTTTATCAGGATAACCAATCATAACACCTGCATTTGTTGCACGTGCAATCCACTCGTTTGCCCAGTAATTTTGAGCAACGTCAGAATATTTTTTTGTTTTACCAACAGGTTTTACGTCAAAACCTTCAGATAAAACTACAGCCATTTCTGAGCGCAGAATAGGCATTTTAGGATTAAACAATTCGCCGCCGCTTCTTTCTTTAATTAAAGAAAGTACGTCTTTTGCCCAAGAATCAACATAAGCGGAATCTTTGTTTGTAATTCCGATTCTGTTCTTTGTTTTGTAAATTTTTCCGCCAATTTCATAGACTTTGTTTCCGTCTACATAGGTTTGTGCTTCCGCATTCATCAAACTTGGGTGTGCATAAGCTTCTATCTGACCTTCTTTGCAAGGACCTGCAAAAACAGCACCTACGGTAACTGCCAAGGTAAGAATTGAAGCTGCAAAAAGTCTTTGAATCTTTTTCATCAGTTCTCTCCTATCTTTTTAAATAAACAACCCGTGCTTTACACATTTTTGCCAATTATGCGCCAAAAACATAATAATGTCAAGCATGACAGGCTGCTTTGTTAAGTTATAAAAAGATTTTTAATTATTAAAATTATTGAAATCATGAGGGTTTTGTGTGATAATCTTTTAACAAAATACATCATTTAGCGGAGAAATTTATGACAATCAAAATTGCCGTTGTAGGCGCTCTTGGCAAAATGGGGCAAGAAGTAGTAAAGGCGGTCATTGCAGACAAAAATCTTGAACTTGTTTGTGCAATTGACAAATTTAACACGGGTTGCAACGTACATGAAGATGTCGCTATAGAAAGTGACATAAAAGCAGCTTTTGAACTTCATAAACCCGATGTGGCAATAGACTTTACACAGCCCGACACGATTTTTGAAAATATAAATCTATACCTTAATCTTGGCGTCAAATCAGTCATTGGTACAACAGGTTTATCAAAGGAACAGCTTGTTGAAATTGAAAAAAAATGCAAAGAAAAAAACACGGGTTGCTTTATTGCTCCCAATTTCTCAACAGGCGCTATACTTATGATGAAATTTGCCCAAATGGCTGCAAAATATTTTAATAACGCCGAAATCCTTGAGTTTCACCACAATCAAAAGAAAGATGCACCGTCAGGAACTGCAATAAAAACTGCCGAACTTATGGCACAGGTTAATTCCAATTTTAAAGCGGGAAATGTTGATGAAACAGAACTTATAAAAGGAGCTCGCGGGGGCAATTTTGACACTGCAAACATAAGCATCCACGCTGTTCGCATGCCGGGTTTTGTAGCATCTCAGGAAGTAGTATTTGGCTCTATGGGGCAAACACTAAAAATAAGACATGACTCAATAAATCGTGAATGTTATATGGGTGGTGTTATAATGGCTGTAAATTATGTTGCCAAAAATAATAACTTTATGTATGGATTGGAGAATATTTTATGACAAACAAAAAACCGAACATTGCAGTACTTGGCGCTTCAGGCGTTGTAGGAAGAGAAATTCTTAACATACTTGCAGAAAACAATGTAGAATTTAACGAAATAAAGTTTTTGGCATCTAAGCGCTCTGCCGGGAATAAAATTGAATTTAAGGGAAAAGAATATACAATAATTGAAGCAACACCTGATGTTTTTGAAGGTGTAAATGTAGTTTTGGCTTCAGCAGGCGGTTCAACAAGTATAGCACTTGCTCCCGAAGCTGTTAAGAGAGGTGCAGTTTATATTGATAACTCCAGCGCTTTTCGTATGGAAGAAGATGTACCGCTTGTTATTGCAGGTGTAAACGATGAAGATTTAAGAAAGCACAAGGGTATAATTGCAAACCCAAATTGCTCAACATCTCAACTTATGCTTGCGCTTAAGCCTCTTGATGACTATGCAAAAATCAAAAGGCTTATAGTATCAACTTATCAAGCTGTTTCAGGTGCAGGTCTTGCAGCTATTGAAGAATTAACAGACAACACAAAAACAAACCTTATAGGCATGCCATACGATAATAAAGCCTTTAAACATGAAATAGGCTTTAACGTAATACCCCAAATTGACGTATTCTGCGAAAATGGCTATACAAAAGAGGAAATGAAAGTTACTAACGAAACAAGAAAAATTCTTCACTTGGATAAATCTGTTCCTATTTCTTGTACCGCAGTAAGAGTGCCTGTCTACATCGGACACTCTGAAGCCGTCAGCGTAGAGTTTGAAAATCCGATTGATGCAGGCAAGACAAGAGAAATTCTAAAAAATGCGTATGGTGTAAATGTTATAGATGACCCTGAACATTTTGCATACCCGACACCAAAAGACGCTGCAGGAAAAGACCCTGTATTTGTCGGAAGAATAAGAAAATCAATTGCTTTTGACAATGGTATAGATTTCTTCTGTGTAGCAGATAATTTAAGAATCGGTGCAGCTCTTAACACGGTAAGACTTGCGCAAAAAGTCATTGAAATGGGACTTTACTAAAGGAGAAAAATATGACACTCAGATATGATGCAGGTGAAGTTATAACGGCGATGGTAACGCCATTCAACGAAAAAAGGGAAATAGACTATCCTGCAGTTGAAAAATTATGCAAACACCTTGTAAATACAGGCTCTGATGCAATTCTTGTTGCAGGCACAACAGGAGAAAGCCCAACATTAACCCATGAAGAAGAATATGAACTTCTATATGCAGTTAAAGGTACTGTTAGCGGTTCTGCAAAAGTAATCATGGGAGCAGGTTCAAATTCAACACGTACTGCAGTAGATGCAACAAAGAATGTAGAGAGTCTTGGAGCTGACGCAATATTATCAGTTGTGCCTTACTACAACAAACCAAATCAACAAGGCATGATTGAACACTTTGGTGCTATTGCAAAATGTACCGATTTGCCAATCATTCTATATAACATACCTTCTCGCACAGGAGTAAATATGTTGCCTCAGACGGTTGCATTTCTTGCAAAAGAATAC
>CALUYX010000081.1 GCA_944325115.1 Candidatus Gastranaerophilales bacterium | reverse complement strand
TAGAGGATTCGAACCGAATGCAGACAAGCTGCGTATCCTCGCAAAAGCTCGGCTAGTCCTCTCGTGGACATATTTTTAGCCACCTTACAAATATCCCTTAATCATAAAACTTGACAATATATTTTGTATATTATACATTATATTTGTATATAGTTACTTTTAAACTTTTGATAAACCAAAAACACATTATGGGAGTATGACTTGTACTCTCTTTTTTTACACTAAAAAACCCGTCGCATGACGGGTTTTGGTTAAAGAAAGCTGTTCTAATTTTTCCTACGAACTAAAAGACATCAAAGCTTTTACTGAACGAGCAGTGTCTTGCACGTCTTTTTCAGAGTGCATATTAATTGTATCGTCCAAAATCTTTAATGCTTCTTCTTTGTCTTTAAGAGCAAGAAGTTCGTTAATTGCAGTCATTGCAACACGAGCGGAAAGGTCGTTTATACCTTTTCCTTTGTTTACAATAACTGTTTCAAGTGACCTGTGAGTGTTTTTCTTAATTAGAGCCTTGCTTGTCATTTCACGAATTTCATCAATCGGGCAGTTTGTACCCAATTCGTCAAGCACTCTGATTGACTCTTCATCATTGTGACGAGCAAGTGCCTCGATAATGTTTTTAATTCTTCGATTGTTCATAACTTACGCCCCCAATTCTTTTCTTAGCATATCCTCAAGTTCTGACACAGGCTGCTTTTGCAGTCTTGATACATTGTATTTGAAAATATCAAACTCAACGTTTGTATTGTTTAACATATCAATTGTGTTTTTTGTAGTTTCTTTGATTTTTCTGCCAAAAGAAATTGCAGCACCTTTCATGGAATTAAATTTGTTAATTGTACCAACCCAAGCACTTGCAAGAAGTTTTGTACCGGATGCAAGTCTGTCTTTTAATGCGGGTTTTTGGCTAGCTGTGCTTGATTCAAAAACATCACTTTGTAACAGCACGCCTTTGAATGTAATTCCAAAAGGATTTGTGTGTAAACTTTCATTGTTTTCGTTTTTCTTTGCTCTGTTGGCTTTAAAGTCGTTAAATGCTTTTGCCACACTTGCACGTAAGGGGGAAATTTTTTGCATAACAGCCTCTCTATTCACTAACTCCTGTAGAATCGAGGTTATCACACATCATTTTTCAAAAAATCATCTTTTTAGAGTAATTAAATCCTAAAACACCCAATCGCGCGCGAGGAGTCCAATTCCCAGTTTATAACCCAGCAAGAGTTTTTCTCATCATATGTCATTTTAACGCTGCTAAAAACAATATTTTTAGGGTTTTCACCCTTACGATACTTATAAGCCTCTTTTTTAGCCTTTTTTGCCTCTTTTCTCATTTGTTTGGCAATTTTTTTGTCTAAAATCTTACCTTCTTGCGGCTTTTCTTCTTTCTTTTCAGATGTTTCATAGAATATAACGGGAATCTTTGCCTTTAGATTACCTGACTGCACAAAAAGCAAAAACTTATTTTCAGAGTCAATTCTTACCTCGTAAAATCCTTTTTTTAATCCTCTGCCATCTTGCCCTATAATATCATCTTCAAGAGCTAAAATAGGGTATTTTGTAGATGGAGGACCATAGTTATACGAGGGCTTTTGGTGCTCCTTTTCGCCGCTTAGTGTACCTTTGTACGGACGCAGTTGGTCAATTGCAGGACCATAAGCATTTGTTGGTGTATCATAAGCAAGTAAAAACATAATTCGCCTTTTTTGAAATTCTAGCATAAATTATGCAAACACTTAAAACTTATCTGTAGTATTTTTAAAATTTTTACCCAAATCACATCTTGCAGAGCTAATCTGTGATTAGACCAAAAATTTTAACATGGTTTTTTACACGTGTAAATACACCTATTAATTTATATCCTAGAATTTACATGTAAAATATGGCATTTTACTGTTAGCCATGAAAAGTATTGATAAAGAATTAAAGAAAACATATTTAAAGAAAGATAAGACCAGAAAATTAACTCTTATGCTGAATAATGAACTGGTTGAAATGTTTAAAGATGCAGCAAAATCAAATAATATCAAAATAACCCAGCTTATTGAAGCTTGGATTATAAATTACTTAGAAAACAATGACAAATTATAAAACAAAAAGCACTCCGGCAAGGGAGTGCTTTAGTTATAACAATTATTCTATTTAAAAATACTCTTTAAATATCTTCATTGAGCAGTAATCACCGCACATTGTACAGGGTGCGCCGTCTTTTTCGCAGTTAATACCGCTAAATACAGACTTATCTATCGCATATTCTTTTTGTTTTGTCCAGTCAAGATTTTTCCTTGCAATAGACATTTCTCTATCAGCCTCAATTGCTTTTTTGTATCCTCTTGCAACATCAGCCGCATGAGCTGCTATTTTTGAAGCAATTATACCTTCTCTTACCTGTTTTGAGTTAGGTAAGCCTAAGTGCTCAGCCGGTGTAACATAACACAAGAAATCAGCACCGTGCATACCTGCAAGCGTTCCGCCTATAGCAGCCGTAATGTGGTCATAACCTGGTGCAACGTCTGTAACAAGTGGTCCTAATACATAAAGCGGTGCAAAGTCTGTCAGCTCTTTTATAGTTTTTATCATAGATGGTATTTGATTAAGAGGAACATGCCCCGGTCCCTCTACCATAGCTTGCACACCTGCTTTTTTAGCTCTTTTTACAAGTTCACCCAAGACAATTGTTTCCGCCACTTGCGCTCTATCTCCCGCATCAGCACCGCAACCCGGGCGAAGTCCGTCCCCTAAAGATAGAGTTACATCATATGTGCGAGCGATGTCTAAAAGCTCGTCATAATAAGCATAAAGCGGGTTTTCCATGCCTGTTGCTTTTATCCAACAAGCAAGCATGGCACCACCGCGAGATACAATGCCAGTTACTCTGCCTTGACGCTCAAGCTGGTCAATTACAAACTTTGTAACACCACAGTGAACGGTAATAAAATCTACCCCGTCACGGCATTGTTTTTCAATGTCAGCGAAAAGTTTATCTTTTGAAAGTTTTGCAATGTTATGGTGCTCATCAAGCGCCTCTTTACCCGCCTGATACATAGGAACAGTACCAATAGGCAGAGTTGTTGAAGCTATAATTTTTCTTCTTACTTCATCGATATCTTTACCGGTTGATAAATCCATTAAAACATCGGCACCTGTCTGCTCGATAACTCTAACTTTGTCAAGCTCCTGTTCAAGCGTTGAGCGCTCGTTTGAAGTACCGATATTTGCGTTTATTTTTATACTCATACCCTCGCCAACCGCTGCAGGGATTGAGTTTTTCCTTTGGTTATTCTTTAGAATAACTATTCTGCCTTCAGCTACTTTTTGACGCACAAATTCTTCCGTTACTTCTTCTTTTTGTGCTATAAAGCTCATTTCTTCCGTTATGTTACCTGCTTGAGCTTCAATTATTTGAGTTGACATTGTATAATCCTTTCAAACTACTGTAGTTTCAATTTTCTGACTTCTTCTATTTGTTTTTTGGTTAATTTCTTGTATCCGCCTAAAACCTGTGTACCAAAATACGTTTCGGCATATGCTTTTAGAGATTCAAGAGTGTAAAAAGCCTGTTGCAGTGTAGTTGCACCGCAAACCACACCATGGTTTTGCATAAGCACCGTGTCTGACTTTTTAAAACATTCTGCCGTATCTATTGCAAGCTGCATGGAAGATGGCAGCCCGTATGGTGCTTTTGGTATTTTATCAAAGTAAAATACAAACTCGGGCATAATAGGCTCTTCCATCATTTTATCAGAACATGCAAAAGCGGTGATATAAGGACAGTGAGAGTGGATTATAGCTTTTATGTCATCTCTTAAGTCGTAAATTTGAGTATGCATAAACTTCTCACTGGAGGGTTTTTTATTACCCTCAAGCAAATTACCGTCATAATCGATTAAAACTATGTCATCCTCACTCATATCATTAAGACATACGCCCGATGATGAGATTAAAATACCCTTATCTGTTCTGACACTAATATTTCCGCTTGTGGCAGGCGACATACCTTTTTGGTAAAGTCTTTTTGCCCAATACAAAATATCTTTTTTTGTTCCTGCTTCAAAATATTCCACTTTGCACTCCAATAATATTTATTTTTCCTTATTGTACTAAAAACATATCCATGATTAAATAATATCAGCGTACTAATTTTTTAGTGCGACTCTATTATAAAGGACGTGTTTTAAATAACTAAAAATATTAAACTTGCCAAGCATGCCGGCTTCTGTTACGGCGTTAAAAGGGCGGTTGAGACTACAAAAAAACTAAAATCACAAAACCCTCAGAAAAATATTTGCATACTCGGGGAATTGATTCATAACTCTCAAGTCATTAAAGAACTTGAAAATTTAGGCATTAAAACAATTGATACTCTGCCTGAGCATGGTGATGGCATTTGTATAATAAGAAGCCACGGTGCTTCTTTAGAAGTTTTAAAAGACATCGAAAACAAGGGTTTTGAGATAGTCGACCTCACTTGTCCCGACGTTAAAAAAGTTCAAAATAAAGCAATTGAACTTGTGGATGAAGGGTATTTCTTAATAATTCTTGGCAGACCCGAACACCCTGAGGTTATGGCGATTTCATCTAACGCAAGGGCGCATGCAAAAAATATTGAAGATGTTTTTGTTGCAAAAAACATTTACGCTCTAAAAGAAATAGAAGAAAAAATAAAAAAACAACCAAAAGTCGGAGTCGTAGTTCAGACAACTCAAAGGATAGGCTTTTTAAGAGAAGTTTTAGACTTTTTAACTCCAATTTGCAAGGATTTGCGCATAATGAACACCATTTGCGCCTCAACTTCTCTAAGGCAAAATGAGGCAAAAACACTTGCCCAAGAAAGTGACCTTATGGTTGTCGTAGGCTCTAAAAAAAGCGCCAACACTACACATTTGGCTGAAATTTTGTGCAACATAACCCGCACAATCCACATTGAAACAGACACAGAGCTTGATAATTACGCAGACATTATTGAAAAAGCTCAAAATATAGGTGTAACGGCAGGTGCTTCAACCCCTGATTACATCATTAACAAAGTTATAGAAAAATTATCGAAAGGAGAATAATAAATGAGTACACTTGAAACAATCTCGGCTGAAGAGTTCGAGAAAATGCTGGAAGACAGCTACACTTACAAACTAAATGTTGCAGACGTTGTAAAAGGCGTTGTTGTAAAAAAAGAAAAAGACGGATATCTTGTTGATATCGGTGCAAAAACAGAAGCATTTTTGCCAAATCGTGAAGTTTCAAACTTCTCTGATAAAGACCCTGATGAAGTTATTAAACTTTGGGACGAAAAAGAATTTTACGTTATGAAAGACGAAGAAGATGATGAAGTAGCAGTTTTATCTCTTAAAAAACTTTCTTGCGCACAAGCTTGGCAAAAACTATCAGATGCTAAAGCTTCAAATGAAAATATCATGGCTAAAATCGTTTCAACGGTTAAAGGCGGCTTAATCGCTGAAGTTGAAGGCTTAAGAGGTTTTATCCCTTCTTCTCAATTAAGAACAGGTTCACCCTCTGATACTCAAATCGGTCAAGAAATCGAAGTTAAAATTCTTGAAGCAGACCCCAAAAGAAACAAGCTTATCCTATCTCAAAGACAAGTTTACACTCAACAAAGAGAAATGGTTGCAGACGAAGTTATCTCTCGCTTAGCAGTTGACCAAGTAGTTGAAGGTGAAATCGTAAGAATAGCTGACTTTGGTGCTTTTGTTGATATAGACGGTATTGACGGCTTACTTCCTATTTCTGAAATTTCTTGGGAAAGGATTAAACACCCCTCCGATGTTGTTACATTGGGACAAAAAATCGAAGTTAAAATTATTAAAATCGATGAAGAATTAAAAAGAATTTCTCTTTCACTTAAGAGA
>CALUYX010000080.1 GCA_944325115.1 Candidatus Gastranaerophilales bacterium | reverse complement strand
CTTGCGTTTTCAAAATTGCTGTTTTCATATTTTAAAATTTTAAGTTCACCAAGGTGAGTTGTGCAGACACATAAAATATCATTGTCACACAGGTACTCAAGTATGGCTCGAGCAAGCGCTGCGCCCTCTTCAGGGTCAGTGCCAGCGCCAAGTTCATCAAAAAGTACAAGAGAATTTTCTGTGGCGTTGTCGATAATTGATGAAATATTTTTGATATGTGCGCTAAAAGTAGACAGACTCTGCGAGATGCTTTGTTCTTCTGATATGTCGCATAGAACCATATCAAAAGGGAAAATCTTTGCCCCAAGAGCAGGTATGTGAAGTCCCGCTTTTGTCATAAGGGTCAAGAGTCCTGCGGTTTTAAGCGCAATAGTTTTACCGCCCGTGTTTGAGCCTGTAATTAAAAGAGATTTATAGTTTTTGCCCAGTTCAAAGTCATTTTCTACAATTTTTTCCACATTTCCTATTAAAAGCGGATGGCGCATGGCTTGCAGTTCAAGGATTTTCTCATCGCAAATTATAGCAGGGTTAGACTTTGTCCTTATTGAGTATTTTGCTCTTGCAAAGATAAAATCAAGCTCGCTGAGCGCGTTTTGGGTTTGATTGAGTTCATTTTTAATATTTAAAAATTCTTTTGTAAGCTCCCATAAAATCCTCTCAATTTCTGCGTTTATTTCAATTTCAATCTGGCGCAGTTTGTTGTTTAGAGGCACAAGTGAAGAGGGCTCTATAAAATAGGTTTGATTGCTTGCGCTTATATCATGGACAATGCCTGCAACTTTGTTTTTGTCGGTCGCTTTTACCTGAAAGACCGTTCTGCCTTCTCTTGTAGTGTAGATTGTATCTTGCAGATGTGAAACAAAACTATCATCGCCTAAAAGCTTTGAAATGGCGCTTTTTAGGTTATCTTTTGTGCTTTTATATGAATTTCTGAGGCGCTTTAGCTCAACACTTGCGTTGTCCGAAACATTTAAGTCAGCGTCAAATGTTGAAAAAATCCTGTCCTCAAACTCTTTATCCGTGTACAAATTAAGCAGAAAGCCTTTTAAATTGGGGCAGTTTTCTTCTTTTGAGATGAAATTTTTAACAAGCCTTGAGGTTCTTAAATTTTTTGCTAAGTCAATAATATCCCCTGCACCCAGTCTTTTTGAGTCTAAAAGGTTTTGAGCGTCGCATAGAAATTCAAGCGGAAAGCAGGAAAAATTTCCCTCGTTGTCAAATATCCTTTTTGCTTCGCTTGTAAGTTCAAGCTGATATTGTATCTGGGCTTTTTTGTCATAAATGGGCGCACTTTGGCATTTTTGTTTGCCTAAAGTTGATATGGCAAAATTTGCAAGATTTTCTAAAACCTTGTCAAATTCAAGCGATTGGGCATGTTTTGTAATTAAGTCTAACTGATTTTCAGGCATTATAAAGTTTTAACTTTGTACTAACTGTGACCTTATTCTATCAAGAGCAGCATCTTTACTCAAGCCCCATTCTCTTTTTGTTACCCTTACTACTTCATAGCCCATACGCTCCATGATTGATTGTTTTTTGGTTTCATTTACGTTTGATGAAAACTCATCTTCAACGCCGTCAACTTCGACTATTAACTTGCCATCTATCATAATATCGGCGTTTATACCTGCAAAATCCACTCCTGCGCATAGTGTATGAGTTGTAAATTCTTCGCTTAAAGCTTCAAAAACTTCTTTTTCAAAGAGATTTTTGAAAGTGTTTTTTCTTGAGGCAATTACTCTGTCTTGAGATTGCACAAATTCAAGATAATCCCTTAAAAGCCCCTCAGGCAGTTCGTTTATGGGTTTTGAGATAAAGTTTATAAGTCTTTTTCTGGCACGTGTTATAGCGACGTTAAAAAGGTTAGGTTTTTGAAGAAACATAAGGCTTTGAGAGTGAGAATTTTGCGCTATTGCCCATGACATAAGCATTATATCTCTTTCATCTCCTTGGAATGTATGTGCCGTGCCGACTTCAATCTCGTGCTTTTGAATAGTTTCCTGAGAAAAAACTTTTATAACGGCTTTTTTTATAAGTTCGACCTGACCCCTGAACGGTGAAATTATACCTATTGAAACAGGCTTGTTTTCAGGGTCTTTCTCGTTTTCATAAATTAAATCCTGAACTTTTTTGATAACCGCTTCGCACTCTGCCAAGTTTCTTGTCACGTCCATATCCACTTTGGCTTCTTTTACTTCAATAACTTCAACAGGCGAAACCATATCAAAATAAGGCTTCATGACTTTTATTCTGCCGCCGTAAAATTCTCTGTTTGAAAATTCTATGATAGGCTTTGGCGAGCGAAAATGCTCATCTAAGAGTGTTGGTGTCGTTGAGTAGTAGTTTGCAACATCAAACATCGAATTTGTGCGAAAACGCCACAGGAGCTGGTAGCGGTCTTCTATATTGTACTGATTTAAAAATGATTGTTCTTTTGCTTTCTCTAAAAATGACAGGTGCGGAAGCTGCTTGTCATCACCTACAATTACGGCTTTTCTTGCACGGAAAAGAATAGGAAAACAGCTTGCAATATCGCATTGAGAGGCTTCATCTATTATAACCACGTCAAAAAGAGCAGGCTTTAGAGGCAGCGAGTTTGATATGGCATAAGTTGTTACACACCAGCATGGAAAAGCGTTTAAAAGCGGCTTAAAGTCCTCTTTTTCAAGCAGTCTGTTTTGTTGGTTAACTTTTCTTGATACAAGAGATTTTGAGTGAATCATCAATCTCTGGCGCTTTTGCTGGTCGCATAAGATATTTTTAAGTGCTGTTCTGCGTTTGTTTTTGAGTATATCAACGGCGAGTTTTTGTTGTTTTTTTCTAAGGCTTTTAATTTTCTTTAAAATCTGATGAAGATTGCCGATTTTATAGATTTTGTTTTCTATCTCGCGAAGTTTTGCCTCAAGAAGCTCTAAATCAAGCTCCATAGCAAGACGGGAGGATATTTCAGAGGCTTTAATTTTTCCTTTAAGGTTAAGTATTTTTTTAATTTTTTTGAGTTTTATGTTCTCAAAAATCTTATCCAAAAAGTTTTTTTTGTGTTTTCTTTCGTATTTTTCAAGAGCTTCAAGGAGCTTTTTAACCTGCTCCACTTCTTCAAGAGAAAGGGCGTTTTTTATGATTTCACTTTCGCCTATAGCCTCTTTTGTTTCTGTTTTTTCATCATATATCTCGCTGTAGCGCTTCTCAAGAGAAAAAATCTTCCCTGCGCCCTCTTCAAGGCGTGTTATCTCGCCTATGAGGTTTTTCATATCTTCAGGCTCTGCCATAACAGCATCTGCAAAGCCGCTGTCGAGGTCTACTTTGTTTGAAAGCAAATCCTCAAGCTTAAAGTTTAGCATTTTTTGATAGTTGGCGCGTCCTGCTCTGAGTGCTAAATATGGCGCATTAAGCGAATTTAGTCTGTCTGCTACAACATCAACCGCTTTATCCATACGAGAAGCTACAAGAACGCTCTTTCCACTTGCAATTAAATGAGATACAAGATTTACGATGGTTTGAGATTTCCCTGTACCGGGCGGTCCATACACGGCTAAAAAGTCGTTTTCTTCTATTTTTTTAATGACATCTTCCTGTGAATCGCTTAGTGCCAGAGGGGTCATGGGGAAAAAGTCTTTTGTCTCTTTTTCTTCTATTTTTTCGTTTGCAACTTTTCCTTTTTGCAAAAGATACTCATGGCTTATGACGTTAAGGACGGTTTCTCTATATGTCCCTTGCGGTTTTTCGGCAATTTGCGTGAGTTCATGGAGCACTCCTGCAGTGACCGTCGGGCGTTTTGTAAGGATTACTGCGTTTTTCCTCTGAAGAGTGAGTTTTTCTACTTTGACTCTGGGGGTTTTTGCAATTTCATCCATTGCATCAAAGTCAAAATCGCCGTCTTCTGTTAATTTTTGTGCGTTTTCTCTTGAGTAAAAATCTTCAAAATCTTGCTTGATGTCAGCTTCAACAGGTGCTGTTTCTATTTCAATTTCAGGCACAAGTGATTTTAGAGTCGTTAAAAATATATCAAGACTTTCTTGATTTAGAGGTAACTCCGGAACAACATCCAAGAGCCCCGATAGCATAGCGTCAGCCTCTTGCTCATCGTCCCTTTTCATAAGCTGAGCCAGAGCACCGGTGTTGAGGGATAAAATGTCTTCTTGAGCTGTGAGGACGATATTTACACCTTTTCTTTCAAGTTTACAGGGGACATATAAAAGAGGTGTCAAAAACTGGTTATTTTTGCGCACTTTGGAGTTTTTGCCCACGAGGAACAAATACCCGTATATCAGGTATTTTTCTTTTGCGTTCATATCTCCTTGAATCATAAGCTCTGTTAAGTAGCTGTTTGAACCGTCCAACAAAAGCGGTTCATCAAAGTTTGTGAAGAGTTTTTCTTCATCGTCAAGAAAAACCCATTTGTTTTCTTTGTCTTCTTTTAAATTTCTGAAAGTCGAGCTTTTTACTTCTTCTCTGACGCAGTCATGGAGGTATTGGGCAAGTTTTTTTACAAAACTTGTATTAAATGCGCTTGCTATTGCTTTTTGAGCTTCTTGTAACATAAGATTATTATAGCTTGGTTTGAAAAAATCTTTTCATACAAAAAGAGTAGTGAAGCATTAGTTTGTGAGTTTGGATAAATTTAAAAACCGCTATAGTTTTATCTTCCTATCTGTATGCAGGTGGATTAATTTTGCAATTAAGGAAATTTATATAAATTGCATTGTTAAAAACACAGAATATTTATGGGGCTGCATTATAAAAAATACTAATCTTGCAAATAAAAAGATATTTAAGCTAATTTGTAAATCTATATAACTCTTTTTTGTCAATACCAAGTAACTTAAACAAGGTAAAATATGGTAAAAAGAAGCCACCAAAAATATAATAGATTATTATGACAAAAGCTATAACAAAAGCGATGTTTTTTCCATCATTTGCAAATATCATTACCCCTGATGCTAAAGATATGATTAAAATGTCTATTATAAGCGTCGTTAGCAGAACTTTTCTTTTAGTTTTAGTGTTGTCGTTAACTTTCTTAATTAATTTTCGATATTTAAAAGCACCTTTTTTAAGAATTTTCTTTGCCAAAAAATAAAGATAGAAATTTTTTAAACAAATATGTAAAAGAGGCATGAGTGCTAGGATAAAGAAAATAATACAATCTATTACATATTCGATATTGGCAGGTTTATTGTTTAATTCTACATATTCAACAGATGCAATTGTGATTAATATAAGTGCCAATATCAATGAAATTAATGGCAGCCAAAAAATATAAAGCAAATTTATTAAAACAAAATAAATAAATTCTATATCAAAAATGTTGTAACGAAAACTCATTCGGTCATTTTAGCAGTTTAAAAGCCTGTCGTCAATTTGATTTTTTCTTTGATTTTTAGTGTTTTTATTGTATTTTCAACTTTAAATAGTATAAAAGTAAAAGAATAAATCAAAAATAACGGACCAAAGAGCGTATATTCCAATAATGAATCTTTATTAAAACCATTTGGAGATGTAAAAGAAATAAAAGTGATAAATAAAATGTCGAAAATAAAAGCATATAAAAGCACTTTTAATTTTAAAGAAAAAGATTTTTTCAGGTTTTGTAGAATATTTTTAAACTTTTGCGATCCTTTATTCTCAATTTTTTTAAATAGGATGTAGATTGAAAAGTATTTTGCAATTAAAAATAAAGCAAGAAAAATAAATAAAAAATACTTGCAAAAAGCATTATGCAAGAAAAACCTTTTGTATCGTAAACGCTATATTTTATGGCAAGTGATGCTATAAAGATTGCAAAGATGAATATAAATGTCATAAAATAATAGCTAGCTATTAAAAACAGGTTAATTAAAATAAAAGATATAATTTCCCATTGCAGTGGTTTAATTTTCATA
>CALUYX010000079.1 GCA_944325115.1 Candidatus Gastranaerophilales bacterium | reverse complement strand
CACGGGACGCAAGGACTGTGCAAGTCCCTTGTGGACAAAATTTATCCTTGGTTTAAAACAAAAAATTTGCCGCGTCTTGAGGAATCGACTGCACGGGACGCAAGGACTGTGCAAGTCCCTTGTGGACAAAATTTATCCTTGGTTTAAAACAAAAAATTTGCCGCGTCTTGAGGAATCGACTGCACGGGACGCAAGGACTGTGCAAGTCCCTTGTGGACAAAATTTATCCTTGGTTTAAAACAAAAAATTTGCCGCGTCTCGGAATCGAACCAAGGACACAGGGATTTTCAGTCCCTTGCTCTACCAACTGAGCTAACGCGGCAAACCTATTAAATTTTCAACTTTCCTTGTTAGCTCAGTTGGTGAATCTTTCTTATCTTCTTTGTTTCGTTTCACTCAACAAAGGCTAACGCGGCAAACCTATTAAATTTTCAACTTTCCTTGTTAGCTCAGTTGGTGAATCTTTCTTATCTTCTTTGTTTCGTTTCACTCAACAAAGGCTAACGCGGCAAACCTATTAAATTTTCAACTTTCCTTGTTAGCTCAGTTGGTGAATCTTTCTTATCTTCTTTGTTTCGTTTCACTCAACAAAGGCTAACGCGGCAAACCTATTAAATTTTCAATTCAAATCAGCAAGCCGATAAGATTATAATACCAACTCAAGATTTCAAGTCAAGATTTAATTAATTTTCAAGCAAAACCTTTATGGCTTCACCATTTTGGTGCATCTCAAGTGCGCGTTTTGCGTACTTCATCTGCATGGTTTTAGTTATAAGCTTCTCGACATCCACTTCTCCGCTTGAAATAAACTCAAGCGCCTGCCTAAAATATTTTGGCGTATGGTGGAAAACGCTTATAATATTTACTTCATCATAATGCAAGCGACGTGTGTCAATATTAACGCTTGTTCCTGATGAGCAGCCTCCAAAAAGATGTACTGTTCCGCCCCTTCTAACTAAAGAGAACATTCTCTCCCATATCTCAGGCAAACCGACACACTCAATTGCAACATCTAAGCCCCTGCCTTCTTCTGTCATAGTCAAAATCAAATCCCTTGGGTCAGGATGTTTTTTGAGGTCTATAACCTCATCTGCCTGAGCAAATTCATGCGCCATTTTGAGTTTTAGCGGGTTTCTACCCATAGCAATAACTTTTGCACCTTTTAATTTTGCCAGCCTTGCAAACATTAAACCTATTGGTCCAATACCAACTATACCGACCGTATCGCCTTTTTGAATTGGTGTACGCGCAATACCGTGCACAACATTTGCTAATGGTTCACAAAAAACCGCACGTCTAAAAGGCACATCATCGGGTATTATTAAAAGATTTTTTTCTACAATTCTTTTTGGAATAGTAATGTATTGAGCATAAGCGCCGTTTAGCAAGTCAAGATTTTCACACAGATTTTCTTCTCCGCGCCTGCAAAAAAAGCACTCACCGCATGGCGCAGAATTGGCGCCCACTACCCTATCACCGATTTTAAAATTTTCTACACCATCGCCTAATTTTACAATTGTTCCTGCAAATTCATGCCCAAACCCTGATGGCGTCTCCTTGATTAAAACAGGATGTCCTCTTCGATATGTTTTTACATCCGTTCCGCAAGTGAGAGCTGCCTCAACTTTAACAAGAACTTCACCTTCCTCCGGCATTTTAACATTCACTTCTTCGTAGCGAATGTCTTTTGGGGCATAATATCTGACAGCTTTCATTTTCATATTTTTATATACGCCTTAAAAATCTTTCCGCAAATAATATCTTCAACCGCAGATGCCAAATTGTCAAGAGTGTAAATTGTACTTACACCATTGACTTTTACCTTTTTATCACAAAGTAGTTTATACGAGATTTCATAATCTTCCACAGAGGGTGAATAGCTTGCAATTATACTTAATTCTCTGTAGTAAATATCATTATTTTTATAACCCTCTTCATTTTCAATCGATGAAAATACTATAATTTTTCCGCCGTTTCTAACATGCTCAAGCGCCGTTGGCATAGCTTTTGATGAGCCTGAAGTCATAAAAATCGTGTCATATATATCTTTTTTATACTCAATACCATACTTTAGGGCAAAGTCGCTGCGCTCTTTATTTATATCAAAACCATAAGCGTTCACACCATATGCCTTAAGCGCTTGAGCGGTAATAAAACCAATGGAGCCAAGCCCCAAGACAAGAGCGTTTGATTTTGTATTGTCAGAATTTAGCTCATAACCTGCTCTTCTTATTGCCCTCACTACACAAGCTAAAGGTTCAAGAAAAGCTGCTTCCTCGTACTCTAAATTATCAGGAACGCTATATACAGTGTATTTAAGATGATTTTCATCCACCTTTATATATTGTGAAAAACCGCACGGGTATATGTTTGATTTTTTAAATGTCTGACACATTGAATATGCGCCAATTCTACAGTAATCACAGTTAAAACAAGGATAATGATGCCCCAGAGCTACAATATCGCCTTTTTTATATGAGGTATTTGTGTCTATTTCAACAATTTCACCTACTACTTCATGACCAAGTTTAATATTTGACTCGTTTTCTTTTGTGGCGTGTTTAATTTTAACAATATCAGAACCGCACAGACCGCAGCCTAATACCTTTATAATTGCACCCTTAGAATCAAGTGAAGGCTTTTTTGTTTCAACTATATTAACTTTTAAATCCTTTAAAACCGCACTTTTCATTCTTCCCCCTTATGGTGTCATAGGCGGTACAACAACCGTATTTGTACCTGAATCTTTAACACCGAAAGTAGCCTTCTGTTCTATTCCTTTTAGTTTAAAACTGTTGAGAAATATACTTATAAAAATCAGCACAAACGCAACAATTAAAGTAAATTCAAGAACAGATTGAGCTTGTTTCATAATTGAATTATACTACAACTATGAGAGATGAAGAAGTAAAACAAAATATTTTAAAGTGCTCTCGCTGTGGGCTTTGTCAGGGGGTATGCCCCATTTATGAAGAAATAAAAAGCGAAAACTCAACAGCTCGCGGCAAACTTATGCAGATTTTAGGCTTAAAAAAAGGAGAGCTAAAGTTAAACAGAAAAATTCTTCAGAGTCTTGATTTATGTTTAAACTGCGAAAAATGCAAACTAAACTGCCCCTCAGGCGTTGATACGACAGGTGTATTTTTTAAAGAAAGAAAATTATCTTTTATTGGCAAAATCCTCACTTCAGATTTTGTATTCAAACTAAAAATATCAACCCTTAGAGCCTTCTCGCTTTTTAAAAATACCCCTAAATACGACAACAATTCAAATATTTTATACTTTGAGGGCTGTATTTCAAAAGAGCTTAAACAAGAACTCAAAATCCCATCAATTAAGCTAAAGAGAGCAAACTTCAAGTGCTGCGCCCTTCCGCACCTGACCAAAGGCAGAGAAGATATATACAACGATATGGCTGAATTTAATGAAAAAATTATAGAAAACGCCGACCTTGTTGTTTTTGACTGCGCCACTTGTTTTGATACCGTTAAAAACTATCCGTTTAAAAATCCAAAAAACAAAGACAAACTGATATTTTACACAGATATTTATAAAACCCTTCCCTTAATTTCAAAAAAACCTCTAAAAGTTACATATCATATGCCTTGCCATATGCAATCATCTGGCAAGAATATAAAAGAAATTGAGGACATTTTAAAACAAATTAAAAACATAACTTATAAAAAAGCAAAAAACGCTCAAGACTGCTGCGGTTTTGGAGGAGATTTCTTTATCAGACACCCAAAACTTGCGTTTAATATTGCAATAAAAAAAATAAAAGGCATAATTGAAACAAACTCTGATATTGTCCTGACTTCTTGTCCTACTTGCCTTTGGAGCTTAAAATTTTCACTTTTTGTAAGTAAATATATATATAAAAATAAAAACGAAATAAAAGCCATGGACATGGCGGAATTTTTAAATAAATACTGTTATACAGAAAACAAAACCGCACAAAAAGAACAGATAAAAGAAAAAGAACTAATCAAGATGTAGATATGTGTGTATGATTTGTATTATCTTATCAAAGTGATTAATTAAGCATACAACTACCATAGAAACAACAAGACCAATCAGCGCCTTTGTAAAGTCTTTTACCACGTGTTTGTAGGCTTTTTTCTGAGTTTCAAATCTCAACCTGTTATACATTGCAATTTCTCTGCCTGCAAGAAGCCCCAAAAATACCCAAGTGGTAGACATCGGGACATTGTTTACATTTTGAAAATACAGAAGAATTGAAGCATAAGTAACATCAATTATCGTCGCTGAGCGGATATCTTGAGTATTTGTTTTTAATTTCACGATATTTTGAATTTCGCCGCCACGCTTATATACTATCCAACCAAGGAATGTAACAAATATGCCAAGGGTTACAATCATTTGCGCAAAGTCCAGTTTTCTTGGCAGATAAACATAAAGATTTGCAGCATCTTGCATTAGCCACATTGACCAAAGATAAGCAGTTGCACTCCACTTTGTAACATACCACCATTTAGAGATTTTTTTGCCCTTGGTGTACAAGAATTTTTTCTCAAGAGGTCTTGAGATTATAAAGTATAAAATTATCGAAATTGTAAATGCCATTACATAGCCTAAGAAAGACTTTGCAAGCATAAGACTTATTACTGTGCCGGATGAAAAAATACTTAATATCAAAAACGCAGTTGCAACAGGGATGCCCTTTTTTGTTAAAAATATTAATATAATCGGAGGCAGAACATGCCACCAGTAGAACTGATTTGCAAAAGGAATTCTATCCAACCTGCCAAAAGCCATATCTCCGTCGTTTACATGCCAGCCCCAAATAAAAGTTATGGCCAACACTAAACTTGCAAAAAGCCAAATAAGCCATGCCGGCTTCTCACGGGTTGTGCTTAAAAAAGTACCGAGTGTTTGAATGACGTCGTTAGAAACACACGCGTACAGAGAAAGCGAAAAGCCCAGTATCATATATATTTCATTTAATGTGATTGCATTCATCATACTTCACCAAAGCTATTTTATCAGAAAACTTAAAATATCAAAGTAAAGAGTTGTTAACTTCATATTAAGTTTATATAAAATTTTTATAATGTGTAGAAATTACACTTGCAATTTATAAAATTTTGTTTTAAAATTCTATTGTGAAATAAATCACGAATATGAATTTTACCAAAAGAAAATTCAAAAGAGCGGAGAGCACAATGTTTTTCAAATTTAAAAAGAAACAATCTCAAAAAGAGCTATGTAATAAGGAGAACAACATGACACAAGAAAACATGGAAATTGAAAAGGTTCAAAACGAAGAACCCAGACAATTAGTTACAAGCGCTGAAGACTTAGACCAAGTAATTGAGAGAGCAAAAGTTGCACAAAGAGTTTATGCAACATACACTCAAGAACAAGTGGATAAAATCTTTAGAGCAGCAGCGCTCGCTGCAAACAAAGCAAGAATTCCTCTTGCAAAAATGGCTCACGAAGAGTCAGGCATGGGTATTGTTGAAGATAAGGTTATTAAAAACCACTTTGCTTCAGAATACATTTACAACAAATACAAAAACTGCAAAACTTGCGGAATCATTGAAGAAGACAAAGTTAACGGTATTAAAAAAGTTGCTGAACCAATAGGTGTTTTGGCAGGTATCGTACCTACAACAAACCCGACTGCTACAGCAATTTTTAAATCCTTAATAGCTTTAAAAACAAGAAACGCTATAGTATTTTCACCCCACCCGAGAGCTAAAAAAGCCACAATCAAGGCTGCTCAAATCGTTCTTGATGCAGCAGTTGCAGCAGGCGCTCCAAAAGATATTATCGGCTGGGTTGATGAACCTACGGTTGAGCTTTCTAACCAACTTATGCACCACCCCAAAATCGATATGATTTTAGCTACAGGCGGTCCCGGCATGGTTAAAGCTGCTTACTCTTCAGGCAAACCCGCTCTTGGTGTTGGTCCCGGTAATACCCCCGCAATAATTGATGAAACAGCTAATATTAAAATGGCTG
>CALUYX010000078.1 GCA_944325115.1 Candidatus Gastranaerophilales bacterium | reverse complement strand
ATGGAAATGCAGAAAGTGCGGATATCCGCATTTAGGCTTTGAAGCACCTTTTGCTTGTCCTGCTTGTCTGCACCCGAGAGCTTATTTTGAAGTATATTCTAAAAACTACTAATTGTCATATTCCTCTTTGAGGTACAATATTGCGCCCTTAAAAACAGGGCGCTTTATTTTGTTTTTTGTTTGTTTTAGAATTGTGAGTATGAAAGTATATTTAGGAATAGACGTAGGCTCAGTTACAACAAAACTGGCCGTTATAGATGAAAACGGAAAATACATAGATTCTTACATGTTAAGAACAGCGGGTCAGCCCGTAAAAGCTGTTCAGGGCGGGCTTAGCGAGTTGTTGAAAAAATCGCTTTGTGATTATGAGGTTTGCTCTGTAGGTACGACAGGCAGCGGCAGAAATCTTGCCGGTGCACTTGTTGGCGCAGATGTAGTAAAAAACGAGATAACAGCTCACGCTGTAGCTGCTTCTGTTATTGTCCCCGGGGTTCAAACAATTCTTGAAATCGGCGGACAAGACAGTAAGATAATAATTTTAAGAGACGGTATCGTAACGGATTTTGCAATGAATACCGTTTGTGCCGCAGGAACAGGAAGCTTTCTTGACCAGCAAGCGGGAAGATTGAATGTAAAAATTGAAGACTTTGGCTCAATTGCTCTTCAGTCAACTTCTCCTGCAAGAATTGCAGGTCGTTGCGGCGTTTTTGCCGAATCTGACTTAATCCATAAGCAGCAGCTTGGCTACCCTGTTGAAGATTTGCTCTATGGTCTTTGTCAGGCGCTTGTCAGAAATTACCTCTCAAACCTTGCACTTGGTAAAGAACTTTTGCCTATAGTAACTTTTCAGGGTGGAGTTGCAACGAACAAAGGCATGGTTAAGGCTTTTGAAGAAGCGCTTGGCTGTGAGATTGTAGTACCTCCAAATCATCAGACAATGGGTGCTATAGGAGCTGCTTTGCTTGCAATGGAGCAACACCAATATACAAATGAGCCGACTAAGTTTAAGGGCTGGCAAACAAAAGATATGCATTTTAACTCTGTTACATGTACATGTGATGGGTGCTCAAATAATTGCGAGGTTATATAAATCGTTAAAGTTGATCTTGAACAGGTAAAAGCAGGTGAAGCACATAAGATAACAGATGTTAAGGGCAATCTTATCGCTCGTTGGGGTGGCACTTGCGGTAGATGGGATATAGGATAAGATAAAATAATAAATAAAAAAGCCGCCTTACTGGCGGCTTTAATTTTATCTAAACACTTGCTTTGCTTTTTGCTTTTTCAACACATTCAATAAGTGTTTTTGCAACTGTTTTTTGCTCTTCTTCGGTAATTTCAGCGAACATAGGAAGCGATAGGACAAGTTTGGTATTTTTTTCTGTATTTGGAAGGAGTCCTTCTTTTAAACCTAAGTAGCTGTGTACTTTTTGTAAATGAAGCGGTACGGGATAGTATATCATAGCGCCGATACCGTTTTCTTGAAGAAGTTTATGAACCTCATCGCGGTTAGGGATTTTAACCGTGTATTGGTGATAAACACAATATGTATCATCAAGTTCTTTTGGTGTTTCAATGTCTTTAGCATCTTTAAAGAGCTCATTATAAAAAGCAGCATGTTCGCGTCTTTTTTTGTTCCATTCGTTAATGTATCTTAGTTTTACTCTTAAAATTGCTGCTTGAACTTCATCTAATCTTGAGTTAACACCTATTTCATCGTGATAATAGCGAACAGCTCCGCCATGGTTTCTAAGTGCGATTATTCTGTTTTTGAGATATTCGCTATTTGTTGAAACAAGACCGCCGTCGCCCATTGTGCCGAGGTTTTTGGTCGGATAGAAGCTAAAACATCCGATATCACCGAATGTACCTACTTTTTTGCCTTTGTATTCAGCTCCGATTGCCTGACATGCATCTTCAATTACAAACAAGTTGTGTCTTTTTGCAATATCCATAATTACATCCATATTGCAGGGCTGACCATACAAGTGGACAGGTAATATTGCTTTTGTTTTAGGTGTAATTTTAGATTCTATTTCATTAACGTCAATATTAAATGTGTCAGGGTCAATATCAACAAACACCGGTTTTGCGCCGACTATGCCTATAGCTTCTGTTGTTGCAACAAAAGTAAAAGCTACTGTTATAACTTCATCGCCCGCACCGATGTCTAATGCACGAAGTGCAAGGTGTAGTGCGTCTGTTCCGCTGTTAAGCGCAACTGCATGGTTGCAGCCTAAAAACTTTGCGATTTCTTCTTCAAAGGCTTTATTATGTTTGCCCAAGATATATGAACCGCTTCTTAAAACTTCAACAACCTCTTTTTCAACTTCTGCTCCTACTGTAGCATATTGTCTTTTTGAATCAATAATAGGTATCATACTTTTTCTCTCCCGATACTAACTTAATACAATATTAGCACAAAATAAAATCCTCTTAACATAATCTTTATGGGATAAACAAAGCGCACTGTTTTTAAAACGGTGCGCTATTTATGGAGAGAAATTAGGGATAATTTTTTATATTAAGCTTAATGCAAGTGATGGGATTTGATTTGCTTGTGTCAGTATTGAACCTGATACCTGTTCAAGTATCTGCTGCCTTATCATTTCTGAGCTTGCTTCTGCTATATCGGTATCTGTTATTGCAGATTTTGCACTTGTCATATTTTCAACGGTTGCGCTTAAGTTGTCATATGTAGATGTCATTCTGTTTAAGTATGCACCCAAAAGACCTCTTGATTGTGTGATAGTACCTATTGCACTTTGGATTGTATCCATATAGTTTCTAAATGTATCGCCGTCAGGACTGAATGCAGGGTCATCCGGGTCAAGTTCGGCGGGAAGTTTTATGCCGTCATATGTTCCACTGGCTGTTGTTGTACTTGTTCCAAGTACAGATAAGTGGCAGTCTGAAAATGCTCCTGAGATATCAATTGTATTTAGCGGGTTTCCGGGGTTTGCAGCGTCAGAGAAAGCGCCTATTTGAACTATAAATTGTTTATCAGGGTCATTAGGGTCAAAGCTGCCGTCAAGTATGGTTCTTCCGTTAAATTGTGCGGCTTGAGCTACAACATTAATGTCTTCAAGTCTTTGTTTAACTTCAAGAAGTATAGCTTTTCTTGATTCTGTACTGTTGGTATCATTGGCACCTTGGATTAATAATTCGTTAATTCTTTGCAAGTGCTCGCCTATTGTTACCATTCCGCTTTCAGCAACTGCTGCAAAGTTTTGAGCATCTTGTACGTTATCCATTGCTCTTTTAGAACCTCTTATCTGAGCGTTCATGTTTTCTGAGATTACAAGCCCTGCGGCGTCATCTCCTGCGTTGTTAATTCTTAAGCCCGTAGACAATTGTTGCATAGATTTTTGTAATGCGCTTAGTGATTTGTTTAAATTGTTTTGGGCAATCATGGATGAAATGTTAATGTTTACTGAAATTGCCATTTTTCTCTCCTAATTTTTCTCTCTGAGTATGTAAACGATTAAAAGCCCTCATACTTTAGTTTGAATTTCTTATACTAAAGTTATAGATATGGTCTAAAGTCCTTTGTTGATAAGCTTTTTGCCCCTTTATATAAAATTTTAAAAAGTCATCTAAAAAGTGTAGAAAAAATGTTTTTTATGCTAAAATTACCCTGTTATGCCTCATTTTTTTATAAAATCCGCTGATATTTCAGATAAAAATATAATAATTACTGATAAGGAATTGTTAAAACACCTTAGCTTGTCGCTTAGAATAAGGTGTAATGAACAATTAAAGCTTATTGACGAGAATGAAATTCAATATGAAACGGTTGTCAAAAGTGTTTCTCAAAAAGAAATTATCGCAAGCATTGTTAATTCTTACCCCTCCAAAAGAAAGCTCCCCTACTCTCTTTGTCTTGTGCAAAGTGTCCTAAAGCCTGATGCGCAGAGTCTTTTAATATCAAATGCTACTCAATGCGGTGTGAATATAGTTTATCCTGTTATGAGTGATAATTGTGCCGTTTCTAAGAAAAATGTTGCAGATAAAGTTTCAAGATGGCAAAAAATAGCGGATGAGTCCTCAAAACAGTGCGAGAGGGCAAATTTTGCAAAAATAGAAAATGTGTGCGAACTTAAAGACTTTATGGAAAGTACAGATAGCAAAAATGTTCTTGTTTTCGCTGAAAAATATGCAACTTACGGGATTGATGAAGCGTTAAAAGAAATTGATTGCAATAAGGATATATATGTTCTTATCGGACCTGAGGGCGGGTATAGTGAAGATGAGTTTTTGTTTTTTAAAAAGAAAGGCTATAAACTTGTAAGTCTTGGAGATTTAATCTATAAAGCGCCTAATGCCGTTGTTGCAGGAATTTCTAACATAAATACGAGGTTATTATGAACAGCGATTCTGTGGTTTTGGACAAGATTCGAAATGATGAATTGTTAAATAGAATCCTGCATATTCTAAAAGAGGAGAAAACCTGGCTTGTAGGCGGCTATATAAGGGATTTGTTTTTAGACAAAACATCTTTTGACAGGGATATTGTCTGCCTTAAAAATCCTTCCAAGCTTGCAAGAAAAATTGCAGATGAACTTAAAGCTACTTTTATTGAACTGGATAAAGAAAATGAAATTTTCCGTGTAGTTTTAGAAGATAAACTTACCTATTTTGATATTTCAAGAGCTTTAGATGATGATATTGAACATGATGCAAAAAGAAGAGATTTTACTCTAAATTCAATATTTTACAGCTTTAGCGATGATAAATTTTATGACCCTTTTTGCGGTATTTCCGATTTGCAAAAGGGTATTCTTGTGTGCGCTGACATTAATAATTTAAAAGATGACCCGCTTAGAATGTTAAGGGTTTTTAGGTTTGTCGCATTGTATGATTTTAGTGTTGACAAGCAGGTATATAATTTTGTAAAGAACAACTGTGGTCTTATAAATACGTGTGCAAAAGAAAGAATAAATCAGGAGTTAATAAAACTCTTTGGGGGCAAATATTGCGCAAGGGCGCTTTTGGATGCTGATGAGTGCGGAATTTTAAATGAAATTTTTCCTTTTGTCGAAGAAATAAAAAAAATACCCCCCAATACTCATCATCATTTGGATTTGTTTCACCATTGCATTGAAACTATGCGAAAAATCAGGCTCGATAATGCGCTTTTAAGGGTTGCGGCATTTTGTCATGATATAGGTAAACCGCAAACCCATACAATTGAGCCAAATGGCAGACATCGTTTTATAGGTCATGATGATGTTGGTTCAAAATTAATAAAACCTATATTAAAGGAATTAAAATTTTCAAAAAAACAAATTGATTATGTAAGTCTAATGATAAAAAATCATATATACCCATCAGCTTTAATGAGTGCAAAAGATGTACAGGATAAGGCGAAAGTAAGATTTGTAAGAAAATTGCACCCTTATGTAGAGGATATAATAGAGCTTGCCCGCGCCGACAGACTCTCTGCCAGAGGTCCGCAGGTCAGTGAGCAGATGGTAAGAGAAAATCTGGAAAATCTTGAAGAATTGTTGGATTTTTACTACAAAATAAAGCCAACGCTTGTGTCTGCTCCAAAGCTGCTTGATGGCAGAGAAATTATGGAGATTTTAAATATTAAACCCTCTGCTGTACTGGGGGATATAATTGATGCATTAAAAGAGGCGCAACTTGAAGGAAAGGTAAAAACAAAACAAGAGGCTATAGAGTATGTTATAAGCTATTTTCAGAATAATATGTAAAGAAATGTAACAAAAAAAGAATATAGTGCAATTCTATAAACTTGATATACTTTATATATATGTAAGCGATAAACAAATTAAAAAAGCAAATAAGCAACTCCAATTTTATAAACACACACTAACCAAACTTCCAAACCTTCCCTTCCTATAACAAGTATTACTCCCGAAAGGGAGTTTTTTTTATGTCAGGGTATTGACTACAAGCTTTGTTTTGGGTAAATTTAAGATACTGAAGATTGTTGAAAATTGAATAAGTTAGTTTTGGGCGAGTGGTGCTATCC
>CALUYX010000077.1 GCA_944325115.1 Candidatus Gastranaerophilales bacterium | reverse complement strand
GGCTGCCCTCCTGATTATTTCTCAAAAGACGGTCAGGCATGGGGCTTTAGTGTTGTTGACCCTGAAAAACTCTTTAATAAAGACGGTTCACTCGGTCCTGCAGGGGAGTTGTTGTTTAAGCTGTATTTAAAAATGTTTAAAGAAAACCCCGGCGGTGTTAGAATTGACCACACTGTAGGACTTATTGACCCATGGGTATACAAACAAGGCTCACTTCCAAAAGTTGAAGAAGGTGCAGGCAGATTGTACTCTTCACCTCAACATGAAGAACTTAAAAAGTATTCTATAGCAACTATGGAAGATGTGAATAATGAGTTTGACCCTGATGAAGAAAAATGGATAAAACAACTAAGTGATGAGCAAATAAAACGCTATGGCGCTATGATAGAAAAAATCGTTATCGCATCTGCTCAAAAAGCAGGACTTGATAAAGACGCTATTGTAGCAGAGGACTTGGGTACTCTTACATATCCTGTAGAAAAAGTCATGGAAAAATACGGTTTGCAAGGTATGAAACTTGTTCAGTTTGTAGTAGCTGAGGAAGAAGACCACCCTTACCGTTGCAAAAATATAGTTCCTAATTCTTGGGCTATGGTTGGAACCCATGATAATGAGCCTATCAGAATGTGGGCGTCACAGATGGTAAATACCGATAAAATGCATCCGCATGTAAGAAACCTTATGGAAGATTTGTACAGAGAATTTGATAATCAGGATGAAATTCGTCACAAACTCTATACCGATGAAAAATTCCTTGCTTTTTCAAAGCTTGTTGAAATTTTTGCTTCTCCTGCGCAAAATCTTCAAATATTCTTTACGGATTTCTTTGGAATTAACGAAGTTTACAACAAACCCGGCACTTCAGGTGACCCTAACTGGACATTAAGACTTCCTGATAATTTTGAAGAATTTTATAAAGAAAAAGTTCAATCGGGCGACGCTCTAAATCTTCCGCTTGCCTTAATTTATGCAATAAAAGCCCGCGGCAGAGATTTTGCAAACCAAAATTCAGAACTTATTTCACGACTTGAAAAACTGGTATAAAATGAACATCAAACAAACTGTCAGGAATTTTATATTAATACTGTTTATGTTTCTTTTGGGATTTGCGCCATCAAGCGCATTTTCCATAAAGAACATGTGCTTAAATGTTGTACAGCTAAGCGATACGCACATTTCAGACAGAGAAGATACGTCATACAAAATGTTATCTTCTTCAAAGAAGCTGCTAAAAGACGCCATTGATACAATTAACACTATCAAAGGTGTTGATTTTGTTATGTTTACAGGCGATATGGTCGATATTCCTCTTTTTGACAGTTATAAAGATTTTTTCAGTATTCTAAGTGATTTGCAATATCCCTCACTTTATACCTTTGGAAACCATGACAGCGCCATTTGTCCGCTTGATTCAAGCGAGTGTTCTCAGGGGTTAAAAATTGATGAAGTTGTAGATTTTGTAAAAAAATGCAATCAGAACTATATTTTTGACAAAACATACTATGCCTTTAGCCCTAAAACGGACTACAGGATAATAATTCTGGACCCTGTTATAAGAAATGAAGTTACGTCAAACGGATATTTAGACGATGAGCAACTTATGTTTCTTGATAACGAATTAAGTCAAAACCAAGACAAGGTTGTGGTTATTTTTCAACATCATCCTGTTGTTGAGCCTTTTGTGAGCGAAGACCACAGCATAAAAAACGCTTCTCAATATCTTGAGATTTTGCATAAGTACAAAAACCCGATTGTTATTTGCTCGGGTCACTATCATGCTACAAAAATTATCAGGGATAAAAACCTTGTGTTTGTTAGCACTCCTTCGCTTGTTACATTTCCAAACGCTTATCGTTTAATTAAAATTACAAACTATAAAGACAGAACCGCGTTTGATTTTATAATGTATGAAACCAACTTGAAAGATGTTCAAGAAAAGGCAAAACAGAGCACAATCGCTGCAGCTTCATTTTACGGTAAGGATAATGACAGGAATTGCTCCTTTGTTATTAAAAAGCCATATGTAAAAGTTGAAAAGGTTAAAAAAGAAAAAGTTAAAAAAGAAAAGAAAAAAAGAAAACAAAAAGATTCTCAAGAAGAGCTTGATGATACTTTGCAAACAAAAGATGCAGCTCAGGATGCTGAGATGTTACCTGATGATAATGAAAGATTTATGGAAGATAGCATAAACAGGATGAAAGAAGAATTTAACGACGATATAATCCCGGGCGCACAAGAGGATTTAGGTGGAAATGGGCAATAAATTTAAAATCAAATTTAGAGGTGTACGTGGTTCTTATCCTACACCTAAAGCTAACTTTCTTGCCTATGGCGGAAATACTTCCTGTGTAGAGGTAAATCTCGGTGACAAACTTGTTGTTTTAGATGCCGGTACAGGTATTGTGGATTTGGGAACCGAGCTTGTGCGCGAGCATATCTTAAGTTCGTCTAATCCGCTGGAGAGAAAATCTATCTGTGCAACAATTCTTTTGAGCCATGTGCATCAAGACCACATACAAGGTCTGCAATTTTTTAAGCCTGTTTTTATCAGAGGTTCAAAAATTAATGTCTTTGGTTTAAATATTAGCAACGAAGATTTAAAAGATACCTTGCAGGATGTCCTTTTTGACAGGGTTTTTCCTCTTGGAATTGACGATGTAAAATGTTCGTTTGATATTCAGAATCTTAATGATTCAAAAGTTGTTGTAATAAAAAAAGATGAAGAGGCAAAAATAATCGATATTTCAAACTTCAATGCCTCAGATTACGATAAACAAGACGCGGTTATTACTTTTTATAAAACCCCTGCACATCCAAAAAACGGCTGTTTGTGTATAAGAATAGACTATGCGGGCAAATCACTTGTTTATGCAACAGACAAAGAAAGCTATGTCGGCTCGGATAAAAGATTCATAGAGTTTGCTTACGGGTGTGATTTATTAATCCATGATGCTCAATACACTCATCAGGATTATGTTTCCCCTGTTTTGCCAAAACAAGGCTACGGGCACTCGACTTTCCAAATGGCGCTTGAGAGTGCTAAACTTGCGAAGGCGAAAAGGCTTTTCTTTTTCCATTACGACCCAAATTATGATGACACAACTCTTGAAATGCTTGAAAGAGAATTTTCTGATGTCGATAATGGTGTTGAGTTTGCAAAAGAGGACATAGAAGTTGTACTTTAAGATATTTCTTCTTCTCTTTGCCCTGTTTATTGCCCTAAATCCCGCGCGATGTGAATTAACTCCCGTCGATGCAATGAGAAATGCAAAGGAGCACAATAACCAAGGTGTAATTTTTATGCGCGAGGGTGATTATCTTGCTGCCATAAAAGAATTTAAAATTGCAATAGGCATAAATCCAAAAGCTCAGTCAACAAGTATTTATTACAATAATCTCGGTCAGGCGTATATGAAAATATACGAAATAAATAAAAATCGCCTGCTTCCAATTTGGGCTCAAAGCTGTTTTGAAGACGCTTTAAGAGGTGATTGTATGAATATCACCTATTATAAAAATTTGGTAAATGCATATGAAGCAAGAGGAAATTTAAGTCAAAAGGCGTCTTACTACATTGCGCACAAACAAGAAAACCCTTACTATGCCATTATTGTAGGACTTATATATTTAAAGCAAAATAAAATCGGGGCTGCGGTTACTATGTTAGATACATTTTGTTCCGAATACCCCGATTTAATTATTACAGATGATATTAAGCGTATTATTGCTAAATATGAGTTTATTTAAAGATTGTCTGGTCTCTGTCAGGTCCAACGCTTATTATCTTGATTGGAACTTCAAGAATTTCTTCCAATCTGTTTAGGTATACTTTTGCTTCTTCAGGTAGTTCATCGTATGTTTTGATGTTTGAAATACTTTTCTTCCAGCCTTTAAATCTTTCAAAAACAGGTTCATAGTTGTAGTGCGTAGCAACTTTTGTCGGATACTGTTTAATCACTTCGCAAGTTTTTTTGTTTTTGTAGCCGACGCAAAGTTTTATTTCATCAAAAGTATCAAAAACATCAAGTTTTGTAATAGCTGCAGCACTTAAACCGCCGACAAGGACACTGTATTTTGCAAATACACCGTCAAACCAGCCGCAGCGTCTTGCTCTTCCTGTTGTAACGCCGTATTCAACACCTATTTGTTGAATTAGTTTTCCTGTATCATCCATAAGTTCTGTTACAAAAGGTCCTTCGCCGACACGAGTAACATATGCTTTAAACACGCCTATAACTTCTTGGATTGCAAGAGGTCCCATTGAACCGCCAACCGCAGCGCCGCCTGCAACAGGGTTTGAGCTTGTAACGTATGGGTATGTGCCATAGTCAATGTCAAGCATTACACCTTGAGCACCTTCAAAAAGTATTGTTTTATTTTTCTTTGCATCAGCCAATACCTCTTGCCAGTTAAAGCAAACATAAGGTGTGAATATTTCTTTGTATTCTTTGCAGATTTTTAGAATTTCTTCTTTTGTATAAGTTTTTAAACCGTAAACATACTGAAGCTCTCTGTTTTTCTTTGGCAAAATAATATCAAGCTTATCTGAGAGAAGATTTTCGTCAAATAAATCTTCAACTCTTATGCCTATTCTTGCATATTTATCGGTATATGTAGGTCCTATACCTTTTTTTGTAGTACCGATTTTCTTTTCACCCAAATCATCTTCGCTCCAGCCGTCAATTGCTCTGTGATAGGGCATTGTGATGTGAGCCAGAGGGCTTATTCTAAGACTTTTTCTTATTTGGTCAAAGTCTACACCTTGAGAGATAATTTCATCTAATTCTTTTTTAAAATCTTCAGGACAAATAACAACACCTGCGCCCATAAAACAAGTTTTATTCGGATATAAAATACCTGATGGGATTAGGTGAAATTTGTATTTTTTGTCGTCAACCACTACAGTGTGACCTGCGTTTGAACCGCCTTGATAACGGATAATAAAATCGGCTTTATGAGCAAGAAGGTCGGTAATTTTCGCTTTTCCTTCATCGCCGAACTGTGCTCCAACTACAACAGTGTTTTTCATAAATACTCCCAAAACTTTATCTCAAGAACTATTTTAATATAAAATTGTTTATATTAGAATATTTATATGCTTAAATTTCACAATTCATTATCAAATAAACTTGAAGAGTTTACTCCGCTTGAACAAGACAAGGTTAAAATGTACGTTTGCGGACCTACGGTGTATGATAAAGCGCACCTTGGTCATGCCAGATGTTACATAACTTGGGATGTCTTGTATCGCTACTTAAAGTTCTTAGGGTATAATACCACATACTGTAGAAACGTAACCGACGTAGACGATAAAATCCTCAAAAAAGCTGATATGCAAGGCGTTGAGCCTGAGGCTATTACAAAAGAATTTTACGACTCTTTTAGTGCGTCAATGAAAGGTTTGAATTGTCTAAGGCCTGACATTGAGCCGCGTGCAACAAAAACCATCGGTGAAATGATAGCAATGGTTAAAAAACTCATCGAAAAAGGTTTTGCCTACGAATCAGAAGGTGATGTTTATTTTAGTGTAGAAAAATACAAAAAATACGGACAGCTCTCTAAACAGCCGCTCGATGACCTTATGGCAGGAGCCAGAGTTGATACGGATGAAAAGAAAAAATCACCGCTTGATTTTGCGCTTTGGAAAAAAGATGAAAAGCATGGCTACAAGAGCCCTTGGGGACTTGGTCGTCCGGGGTGGCATATTGAATGTTCGGCAATGAGCAAAAAATTTCTTGGCGATAGTATTGACATCCACGCAGGCGGTGCGGATTTAACCTTCCCTCACCATGAAAACGAACTGGCGCAAAGCGAGTGCGCTAACGGATGTGATTTTGTTAAATACTGGCTGCATAACGGCTTTGTTACCATTAACAAAGAAAAAATGTCAAAGTCACTCAATAACTTTTTAACAATTGATGATTTACTTAAAAAATACGATTCAAATGCTATAAGATTTTTTATCCTTACAAATCACTACAGAATGCCTGTAGAATTTAACGATGAGGCGCTAAATTCTGCTTCAGCGGGTGCAAAAAGACTTATAAATTCTGCAGCAGGATATGAAAAATCTCAAAGCCTAGATGAAGAATCTGTTAACGCTTTTAAAGACGCTATGAATGACGATATGAACACTTCAAAGGCGCTCGCGGTTCTTTTTTCTCTTGCAGACAAAATTAAAAAAGCAAAAGATACAAAAGA
>CALUYX010000076.1 GCA_944325115.1 Candidatus Gastranaerophilales bacterium | reverse complement strand
GACTTTTTGAAAAAATGCTTCAACTCAAAGGATACCTCATATACTCAATTAAATCGCGGTATTCTGGATGACAAAAACCTTAGCGTAGAGCACACTCCTTTCTACATAAGCGCACAACTGTAATTCCAACAATAGGCTGAAACATTTTGCACGACACAAGTTTGTTGTGCTAGAATATTTCTATGGATAAATTTAGAATCGAAAAAATGACTCTTGCCTCGCTTGATGAGGTCATGGTTATTGAAGCACTTGCTTACGGAGAGCATCACTGGAGCAGGGATTCTTTTGTTGCGGAAATAAACAATCAAATTTCTCAATACAATTGTGCCATATCTCAAGACGGACATTGCGCAGGGTATATGGGATTATGGAAAATAATTGATGAGGCGCACATTACAAATCTTGCAATTCACCCTCAGTACAGAAGAAAAGGTGCAGCGCGAGCACTTCTTTTAAACGGACTTGAAGAGTGCTACAAAGACAAAATAAAATACTTAACTCTTGAAGTCAGAGTGTCAAACGAAGCTGCCATAAAACTGTATGAGAGCTTCGGCTTTAAATCTCTCGGCGTAAGAAAAAAATACTACCAAAACAACAATGAAGACGCCCTTATAATGTGGAGCGAAAACATTTTCAACGAAAGCTACAAGAAACGCTATCAGGCAATGAAAGAAAAGGTCGGGGACTTAATTTTAAAATGAATAAAAGATTCAAAGAGCAGATAGACGAGTTTATTTACAGCGGACAGAAAACACCGTTTAGTATTGGAACAGTTGTTGTTTGCTTTTTATGTTTGCTTTTCATTATTGTTGCAACTTTTACTCAAATAAATGTTTCTCATCTCTGGCCGCATTGGGATGTTACGGGAGAATTCAGTCTTCAAAATGTCACACACCCCTACGTAGCACAAATTCCAATAGTAATATTTATGGCAGCAATTTTAGGTCCTGGATATGGACTTGTTGTTGTTCTTATGTATCTTTTGATGGGCTTTTTCATATGGCCTGTTTTTGCGCTTGGAGGAGGGCTTGCCTACATTAAAAGCGGACTTTTTGGCTACATATTAGGTTATATTTTTGCCGTTATTCCGGCAGGAAAAATACTTGAAAAAAAATACGACCTAAAGGGGATAATTCTTGCATCACTAATAGGCGTTATTGCCATACATCTTTGCGGAATGCTATATTGTATACTTTTGGCTCTTTTAAAGATTGTCAGCTTTTCCTATGTTTCGGCTGCCATTCACTCTATTGGCGGGATAAAAACCCTCTATGACGTAGTTATTTCATTTATTTTGTTGCTTGTTGCAATACCTGTTAAAAAGGTTCTTTGGATTGCAATGAAAGGTCCTAATTTTAAAAGAAGAATTGCAAGCAAAAACTAACCCATAATCTCTGCCAATTCCTTTTGAAAGGGCGAGATTTTTGCAAGTTTAGTTATAATTGCGGGAAGTTTTTCAAGAGTGTATTGAACATCAGCTTCTGTCGTGTACCTGCTTAAAGAAAACCTGATACTGCCATGTAAAGAGGTAAAAGGAACACCTTGCGCACGAAGCACATGGCTTGGTTCAAGTGAGCCCGATGTACACGCACTGCCCGAACTTGCGCAGATTCCCTCATCATTCATATGCAAGAGAATAAGTTCGCCCTCTATGTATTGAAAACCAATATTTGTAGTATTTGGCACCCTGTTTTTACTTTTTGAATTTAATACGGAATTTTTAATTGAAGATAAAATTCCTTTCTCAAGCTTGTCACGAAGAGCCTTAACCCTTGTAAGTTCATCTTCAAGAGCATCTTTTGCAAGCTTTGCCGCAGTTGCCATGCCGACAATATAAGGAACATTTTCCGTGCCGGCACGTTTGCCTCTTTCCTGATGTCCGCCGATAATTAATGGACTTATCATAGTGCCTGTTTTAACATACAAAGCGCCCACACCCTTTGGTGCGTGGAACTTGTGACCTGAAATACCAAGCATATCTATTTTTGTATTTTTAACATTAATAGGTATCTTACCCGCAGCTTGCACAGCGTCCACAAATACTTTTGTTTCGGGGTTTTGCATCTTAACAGCTTCAGAAATTTTATCCACAGGATATATTGTTCCTGTTTCATTATTTGCCATCATCACTGACACAAGGGCAGTGTCACTGCAGACTTCTTCAAGCAACCGGGAAATATTTAAGTCGCCGTTTTTATCAACATCTATCCAGCTTACCCTGTAGCCTTTTTTTTCTAGGTCTTTATACAGGTTTAAAACACAAGGGTGCTCTATTTTTGTAGTGATAATATGCTTTTTATTTCTGTTGACTTCAAGAGCTCCTTTAATTGCCATATTTGCAGACTCGGAACCGCAAGAGGTAAAAATAATCTCCTTTGGGTTTGCCGCACCCAAGAAATCTGCCATTACTTCTCTTGATTCTTTTAGCGCCTCAGAAGCATTATGAGCAATGTCATAAATACTTGAGGGATTGGCATAATTTTGCGAGAAATATGGAAGCATAGCCTCTACAACCTCGGGGGCCACCATGGTAGTTGCATTATTATCAAGATACACAAGAGTCATCTATTTTACCTCAATTACATTAATGTCTTGGTCAACATGTTCTCTCAATTGTTTTTCAACAAAATTCTTAAGCGTTACCGAAGCGTTTTTACATGAAGAACAAGTACCTGTTAATTTTACATATACATTTTTGCCCTCAACATTTATTAGCTCTATTCCGCCCGAATCTTTACCCAATTCGTGAGCTACATCTGTTTCAAGGACTTTGTTTATTTTTAAAATAAATTGTACGGGATTAAGCTGAGTGTCATTTTTAACATATTTATCCAATATCATTTTAATATTTGGCACACACCTTGTACATCCGCCGCCGGCGTAATTGATTTCTTTTATATCATCGAGAGTCTTAGCGCCTTTTTCTTTAATAGCTTTTATAATCTCTTCTTCGCTTACTCCAAAGCAATTGCAGATTATTTTTTTAGTGTTTTGTTTTTGCGGCTGCTCTTCTTTTTCATCAAAATAATCTTTAAGAGCATCCTCAAGAGCTTCATGTCCCATAACCGAACAGTGCATCTTCTCGGGCGGCAGACCGTCTAACTCATCTGCTATATCTTTATTTGTTATTTTTCTTGCTTCTTCAACCGTTTTACCTATTATCATTTCAGTTAATATGCTCGATGAAGCAACGGCAGAGCCGCAACCAAAAGTTTGAAATTTGGCGTCTGTAATTATGCCGTTATCAATTTTTAAGTATATTTTAAGCTTATCACCACAGGCAAGAGCACCTGCCTCACCTATAGCATCAGCGTTTTCTATCGAACCCACGTTTTTTGGGTTTTTGTAGTGTTCTTTTACTTTATCTGAATATTCCCACATAATTTTCTCCATAAAATCAATAACATTATAGCACGCACAAAAATACAACTTGCATAGGGCAAAAAAAAAATAAAAATGTTGCATAATTACACTATATGGACGAAAAAAAATATAAAAATTTTGCTCACAACAAAAACACGAGCAACTTTATACTCTTAAGCAAGTTTGGCGCAGACTACCTAAGAAAGAAAATGGAGCAGATAAGCGCCAACATTGCTCCTGAAAACTTTTTTGAAAAAATTTCCAAAAAAATGTTCAAAAGACTGTACGAAAAAAATGCACAAAAAATCGCACTGAGCAAATTCAGTGAAATTAACAAGATAGCACAAGAAATTTCCGAGATTAAAAAATAAGTTTCTCTAAGCCTCTCTGTCGAGGTATCTGCCCTCAACCATCTGCCTTAAAGAGCGCTTGCCTAAGAAACTGGCGTTCTTAGAGATGGCCTGTTTGTATAATTTGTCCAGCTTACTTGCTATATACATTTCCGAGTTGTCTTCGTAGTTGCGCTTCGTGTATAAACTCAAGCCTAAGCTGCCAGCGTTGTTGCGATTTATTCCGTGAATTCTGGACATGCTAAAGTTTCCATATAAAATTGTGCTTATCTATTTTATTAAAAAAAAATTATTTGTCAAAAATTGCTATAAAACAGATTTGTACTTAACAAATATTTACAAAAGTATGAAATTATTTTTTTGATATAATAAAAACTATGATGAAAAAAGATTTTTTTGCACAAAAAGTGCACGGGGCTATTGATAGAGCAATACAAGATAAAAAACTCGGAAACCTTGAGGTAAACAATTTTAAACCGATATGCGAGATACCAAAAAATACTCAATTTGGAGATTTTGCAATTAATGTTTCTTCCCTTGCGCGAGATGCCAAAATGGCACCGCCGCTTATTGCGCAAAATATCGCACAATACATCGAATGCAATGGTTTCAGTGTAAATACCGTTGCGGGTTTTATTAATTTTAAACTTGAAAAAGAAATGCTAGCCTCCATTGCAAAAGAGATTTTAGACAAAAAAGAAAATTTTGCCTCAAGTGATTTAGGCAAAGGAGAAAAAGTAAATCTTGAATACGTAAGCGCTAATCCTACAGGACCTTTTCATATAGGACACGGACGGTGGGCAGCACTTGGAAGTGCACTTGCAAATATTATGAATTACTGCAACTACAATGTATATCAGGAATTTTATATTAATGATGCAGGAAATCAGATTAACAAACTTGCTCGCTCGCTTGAACTTAGAGTAAAAGAGCAAAAAGGCGAAAAAGTCGAGTGGGAAGAAGACTTATACCCCGGCGAGTATCTTATAGATTGCGCTAAAAGGTACATTGAATCAGGCTCTGATGAAAGTTACGGAGATTTTGCAAAAGCAGATATGCTAAGGCAGCAAAAAGAACTCCTTGAAAAATTCAGAGTAAATTTCGATTGTTTCTTTTCTGAATTATCTTTATATAAAAATGACGAAGTAGAAAAATGCGTTAAAGAACTTGAAGATAAGGGAAAATTATACAAAAAAGACGGTGCTGTCTGGTTTAGAAGCTCTGATTATACAGATACTCAAGACAGAGTACTAAAAAAAGCCGACGGGTCTAATACCTATCTTACGGCAGATATTGCATATCATAAAAACAAACTGGACAGAGGCTTTCAAAGGCTTATTAATATCTGGGGCGCAGACCACCATGGTTATATTGCAAGAATTAAAGCTTCAATTGACGCTCTTGGATATGACAGTTCCTGTCTTGAAGTACTTTTGGGACAACTTGTAAATATCATCCAAAACGGCGAGCAGATGAGAATGGGCAAGCGTAAAAAAATGGTTACGCTTGATGAGCTTGTTGAAGAAGTTGGCGTCGACGCTACAAGATTTTGGATGCTTATGCGCTCAATTGATACAACCATTGATTTTGACATCGACCTTGCAAAAAGCCAAAGTGACAAGAACCCTGTTTTCTATGTTCAATATGCCCATGCCAGAGCATGCTCAATTTTGAGAAAGGCTGTTGAAAATCGTTTTGACACAGAAAACAAAAAAGAGCTGGAACCGCTTTTCACGCAAAGCGAGATAGATATTTTAGATAAAAACTCAAATATTGAGGTGCTTTTTGAAGATAAAAATGACAAGGACTCTGTTGAATCCGCAAAAGCTCTTATTCTAAAACTCGAAGAATCAAAAGCCATAATTGAGGCAGCAGTAAGGTTAAGAGCTCCTTATTTGCTTTGCAAATACTCTCAAGAACTTGCAACAACATTCCATCATTTTTATAATTACTCAAGAGTTTTAACCGATGACAAAGAAATATCGGCACAAAGACTTGCTCTTACAAAATGTTTCAAAATAATTCTTGGCAAAATGCTTAATTTACTTGGAGTTAGTGCTCCTGAAAAAATGTAGTTGATTTTAAAGTTTGTCTGTGATAATTTAGAAACACGGTCAGAGCAATTGGCTCGGCTTGGTCATCGGCTCAGGTGGCCACGAGGGTAAAACCCTCGAAAATAAAATAAGCACCCCCGATGGGTGCGCGAGCAAAAATTAAATATGCGGGCTGCTAGCTCAGGTGGTTAGAGCGCACCCCTGATAAGGGTGAGGTCGGTGGTTCGAGTCCACTGCGGCCCATATAAAAAAGACTTTCAAGCGAAAGTCTTTTTTATTTATTAGCTAAAATTGGTAATAGGTTTAATAGTAATTAATAGGTTTCTGGGACATTGAGACAGAGAAAATTTAATAAAAAATCAAACAGACAGCCGATTTGAGGCTGTTTTTTAGTATTGAGATGTAGGGGACATTTTGTCTTGGATTATTCGGGGTGTCGGCGGAGTAACGTCCGACCGACACCTTACGGGCTTGCTCGTCTAGCCTCGCATCGCCCTACCGAAAATCCGCTGCACT
>CALUYX010000075.1 GCA_944325115.1 Candidatus Gastranaerophilales bacterium | reverse complement strand
AGTTTGGGGCAAATGCCGTCTTTTAGAATTTCTTTTTTTATTTCACAAATATTGTGTTCAAGATTTCCTAAATTTACCTCAACCCAAGCGTCACGGTGCTTATTTACAAATGTTCCCCTAAAATTTTGCATTTTTTAAACACAGCTCCAAAGTATTTTCCATAAGCATAGCTATTGTCATAGGTCCGACACCGCCGGGGACAGGGGTAATATGCGAGGCAACTTTTGATACTTCCAAAAAATCAACATCTCCTTTGATTTTTCCCTCACTGTCGCGTGAAATACCCACGTCAACCACAACTGCGCCCTCTTTTACAAAATCTTTTTTTATAAGATTGCTCACACCTGTAGCACTTATTAAAATATCAGCGGTTTTAGCCGTTTGAGAAAGATTTTTTGTCTTTGAATGAGCCATGGTGACCGTTGCATTTTTATTTAATAAAAGAATTGACAAAGGCTTGCCCACCATATTTGAGCGCCCTACAACAACACAGTGCTTGCCTGATATTTCTATATTATTTTTCTCTAAAAGTTTTATAACGCCCTTTGGAGTGCAAGAGATTGCATAGGGGTTTGTGTTTGTTAAAAGTTTTCCGCAATTGATGGGATGAAAACCGTCTACGTCTTTTTTAGGGTCAATTAATTCAATAAATTCTTGAGCTTTTAGGTGTTTTGGCAGAGGCAGCTGCAAAAGTATGGCATCTGTATCCACATCAAGATTTAAGTTTAAAATTAAATCCTTTAATTCTTGAGCGGTTGTATTTTTTTCCAATCTGTAAGTCTTAGATACAAAGCCAAGCTCGAGGGCGGTTTTTTCTTTATTTTTTACGTATATTTTTGAAGCCTCGTCATCTCCGACTAAAATAACCGCAAGTGAGGGCTTTCTTGTCATTTTTTCAACTTGAGCTTTAATGCCTGATAAAATTTCTTTAGCGCATGCTTTACCGTCTAAAATCTCTGCCATTAAAAACTTCCCTCCTGAGGGAGATTTAAGCGAGGATAAAAATCTTTTATTTTTTCTTTTACTTCGTTATAATCGACCTCTTCGCCCAAATCGTCAATTATACCCAATAAATTTAAGTTATTTAGATTTATCTGTTCTACAAACTTGTTGAGATTTTCTTTTTTAGCTTTGTTTAAAATAACACCAAACTGCCCGTCTGCTGCATATTTTTTAGAAAATTCATAAATCTCACCCGCAAGGTGAACGGATTTTTGTGTAGGATTAGCAACAATAATTGCCGTATCAATCGGATAATCAACGAGCAAATTAAGGTATTTTAAATCAAACTCCGAATCAAAAATCACAAAGTCATATCTGTCTACAAGTTTTACAAGCGCATCGTTCATCTGTTTTGTAATAGGACAGCGGCAGTCTTTTGAGGCTACAAACCAAGAAACGATTATATCGGTATTTTCTTCCACTTCTTCAAGAATATCCTCAAGTGCCCACTCAATATATTCCTGTTTTGTCATGCCTTTTGGAATGCCTGTTTTATATTCGTGTTTACCTGAGCGAATACCATAGATTGTATTTCTTGATTTTAAACCGAAACTGCCTGCAAGTTCGCAAGTCAGGTCGTTGTCCACAAGAAGAATGGAAGCATTTGGAAAATATTCTCTTATAAGTGCGCAAAATGCCCTTGTAAGGGTAGTTTTCCCGCTTCCGCCTTTACCTAAAAGCGCAAGGGTATGGGTCATACTTTCACCTCGCTTTTTTCTCTCAAGCGAAGCGAGAGTTCTTTTGTAAGCTTAAGCGCCTTAAATGCTCCTTCTTCATCCAAAGAACCGCACCCGCAACTTGGAGTGATAAATATATGTTCCAATAAAAGATTTTTATCCAAGCCTTTGTTTAAAAAGCAAGCAAGAGCTTCGTTAAATTTTTCTTCCAGTTTATCTATATCAAGCAATTTTAGAGCGTCTTTATCTAAAGTGGGAACAATTCCAAAGGCTAAATATCCTCCCTGTTCAATAAATTTTTGAGCAGTTGCGGCAAAGTTTGCAACACTTTGAGCAAAAAAGTATGCATCAAAGTTAACAACATCCGCTCCGCAAGAAAGAGCTATCTCCCAGTCTGTCTTACCGCAACAGTGAATGCCTGATATTGCACCGAATTTTCTTAAATCATCCGTTATTATTTTCAACATTTCTACAACGTCTTTACTTTCAACCGATAAAAACGCACAAGAGCCTACTTGAGAAATTGAGGGCTCATCCATAAAAATGACCGCACGGGCATTTGGTACAGATTTTTTAAATCTCATTACCTGCCAAAGTGCTTTTAGAGAAAGGGTTTTTGTACAAACTTCTCTTAATATATCGTTATAGTAAGCACATTTACCCTCATCGTCCGATATAGAAGTTGAAAAGGTAAAAGGACCTGTTATAGAGCCTTTTACAAAATCGGGGGTATGATTTTTAAGTTCATTTAAAAACGGCTCCAAAGTATTTGAATTGGGCGCAGTGATAGCGTATTTTTCAAGTATTTGCTCGCATTCATCAAGCGAATTTGAGGCAATAACCGTTTCGTAGTCAAAAAACAACTCTTCAAGTTTTACAAAAAACTCTTCCCCGTCGGGCAAAAGAAAGTACTTATCACCGTCGAATGTAAGCCCCGCAAGGTTTTGAGTATATTGAAAGACCATATCTTCCTCGCGTGCAAAGTGCGGCAACTGTGCCCAAAAGGGCATACTTTTAAACTCTTGAAAAATAAAATCCAGTGATTTTTGCGGCGCATTCTCACCTTTTAGAGGCAATGAGCCGATTCCTGTGTAATTTAAAGTTAACTCGCTCATAGATTTATTTTATTATAAAATTAAAAAGAAGTAAAATTTATAAACGAGGTAAAAAGTGCAAAAAGACTACAAAAACATACTACTTGTGAACTGGGGCGGAATAGGGGATGAAATACTTTTTATGCCGGTCATTGAAAGCCTTAAAAAAGAGTTTAAAAACGCAAAAATCACTCTTGCGCTTGAGCCTCGAAGTGCAAGTATAGTGCAACTTTGCCCAGATATAGATGATGTTATTAAAACGGATATAAAAGCTAAAGGTATTAAAAAATACCTTAATATGGCAGGTTTTCTCTTAAGCGTATGGAAGAAAAATTTTGATATCGTAATATCAAGCGGAAAGTCGCCCCTTGTGGCAATTTTACTGTTTTTAACTGGAATAAAAGAGCGTATCGGCTTTAGGTCAAAAACTTCTTTTCTTTTGACAAAAAGTGTAGAACTAAAGGAAAATCAATATGCCTCAAATATGTATCATGACTTAATTTCTCCAATATCAAATCTTAAGTGCGAACTGCCTAAAATAGCCACTGACCCTAACTACACGCTACCTTTGGGACTTGAAAAAAATAACTTTATCGCTCTGCACCCCGGAGTGAGCAAAATGAGCATAAGAAAAAACATTCTAAAATGTCCCGATTTAGCTTTTTGGGAAAATTTAATACTTGATTTAGTTAAAAATAACCAAAAAGTAGTGCTCTTTGGCACAGGAGATGATGAAGAACTTATTTCAAAGATTATTGAAAACAAAGAAATCAGTGAAAATGAAAACTTTATAAACTACTTTAAAAAAACAAAAAGCCTGCTTGATATGGCAAATATGTTTGCAGTTGCAAAATGCGTCATCTGTGCCGATTCTGCTCCTATGCATGTAGCTGTTGGCACAAATGTAAAAACTTTTGCAATTTTTGGTCCGACAAATGAAGAAAAACTTTTACCTAAAGATGAAAAATTTATCGCCATAAAAAACAATGTACCCTGCCGCCCCTGTTTGTGGCACAAAAGAGCCTACAACTGCGAGCAGAGCGATTGTCTTAAAATAGATTATAAAGAAATTATAAGCAAAATACTTTGCTAATTTGCTTTTAGGAGTATTTTTAGTGTAATATTTACTTAGGTTTTGAGTAAAACGAGGCATAAAAGTAAATGAAAAAGATATTTTGTTTGTTGGCTTTAGGTTTGTTGATGATTTTCTCTTCAAGCGTTAAGGCTCTTGAAGTAACAGATGTACAAAACGACCACTGGGCTGCAGCTCAGATTGCAAATGCACTAAATAAAGGCTATATGGGCTTTAAAAGCGGATACAGCTTTGCACCCGATGAACAACTCTCAAGAGCAGAATTTGTTCATTCATTATTAAAAGTTATAAGAAGTGAAGATGTTCTTGTCAGCGGTGACACCAAATTTAAAGATGTAGATTCTCAAACTCCATATGATGGCAGCATTTTGACATCAGAACAGTTAAGACTTATTTTTGGCTATCCCGACTACACATTCAAACCCGAACAACCCATCTTGCGCTCAGAAGCTAACGCAGTGATTGCAAATGTTACAAAAGGATTTTACGGCGACATTGATGTTTTGGGCGAATTTAGCGACAAAGACCAAATCCCTAACTGGGCAGTATATTCATATATCAAAAACGTAGTAAATAAACTCTATGTAAACTACCCTGACCCATACCAATTCAGACCTAATGACTATTTAACACGTGCTGAAGCAGCAGCTTTATTTACATCAGTTGAAAAACAACTAAGCCTTGTTGAAGATAAATTCAAAAAAACCGAAAACAAACTTCCTACAGAGTTTTTGGGCACTAACACTTTGAAATTAATTGAAGGTGCACCAAGAAACACCGTAAAAATGTACAATACAAAAAATGTCATCGAAGCTGGTAACGTAATACTTGCAAAACCCGACCAAGAAATTAACAGCAAAAAACACGAAATAGGCGACCAGCTTGTATTCAGCGCACCAAATGATGTTTACACTCAAGAAGGAACATTCCTGTATCCTGCCGGAACAAAATTTGTTGCTGATGTTCTAAAAATAAAATACACTCCTTTCAGACACAAAAAACAAAAAAATCTCATTGTAATAAGAAAATTCTACATGCCAAACGGCATAAGCCACCAAATGGCAGGTGTTGCCTATACAACAGATAAAGGTAACGTTGTAACTACAAAGAGTGTGAAAAAAGATACAAAAGTAAAAGAAAACTACTTTGAAGGTTTAAAAGAACTCACAAAAGCTGAATTTAAAATCAAATATACAGACAAATTATCTCCCGTAGTTAAATACAATTTAGACAACGATGAAATTGTCTACATACTTTTAACCGGCGATATGGTAATTCCTAACGAAAATTACTGGGAATTTGAAGTCGAAGAAGAAAACACGAGCGACGATTCAATCCCGACGCATGAAAATATGTAGGAATACAAAATAAATTAAACGGCTCTTACAAAAGAGCCGTTTTTTTAATCATTTTTAAATCTTTTAGGGTTAAATCCCTTGGTGAACCCTCATCTTGAGAGTGCTTGCGAAGAAGATATGACGGGTGCAAAATAGGGACAAATTTTATACCCTCATAGCCTTTAACATTGTCAAAAATCTCACCTCTGATTTTTGTTATTTGAAACTTTTTATCAAAAAAGCTCTCTGCAGCAGTCGCACCGCACAAGATAATTACTTTTGGGTTAATTATTTTTATCTGTTCATCTAAAAAATGCTCGCAGGCTGCTTTTTCAGAAAGCTCAGGCTTTCTGTTTTTTGGCGGACGGCATTTAATCGTATTTGTAATATAGAGGTCTTTTTGCCTGTCTATCTCTGCCATTTTTAAAAACTCATTCAAAAGTTTTCCCGCGCGCCCTACAAAAGGCTTACCCAAAGCGTCTTCATCAGCTCCGGGGGCTTCTCCTATGAGCATAATTTTTGCGTCACTTGAACCGTCAAAAAAGACAGTATTTGTCCTTGTAGCGCATAGCGGACACTTTGTACAGCTTTGCGCTTGTTTTTCAAGCTTTTCAAGCATTAGTTTTTATATTCCTTTTCAAAACCAAACAGAGATGAAACACTTTGGTCATCGTGAATTCTTGAAATTGCCTCACCTAAAAGCGGAGCAATGCTCAATTGAGTGATTTTTGTAGGAATAAATTCGTTTTTCAAAGGAATTGTATTTGTAACTATAACTTCTTTAATAGGCGCTTCATCAAGTCTTTGAAGTGCAGGACCCGAGAATACAGGGTGGCAAGCGCAAACATAGACTTCTTTTGCACCTTCTCTTATAAGTAATTTTGCAGCTTCGCAAATTGTTCCTGCAGTATCTATCATATCGTCAAACATAACGCAGACTTTACCTCTTACATCGCCTATAACATGGTCTGCTATAGCGACATTATGTTTGTCACGGCGTTTATCAATGATAGATAAAGGACAGTTAAGCGCTTTTGCAAAAGCACGAGTTCTTTGTACACCGCCTGTATCGGGTGATACTGCCATAAGAACATCTGAGGGAATATTTAGATTTTTAATATAATCAACA
>CALUYX010000074.1 GCA_944325115.1 Candidatus Gastranaerophilales bacterium | reverse complement strand
AGCATTAGCGGTCTATATCCCCAAGGGTCTCTAAAAGCCATAATTCTGTTTTTTGTAAAAATTACAATGCAGTATGAACCAAAAGAAAAGTTGTCGTTTAAGCATTTTGCAACTTCATCGTATGTCCACTCTGAGGGCTTTTTTTTAAGAGAAAAAACTATACGTTTTAAAATTACCTCAGAATCAGAAGCACTTAAAAACACCTCCCCTATTTTTTCAAATTTTTCTCTAATTTGCGCCGCCTGAGAGACATTCCCGTTATGCGCAAGCGACACATCTTCTCCCATGTAGCGGATTTTTAGAGGCTGGATGCTTTCTTTTCTGTCATCTCTAAAGGTTGAATACCTAACGTGACCTATGCCAAAAGCACCTTTTAGATTTGAAATCTCATAATCTTTAAAAACACTGTTTACAAGCCCAAAATCTTTATATAAATTCTGCACCTCATCCCCGCAGCATATACCTGCTGATTCTTGCCCTCTGTGTTGAAGTTTTAAAAGTGCGCATTTTATATAAGGGGCAATGTGCCCGCAAAAGGCATAACCGCCAAATATACCGCATTCTTCCTGTATTTTTTTATATTCAATCTTCAAGCGCATTTTGTAACAAATTTAAGTATTTTTCTCTTAACTTGGCCAACTCAAATTCATAGCCGTCAAATTTTATTTTATCACCAATACACTTACCAAGGTACAAATATGGAATATTATTCTCTGCAAAATAACTCTCCAGCTCTTTTTTGTTCCGAGTTGATATTATATACCTTGTTTGAATCTCTCCGAACAACAGCCTTAATTTAAGCTTATCATCCGCGTTTTCTTCATTAATTAATTTTCCTGCAAACCCTACATTTGAAGCACACAAGAGCCTAAATAGCGTGCCTAAAACCCCACCCTTTGAAACATCAGCTGCGCTTTTTAGGATTTTTTTATCCCTTAGGCAAAATATTACTTTTTTAAGCTTTTCTTCTAACTCAAAATCAGGCTCATCAACACTGCCGCCTAAAAAATCAAACAATTCCTTTTGGTATAAAGACCCCCCGATATTTGAGTTTTTATTAATCATTTTTCCTACAAGATAAATTTCATCTTGAAGAGTAAAATTTGATTTAATTACAGGCTTATTAATATCTAAAAACCCGCACATACCAACAGTTACAGAGGGGTATATTTTTTTATCTTTTGCCTCATTATAAAAAGAAACATTGCCTGAAACTACTGGCGTATTGAGCTTTAGCGAGCAATCCCTAAGCCCTTCTATTGATTTTACAAAAGAATACTTCGTATCATCACCTTTTGGACTTGCAAAATTCAGGCAATTTGTAAAGCCAAGCGGCTCAAAGCCTGATGAAACAAGGTTTCTGTAACTTTCAAGAAGTGTGTTTTGAGAGCCCAAATATGGGTCAAGCGCGCACATTAGAGGATTTGTATCCATACAAAAAGCTACAAAACAATTTTCTTCTTCAAATTTTAATACCCCTACACCTGTGCTCTCAGGCGTAACATATGAGCGCCCGCCTACAAGATAGTCCCACTGCTCATAAAACCACTTTCTTGAAACAAGATTATAGGAAGATGTCATTTTTTCAACGGCACTTTCTATATCCATAGATAGTTCGCATTTTTTATCTTTTAAACATTTTATTTCACAAGGCTCAAAAACAGGTTCTAAGTCATAACAATAAGGGTTGCACAGAACATCAAGAGGGGTTAATGAGAGAATTTTTGAGCCTTTTTTAATAATATAATCTCCACCCTTAAAGGTTCTACCTATATGAGAAACTTCAAGCTCGTATTTTTGTGCGATTTTAAATACCTCAGGCAGTGCTTCTTTTTTAAGCGCAAAGACCATTCTCTCTTGAGTTTCACTCAGCAATATCTGCCAAGGTTCAATGTTTTTCTGTGCAAGGTGGACCTTATCAAGTTCAAGCTCAAAAGAGCATTTACCCTTGTATGCCATCTCTGAAGTTGAACTTAAAAGTCCTGCCGCACCGCAGTCTTGACAAGATACAACACCATCTAGGTCTAAAATCTCAAGTGTAGCCTCGATTAAGAGTTTTTTTATAAAAGGGTCACCTATTTGAACATGGATTTTTTCTTCGTTTTTATTTTTTGCAAGTTTTTTTGAAGCAAAAGCCGCGCCCCCAACACCATCAAGGCCTGTTGCAGAACCTAAAAGCACCACCTCTAAGTCTTCCCTAAAGGCCGATAATTTAACCTTATCAAGAGGTGCTAACCCTGCTGCCATAACATTTACAAGGGGTAAATCTTTATAACATTCATCAAAAATCACTTCTCCTGCAATATCCGCTATGCCGCAAGAGTTGCCATAATTACTTATGCCTTTTGTAACACCGTTTATTATGTGCCTTGTTTCTTTTGTATTAGGGTAAGCAAACTTAAGAGAGTTTAAAAGCGCTACGGGTCGAGCATTAAGCGCTAAAATATCTCTTATAATCCCACCAATTCCCGTTGCAGCACCCTGATAAGGTTCAACAGCACAAGGGTGATTATGAGATTCAACTTTAAAAAACACACCGCGGTTGCCTATTTTTACACCACCCGAGTTTTCATCAGAAAAAAGTGAACCTTTAAAGTTTAGTTTTTTAAGTTGTTTTTTTGAGTGCAAATATCCGCAATGTTCGCTCCAAAGTGCCTCAAACAGGTGAGTTTCAAGCTCGTTTGGAGTTCTTTTTAATCTTTTTTCAATCTCTTTTTTTAAATTTTCATCCACGCTTAAGCTCATCCTTTATAATTTTAAAAATCTCTCTTCCGTCAAATCCGAAATTTTCATTGAAAAACGCCCGCTCGGGGTGCGGCATAAGCCCCATAATGCGCTTTTTATAGTCATACAATCCTGCAATATTATCTTTTGAGCCGTTAGGATTTTCAAGATATCTCAAAAAAACAAGCTCGCTAACATCGCCCCTGTAAAAATACTTACCCTCTCTGTGTGCTACAGGCAGATTAATTTTCTTTTTTACACCGTTAAAATCAAGCTCAAGAGGGGTGTTTTTGCAGACAAATTTCAAACAATCATTTTCTATAAGCGCCCCCTTGAGCAAATGCGCTTCGCATAGTATCTGAAAACCGTTACAAATGCCCGCTATCACCCCTCTTTGTTTTTCAACATAATTATGAAGCGACTCAACTAAAGGCGTAAACTTTGCAATTCTGCCTGAGCGCAAATAATCTCCATATGAAAACCCGCCGCACAAAAAAATACAATCAAACTCATCGAGATTTTTTGTGTTTGAATCAACATATCTTGCCTCAAAACCACATGCCTCAAGCGCTGCTTTTGTTTCAACCTGACAATTAGTACCGGAAAAAACTACAACCGCAGCTTTCATTTTAGCTCCTTAAGGTCAAGAATGTCGTATTTTTCTACCACCTTGTTAGATAAAATTTCACTGCATATAAAATTTAATTTTTCTTTTGCACAGTCTAAATTTTGAGCACTTATTTTAAAAGAGTAAAACTTCCCTGTCCTAAAATTAGCATTTTCTTCAATATTAAGACGCTTTAACATTTTATCAACACAAAGCCCTTGAGTGTCTTTCACGTCTTCTCTAAGACTTACAATAATTTTTGCCGCATAGTTTTTCATACATTTAAAAATTATCACAAAAACAAGTGCCCTGCTTTAAAATTTATAATATTATTTTATTGTGAGGTAAATATGCAAAATCAAACTTTATACAGTGAAAAATTTCTTGAACTAAAAGCCTATATTAGGCAAAACGGTTCAAAGTGGGTATATGCCCACAGACCAAACGCCAAAGATATAGCGGTTATTGTGCCAGTTGTCAAAAAAGATAATGAAGAATTTGTACTTTTTTTAATAACAAAAAGACCACCCCTAATAAGCGAAAACAGGGCAAAATTTTGCCTTGAAATGCCTGCGGGGCTTGTCGGGGATATAAACGAAGATGAAGACATACTTGCTGCAATAAAAAGGGAACTAAAAGAAGAAAGCGGCTATGAAGCACAAGAGATAAAAATTGTTTCAAGAAATATCTCAAGCTCTGCGGGCATGACATCTGAAACTTCGACTGTTGCAATTGCATATATCAACGGAAACAACCCCCACAATGAGCCAACAGATGATGATGGCGGGGTAATAGTTGAGAGAAAATTGATAAAAAAAGATGAAATTCTAAACTTTATAAAAAACTTTGAAAAAGAAGGTAATGCAATAGGCGCTCAGACGCTCAGCGGGCTGTTTTTCTACCTTTTTGATAAATAATTTATTTTTATGCGATAATCTATAAAAGAGGAAAAATAAGGATAGTATTGATATGAAACTTGACGTTATAAGTGTAGATAGAGCATTTGACTACGGATATCTATTAAAGAGAATTTGGCCCTACATTAAACCCGTAATGTTTAGGATAGTAATAGGCTTTGCTCTTGCAATACCACTTGGCTTGCTTGACGGCGCAACAGCTTTTGCACTAAAACCATATATAGATGTTGTTATAAACGGAAACACATACGCTTTCAAGGGTTTTGAGCTTACAAGGGATGTCCTTGCGGCGGTTATACCTTGGGCAATTATGCTTTTTGCGGTAATTCAAGGACTTTTAAAATACGCAAATTCATATCTTACAGACTGGATTAGTATTAAAATTTCAAACTCTGTTAAAGAAGATTTATTTAGAAAACTTGTCTATCTTGACTCAAAATTTTACGATGAAAACACATCAGGTCTTGTTATTTCAAGATTTTTGTCAGACCCTGACTCTGCGTCAAAAAACATTGTAGAATCAATAAAAACCTTAATTACTGCTTTTACAAGCTCTCTTGGACTTATTGCGGTACTTCTTTATAATTCATGGAAACTGGCTTTTGTAGGTGTCATTGTTCTTGTCTGCGCCTTTATCCCTGTTTCTTTAATCAGAAAAAGGGTTAAAAAGGTATCTAACGCCTCTATGGTTGTAGGAAGCGGCATGACAACAAACATAAATGAAACATATCATGGCAACAAGGTAATCAGCGGATATGGTCTGCAAGAAGATGTTTACAACAAGTTTAAATCGCAAATCAGAAAGCTTTTTGACCTTTCAATGTCACTTACAAAACGTGCAGGCTGGCTATCTCCGATTATGTATTTTATCGCAAGTATCGGTATTGCAATTGTAATGGTAGTAGGCAACCACCTTATCATAACAGGTGAGATGTCTACAGGCTCTCTTGCAAGCTTTATTACATCACTGCTTTTATTATACAAACCGGTAAAAACTCTTGGTTCAACCCTTACCAACATGCAAAACATTTTTGTTTCTATGAACAGGGTATTTGAGCTTTTTGACCTACAGCCCGAAATACAGGATAAACCTGAGGCAAAAGAATTAACAGGAATTCAAAACAAACTTTCTTTTGAAAATGTTTTCTTTGAATATGAGGCAAATAAACCAATCCTAAAAGGTGTGAGCCTTGAAGTCAAAAAAGGAGAAATGCTTGCACTGGTTGGAAATTCAGGTGGCGGAAAATCAACCATAGTAAACCTTATACCGAGATTTTATGATATTCAATCAGGCAGCATTAAAATTGACGATACAGACATTAGAGATTTTAGTTTAAAATCCTTAAGAAGTCATATAAGCGAGGTTTTTCAAGATAACTTCCTATTCTCTGGGACAATCAGAGATAATATTGTAATAGGCAAGAAAAATGCTACCGAAGAAGAAATAAGAAATGTTGTCTGTGCAGCTCACTTAGATGAGTTTGTAGACACATTGGAAGATGGCATTGATACCGTAATAGGAGAAAGAGGAACAACTCTCTCCGGCGGTCAAAGACAGCGTGTAGCTATTGCAAGAGCAATGATAAAAGATGCACCGATTCTAATTTTAGACGAGGCAACTTCAGCGCTTGATAACAAATCTGAAGCAATTGTCCAAAAGGCGCTTGAAAACTTAATGAAAGGCAGAACTGTTTTTGTTATTGCGCACAGACTTTCAACAATAAAAAATGCTGACAAAATTGCCGTTATTAATGAAGGGCAACTTGTTGAACTGGGAACGCACCATGAGCTTATGGAAATACCAAATGGTCAGTACAAATATCTTTATGAAATGCAATTTTTCAAAGATGAACCTGTAGCACAAAATGCTTGACTTTAATTTTTGAGCAAGTATTATAATAATACTTGAGAGCGTTGGCTTGATAGTTAAAACAAATGACAGTTAAATATTTTCGGGCGTTTAGCTCACTCGGCGGAGCCGATGTGCGGATGCACACAATATACCAACTGAGCTAAATTAACGATAATGACAATTAAATATTTTCGGGCGTTTAGCTCACTCGGTGGAGCCGATGTGCGGATGCACACAATATACCAACTGAGCTAAATTAACGATAATGACAATTAAATATTTTCGGGCGTTTAGCTCACTCGGTGGAGCCGATGTGCGGATGCACACAATATACCAACTGAGCTAAATTAACGATAATGACAATTAAATATTTTCGGGCGT
>CALUYX010000073.1 GCA_944325115.1 Candidatus Gastranaerophilales bacterium | reverse complement strand
TCATTGTTTAATTCCCAAATATTATCTTTTGAACATAAAAACCGATTATCGCAAGCCCGCCGCCTATAGCACTTACAAGAGCAAAAACAAGGACTATTTTTTTCTCTCTCCAACCGCAAAGCTCGAAGTGATGGTGAATAGGACTCATTTTAAAAACTCTTTTGCCTGTTAGGCGAAAACTTGTAACTTGTATCATTACAGATAAAGTTTCACATATAAATAAAATTCCAATCGGTATCAACCAAAGTTCAAACTTGCCCATAATAGCTATTGTTGCAAGCAATCCGCCAAGAGCTAAAGAACCTGTGTCGCCCATAAATATCTTGGCAGGGTTTTTATTAAAATATAAAAACCCAAGGCAAGCAGCTGACGTTGCAGCAGAGATTATAGCAAGGTCAGTGTAGCCGTTTAGTTTTGAAATTATTGCACAAGCGCCAAAAGCAAAGACTGAACAACCCGCAGCAAGACCGTCAAGCCCGTCTGTGAGATTAAGCGCATTTGATGAACCTACAATCATAAACACTGCAAAAAGAGGATAAAACCAGCCTAAATCGATTGAAAAATTAAGAAAGCTTATCTCTGTTCTGCCCGAAAAAATCAAGTAAAACGCCGGAAGCATTGATACTGCTATCTGTAAAAGCAACTTACCCCTTGCAGATAAACCAAGGTTTTGATGGGCTTTGATTTTTTTTATATCATCTTCAAAGCCTGTAAAGGCGTAAAATATAAGCGTCATAAGGACAATGAGCGCACCTGTTGTAGTTTCTTGCGCCATAAAAAGAGTAATTAAAGACGCCGCAAGAATTGATAAAACAAGAAAAACACCGCCTGTTGTGGGGGTTTTATTTTTTTGAGCATGCAGTTGTGCCACCTCTTCTCTTATGTATTGCCCGTACATTTTCTTTTTCATAAAAGCAAGATACGGTACACCCAGCAAAAGAGCCAAAACTAAGGCAATTAGTGCTGAAACGCTCATCATAATCATAATCTGCCCACCATTTCAATAATTTCTTCAAATTTCATAGCACGAGATGCTTTAAGTAAAATTGTAGAACCTTTTTCAATGTTATCAATAATATATTTTGCACATTCAAAATTTGTTTCAAATTCAACACCCTCAAGGGTTGAATTTCTTAAAATATATTTAGCTAAATTACCCACCGTAAGAAGTTTTACACCCTCATACGCACAGAGAAATTCGCCTATTTCTTTATGATATGCAATCTCATCTTTTCCAAGCTCGCCCATATTGCCCAGAACAAGCACCAGCGGAGGCTTATACACTGATAAAAACGTCTTTAAAACAGCTTTCATAGACTCGGGGTTAGCGTTATAACTGTCGTTTATAAAAGTTAAACCCTTAATTTCGCTTACTTCCCAGCGTTTTTCAATAGGTTTGTAATTAAGCAATCCCTGTTTTATCTTATCCATAGGAATATCAAGCTTTTTAGCAGCCTCAATAACTAAAAGAGAGTTTTCAATGTTGTAGTCACCCTCAACATTTAGTTCAAAATCTACATCCTCATAGGTAAATTCACTGTGAGAAATGCTTATTTTTATATTTTTTACTTTAGCGTAATCAGTAAAAATCTTCTCACCGTCAAACTTAAGGTTTTCTTTTATTCTTGATGAATCAGGACTTATAAAAGTACCTTCTTTCTTTAATCCGCAGGCAATTTCACACTTTGCAAGCGCTATATTTTTTAAATTTCCCAAACGCTCCACATGAGCTGAACCGATGTTTGTTATTATGCCGATATCAGGCTCACAATAGGTTGAAAGGAGCTCTATTTCTCCAAGATTTCTCATACCCATCTCAACAATTGCAACTTCACAATCATCATCCATAGCAAACATAGTCTCGCAAAGACCTATTTCGTTGTTGTGATTCAGATATGTTTTGTGAGTTTTATACTTTGTTGAAAAGACACTGTATAGCATCTCTTTTGTGGTTGTTTTTCCTGAAGAGCCTGTTATAGCTATAACTTTTGGATTAATTTTATTTCTTATATAATTTGCAAGTTTTAAATACGCTACAAGAGAATTTTCCACATAAAGTACAAAATCGGCGTCTTTATTTACTTTAAACTTATCTTGAGTAAAATATCCCTTTGCACCGACCTCAAGAGCTTTGTTTATAAAATTATGCCCGTCATAATTTTCCCCGCGAAGAGGCAGGTAAATATTACCTTTTTGCAATTTTCTCGTATCGGTAGATATTTCAAACAAACCCGAGGTATCTTTTTGATAAAGAACCTTAGCATCCGTACACTTTATAATCTCATCAAATGTGAACTTCAAGTTATTCTCCAAAACAACTAAAATTTTAAAATAATTGTAAATCAAACAGAAAATGATGTAAAATAAATTTTATGAAAAAAATAGCCGTTATACCGATAGACAACAGACCGATATGCTATAACCTTATAGAGGATATTTTAGCTCAGGATACTGACATAGAACTTTTTTTACCAAAAAGAAATCTTCTTGGGGGACTCACAACAAGTGCTGATATTGAAGGCATTTATGATTTTCTGCAAAATCTGCCTCAGGTGGATATTTTGGTTATATCACTTGATACAATTGCCTACGGAGGACTTGTAAGCTCAAGAAGATGCCCTGAGGATTTTTCAACAATCAAAAACAGAATTTTAAAATTCAAAAAAATAATCTCTCAAAAAGCCTCTTGCGTGTACGCTTTTTCAAGCATTATGAGAATCTCAAACAACAATATAAACGAAGAGGAAAAAGAATACTGGGCGCAGTGGGGCAAGAGAATATTTGAGTTTTCATATTACCAACACAAATCAAGAAAAGAAAAAAGCTACAACTGCGTTTACAATCAAATCCCCGAGGACATTTTAAACGATTACCTTGATACAAGAAAAAGGAATTTTGAAATAAATAAACTCTACCTCGACTGGCTTGAGGATAAAACCCTTGATACACTTGTATTTTCAAAAGATGACACGGGTCAGTACGGGCTAAATGTCGAAGAAGCAGAATTTTTAGCTGATGAAATTAAAAAAAGAAATGTTAATGCTTCTGTAAAAACAGGGGCGGATGAAATCCCCCTAACCCTTATTACAAGGGCACTTTGCAAAAATGAAAACATAAAAGTAAAACCTGTCTTTATATACCCCGAGCAAACAGATAAAATATCACGCTATGAAGATATAAGTATAAAAGAATGCACTGAGGGGCAGCTAAGCCTTGCGGGGTGTGAAATTTCAGACAAATGCGATTTAGAGCTTATTGTAAACAACTTTGAAATTGAGCAGGGCGATTATGTCTTAGGCGAACATGTTAATTGCCTTAAAAAGCCTCTAAATCTGCCTGATAGAGCGTATTTTATAGCAGATACGGCAAATGCAAACGGAGCAGACTTGGGTCTCATTGAAGAGCTTACAAAAGAAAAACTCGACCCTAATTTATACGGTTTTTGCGCCTACAACACCAGTGCAAATACCCTTGGATGTGCGATTTTAAGCGCCGTTACAAAATTTCTTGCGAAAAAAAATAACACCTACAACGACATAGCGTTTAAAAAACTTATGTTTATAAGACTTATGGACGATTGGGCTTATCAGGCAAATATTAGAAAATACGTAAGAGAAAGCGCTCCTGATTTTCTGGAAGCACTAAACAATAAAAAACAAAACTTAAAAGAATACGAAAATAAAATCGCATATTATCTGGATTTTGATTATAATGACACTTGCTATTCACTTCCCTGGAACAGGAGCTTTGAGGTAGAAATAAATGTACACGGTTTATAATTTTTTATACAACTTTTTTGTAGTCCCTGTTATTTGCATACTGGGCTTATTTTCAAAAAAAATTAACGCCGGCAAAAAAGAAAAATTCGGCGGGTATAATTTTAAATTACTCAATCAAACAATCTGGATTCATGCGGTATCCGTAGGCGAAGTTATGCTTGCAATAACCCTTATTAACAAAATAAATCCAAAGTGCGATATAGTACTTACAACATCAACCCCTCAGGGGCAAGAACTTGCAAAAAACAAGCTCTCGGATAAATGCAAAGTGATAACATATTTTCCATACGACACAAATTTTGCCGTCAAAAGGGCAATTAATGCCATAAACCCAAAAATGGTTATAATTATGGAAACAGAAATCTGGCCAAACTTTGCTCGCAATTTAAAGGCAAAAAATATACCGCTTTTTATAGTAAATGGAAGAATTTCCGAGAGAACACACAACAGCTACAAAAAGCTTTCATTCTTCTTTAAAAAAGTACTTGAAAACTATACGGCAATTCTTGCTCAAACGGAAGATGACGCAAAAAGATTTGTTTCAATAGGAGCAAATAAAGGCAAAGTCCATACTTCGGGCAATATTAAATTTGACCTTAATAAGCCTGAAGAGTCTGTTAAGCAAAAATTAGAAAATGATTTTAATGTATCAGGCAAGAATATTTTAATTTTTGCCTCAACACATACAGATGAAAACGAAAAACTGATTAATAGCTACAAAGAGCTAAAAAATAAGATTGAAAATTTAAAACTCATTATTGCGCCAAGACACCTTGAAAAAGTGGCACAGATAGAAAAAATTCTTGAAGAAAAGCTAATACCGTTTGGAAAAAGAACACTAAAAGATACTTTTGATGATAAAGACGCCATAATACTTGACACAACGGGTGAATTGGGAAGTGTGTATTCTATAGCGGATGTTTGCGTAATTTGCGGCAGCTTTGATAAAACAGGCGGGCACAACCCACTTGAGGCAACAATTTGGGGTAAACCCACAATAACAGGAGCTAACATTAAAAATTTCCGCTATATATATAAAAGCTTATGCGAACTTGATTGCTCTTTTGTAGTCAAAGACACAAAAGAACTAAAGGAAAAAATAACAGAACTTTTTAACAATAAAGATTACTTAGAAAAAATTCAGTCAAATTGCACGTATGCCATTGAAAAAAACAGCGGTGCAACAGATTTTACAATAGATTTTTTAGAAAAATACAACAAGGAGAAATATGAAAGAAATTAAATTCGAAAAATGGCAGGGGCTTGGCAACGATTTTGTAATTTTAAATGAAGAAAAAGCAACCTCGGAACTTGCTAAACTTATGTGCGACAGAAACTTTGGCGTGGGCGCGGACGGACTTTTTTCACCCGTTAAAACAGATGATACGGATATCGGCTGGGAGTTTTTCAACTCCGACGGGTCAATTGCTCAAATGTGCGGAAACGGTATTCGCTGTTTTGCAAAATTTGTCCGCTCGCATAATCTTGTTAATAAAGATAAATTCTCTGTTAAAACTCTTGCAGGGACAATCATACCCGAGGTCTTGCCTGACGGCAGAGTGCGAGTTGATATGGGTAAACCCATCCTTGAAGCGCAAAAAATCCCTGTTGATTCACAAACTCCGCAAGATTTTATTGTAGAGGGATTTAGTGCAAGCGCAATTAGCATGGGTAACCCGCACTGCGTTATTTTTACCGAGCACGACAGTGCAAAGCTTGCTCGCGAATACGGACCAAAAATTGAATCACACAAGCTTTTCCCTCAAAAAACAAATGTTGAATTTGTAAAAATCAAAACTCCAAGCAGAATGCAGCTTGATGTATATGAAAGAGGCTGTGGCATAACTCTTGCTTGCGGAACGGGCGCATGTGCCGCAACCGTTGCAGGGATTTTAAAAGGACTTTTAGATAACACCGTAACGGTTGAATTACCGGGCGGAGAACTCACCATTGAATATAAAGGCGAAAATGTCTATATGACAGGTCCTGCCAAAAAAGTCTTTGAAGGTGTATACTATCAAAAATAAAATATTGCGATATGTTAAGTTTTTTGTTGTTTCAAAAATATGTTTGTGCTAGCATTTTGAAACAAACATAAGTACAATAAGGAGAAACCATGAAAAAATACGAACTGCTTGCAACAATTAAACCAAATTTAGATAATGATGAAGCAGATAAAGTTATTGCCAAAATCGAAGAATCAGTTAGCTCATTGGGCGGAAGTGTTGTAGACACTGACAAAATGGGAAGAAAAAAATTAGCATACGATGTAAAAGGTTTTAGAGACGGCTTTATCGCTGTATTGAAAATAAATCTTGAACCTGACAAAGTTGTTGAATTCAAAAGACAACTAAAACTGAACGAAAATGTAATCAGAACAATGTTTATAGAACAAGCAGCCGTGAAAGCGTAAGAAAATGACTTTAGCAAAAATCTTTATCACAGGAAAAGTTGTTAAAAACCCTGAAAAAAGGTTTACACAAAACGACCTGCCCATAACAAGCTTTACAGTAGATATTAATCCTCAGGATGAAAGCCTTGTAAGAGTTTTTATTATGGGTAATGCTGCAGAAACCGTTGAGCAAACGGTAAAAATGGGTGATAGCGTACTTATTGAAGGAAGACTTCAAACAAATACCCTAAAAACAACAAGCGGCAAAGATAAGAAGATTTTTGAAATCAACGCTTCAACGGTAGAAAAAATATCAGGTAGCACTCAAACACAAAGTGCGCCTGCAAAAGACACTAATCTCGTTCAATTTGCTACGGAAGAAATTTCTGAAGATTTAATTGACGAAGATGAAATACCATTCTAAGAAAAATAAAGAAAAGGAAATAAAAATGGCAAAAGAAT
>CALUYX010000072.1 GCA_944325115.1 Candidatus Gastranaerophilales bacterium | reverse complement strand
CGGTTCAATGCAAAAAGGTAAAATTGTAAAACTCTTTGGCTTTAAAGACCTTGGCAGAGTGGAAATTCAAGAAGCAAGCGCAGGTGATATCGTAGGTATTGCAGGCTTTTCAGACATTCAAATAGGCGAAACAATATCAAGCCTTACAAACCCTATAGCACTACCTCTTATTAAAATTGACGAACCCACGCTGCAGATGAATTTTTCAATTAACAATTCACCTTTTGCAGGTCAGGAAGGCAAATTTGTAACAAGCCGTCAGTTAAGAAAAAGACTCTACTATGAGCTTGAAAAAAATGTTTCTCTTCGCGTTGAAGACACTGATTCAACAGATGTATTCAGGGTTTCAGGCAGGGGTGAATTGCACCTTGGCATATTAATTGAAACAATGAGGCGTGAGGGGTATGAATTTGCGGTTTCAAAACCTGAGGTAATATTTAAAAAAGTTGACGGGCAAACGCTTGAGCCGTATGAAAATCTTATAATCGATGTGCCACAAGAATACGCAGGCTCTGTCATTGAAAAACTCGCCTCAAGAAAAGCTCAAATGCAAAACATGGAAACAGGCGAAAAGCGCACAAACATTGACTTTTTAATCCCTGCAAGAGGATTAATAGGCTTTAGGTCTGATTTTGTAAGAATTACAAAAGGCGAAGGTATTATGTATCATACATTCTCCCACTATGGAGAATATGCAGGCGACATACCTCGCCAGAGAACAGGCTCGCTTATTGCTTTTGAAGACGGCGAAGCAATTCCTTATGCGCTTCACCAGTTTGAAGACCGAGGAGTGTTCTTTGTTACACCTAAAACCAAAGTCTACAGGGGTATGATAATTGGCGAGTGCAACCGTCCGCAGGATTTAGCAATAAACATCTGCAAGACCAAAAAGCTTACAAACATGCGCTCGGCAACAGCCGATGTTATGGTAACTCTTCAAGCACCAAAAATTATGAGTCTTGAAGATTGCCTTGAATACATTGCTGAAGACGAGCTTGTTGAAGTAACGCCCAAAAACGTCAGAATGAGAAAAGCTAATTTGAATTTTAAAAAATAATTAAGCTAAAAACTTAATTCCGTGCTTTTTTTGAGAACTTGTCAGCGCGCCTCTCATGTTGCCTTCAGGCAAAACCCAAGCACCGTCTTTGGTTTTTACAAATCTTGCTTTTTTGAGCGTCATTTCATCCGCTTCATAAAAACCGACAGTTACGCTTTTGCAGTTTTGCTCATAGGCATCTTCAACGCTTTTTGCAATTAAAATCGGTGCAACATTAGTAAATCTGCAATCTTGAGTATCTATAGAATCTATAACCACCGACAATCCCGGGATAGAAGCACTTTCGTCTTTATAGTGTTTTTGTGAAACGGAAAGACCTGCAATATCGCCCGTTTTATTGTCTATAACAGCATTGTAGGCTCTATCATCTCTGAATGTATAAAAATCTCTCAAAAACTGAAGAGCAGACTCACAGCGCCAGCCTGACTTATTTACAAGTTTATAATCGTCAACATCCTTTGAGTTAAGCTCATATACCCTTGCTTTTCGTTTTTTACCCGTTTCATTATCGGTAATAAGACACTTTGCTACCAGTTTTTTGCCAAAATTTTGTGATGCAACATTATTTATTTTCATATAATACTTCCTTTAATTTTTCCGACGTATCATTAGCAAACACCGTAAATTTTATTTTTTGCCATTTTAAAAGCCCCCTGCATAACAAGGAGCTTTAGGAGAAATGGAAATTTTGTTAATTTTACAAGACTTAAGCTTTAACTAACCCCTCTTTTATGGCTTTTACAGCCGCTTGAACTCTATCATCCACACACAGCTTCTGCAAAATTGAACACACATGCGCTTTTGCAGTATGCACACTTACTATAAGCTCCTTTGCAATCTCTGTATTAGACCTGCCTTGTACCAAAAGCTTCAACACCTCTTGTTCTCTTTCGGTTAAATGCCCCTTAGGGTCAGGGTTTGCACCCTTTGATAGAAATTCTGCATTTTCGGGACGCGGAAATAATTTAAGCGCCATTTTTGCAACCGTTGGGTCAATCCAACAAGCCCCTTTTGCAGCGCACTTTATTACCTCAGATAACGCCTTTGGGTCAATGTCCTTAAGGCAATATGCCGTAGCACCCGAACCAAGAGAGGCTACAACTTCTTCTTCTCTGTCATGAGAAGTTAAGATAACCACCTGAGTATCGGGAGAAATTTCTTTTACCTTAATTGTTGCTTCAAGTCCGTTCATATTGGGCAGCCCTAAATCCATTAAAACAACATCAGGACGCTCTTTTTTAATAATTTCAATCCCCTCTTCAGCGCTTTCTGCCTCAGCAACAACATTTATGTTATCAATTTGGTTCAGCGCATACCTTAAACCAACACGAGTCAGCTTGTAGTCCTCAACAATAACAACCTTTACCTCATCTGTCGCAAAATACGAATTTGCCTGTGCCGACATAGTCCCTAACCTTTCTATAGTCTAGTAACAACCTTTCTTATGCAAGCATATTAATGCAATGTTTTATTTTTGGGTATTACCCGAAACGGTAAGATTTTTGTTTTTTATTACCCGATAAGACAATAGATGATTTTTGTTTATGTTATAATTTGTTGTATGAACGACTTAATTTCCATAGGCAAAATAATCAACTTTCACGGCATTATGGGCGAAGCCAAGGTGGGCTTTAGCGATGCCGACAGGCTTAAAAATCTAAAAAAAGTTATTGTAAAAAATACAGAACTTACAATTGAAAAATTAAGATTTCACAAAAACTTTGCCATAATAAAATTTGAAGAAATTTCAGATATAAATGAGCTTTTAAACTTTAAGGGAGAGAACATTTACCTTGAAAAGAAAGAAGTTCAAAATGCCCTTAGCGAGGAAGAATACCTCATTGACGACCTTGTAGGCTTAAATGTCTTTGATGATAAAGACGATTTAGTAGGAATAATAGAATCCGTTGCCAAAAGCACAGGTAATGACATTTTATCGATTAAACCGCAAGATGACAGATATGGAAATGTTTTGGTTCCTTTTGTAAAAGAACTTGTGCCCATTGTGGATATAAAAGGAAAAAAAGTAATTATTAAACCCATAAAGGGATTGCTGCCGTGGGATTAAGATTTGATGTTATTACTCTTTTTCCTGAAATAATTGAGGGCTATTGCTCTTGCGCGCTTTTGGGCAGAGGGGTAAAAAATAACATAATAGAGCTAAAAACAACAAACCCGCGAGATTTTACCCACGATAAACACAGAAGAGTGGATGACACACCATACGGAGGCTCGGCGGGTATGGTAATGATGGCGCCTCCTGTTTTTGAAGCTTATGAAAGTATAGAAAAACTACCTGATAATGAGTTTATTATGCTTACTCCGCAGGGTGAACCTTATAATCAAAAAATAAGCAAAGAACTCTCTCAAAAAAAACAAATTATACTTTTGTGCGGCAGATACGAGGGTTTTGACGAGAGAATACGCATTGGCTTAAAACCACGGGAAATATCTCTTGGCGATTATGTTCTAACAGGCGGAGAACTGGGCGCATTGTGCATTATAGATAGTGTTTCAAGGCATTTGCACGGATTTTTGGGTAAAGATGAATCCGCCATTGATGACAGTTTTTCAGAAGGCCTAAAAGGACTTTTAGAGCACCCTCAGTACACAAAACCCCGTGAATACAGAGGGATGAGAGTGCCTGATGTGCTTTTGAACGGCAATCATCAGGAAATTGAAAAATATAGACTAAACGAGCGTATCAAAAGAACAAAAGAGCGCCGAATGGATTTGTGGGAAAAGGTTAAGGATAATCTTAAAGAAACATAATTTTTCCTTGCCAATGGTTATTTTTATGCGAAAATAACCATATAGTGGTTAATTAATTAGAAAAGGAAAAAAATATGCCAAGAAAGACACCTTTGGATAAAATCAGAAACATTGGTATCGCAGCGCACATTGACGCAGGTAAAACAACTACAACCGAGCGTATATTGTTCTACACCGGTAAAACTCACAAAATCGGTGAAGTTCACGATGGTGCAGCAGTTACCGACTTTATGGAACAAGAAAGAGAACGCGGTATCACAATTCAATCAGCTGCGGTTACATCTTACTGGAAAGGTCACCAAGTAAACATTATCGACACCCCCGGACACGTTGACTTTACAATTGAAGTTGAACGTTCTTTGCGTGTATTAGATGGCGTTGTTGCAGTATTCTGTGCAGTTGGCGGTGTTCAATCTCAGTCTGAAACAGTTTGGCGTCAAGCTAACCGTTACGAAGTTCCCCGTATGGTTTTTGTTAACAAAATGGACAGAACAGGTGCTAACTTCTACCGTGTAGTTGACCAAATCAGAAACAGATTAGGCGGAAACGCTCATCCGATAAGACTTCCAATCGGTGCTGAAGACCAATTCAAAGGTCTTGTTGACCTGCTTGAAATGAAAGCATACATCTATACAAACGACTTAGGTACAGACATCCAAGTTGAAGATGTGCCTGCTGATATGGCAGAAGATGCTAAAAAATACAGAGAAGCTCTTGTTGAAGCAATCGCTGAGGTTGATGATGATTTGATGGAAAAATACCTTGAAGGTCAGGAACTTTCAATTGAAGAATTGAAAAAAGGCCTAAGAAAAGGTGTTTGCGAAAACAAAATCGTTCCCGTTACTTGCGGTACAGCATTTAAAAACAAAGGTGTACAACTTCTGCTTGACTCGGTTGTTGAACTGATGCCTTCTCCTGTAGATGTTAAAGCTATCGAAGGTGAACTTGAAGACGGTACAAAAGTTGAACGTCACTCTTCAGATGATGAACCTTTCTCGGCTCTTGCTTTTAAAGTTATGACAGACCCATATGTTGGTCGTTTAACATTTATGAGAGTTTACTCAGGTAAATTAACATCAGGTTCATACGTTCTTAACGCTACAAACGGTAAAAAAGAACGTATTTCAAGACTTGTACAAATGCAAGCTGACCAAAGAAACGAAATATCAGAAGTTTACGCAGGTGATATCTGCGCTGCAGTTGGTCTTAAAGATACAACAACAGGTGATACACTTTGCGATGAAAAAGCTCCTATCATCTTAGAAAGAATGTCATTCCCGACACCTGTTATCTCGGTTGCTATCGAACCTAAAACAAAAGCTGACCAGGATAAAATGGGTATCGCATTACAAAAACTTGCTGAAGAAGACCCGTCTTTCCAAGTTAAAACAGATAATGAAACAGGACAAACAATCATCTCAGGTATGGGCGAACTTCACCTTGACATCATTGTTGACCGTTTAATGAGAGAATTTAAAGTTGACGCTAATGTCGGTAAACCTCAAGTTGCATACCGTGAAACAATCAGAGGAACAGCTGACCAAGACTCTAAATTCATCCGTCAATCAGGCGGTCGCGGTCAATACGGTCACGTTAAAGTTAAAATTGAACCCGCTGAAGAAAATGCCGGATTTGTATTTGAAAACAAAATCGTCGGTGGTGCTATTCCTAAAGAATACATTGAACCCGCAAGAAAAGGTATGGAAGAAGCTCTTGAAGGCGGTATCATAGCAGGTTTCCCTGTAATCGACGTTAAAGTTACACTGTATGATGGTACGTACCACGATGTTGACTCTTCAGAAATGGCGTTCAAAATCGCAGGTTCTATGGCTATGAAAGACGGTATCAAAAAAGCTCGTCCTTGCATCCTTGAACCTATGATGAAAGTTGAAATCGAAGTTCCTGAAGAAAATACTGGTGATATCATCGGTGATATTTCTTCTCGCAGAGGCCGTGTAGAAGGTATGGAAATGATTGAAGGAACAGGTATTCAAAAAGTTCGTGCAATCGTTCCTCTGGCTGAAATGTTCGGATACGCTACAGACATCCGTTCAAAAACTCAAGGCCGCGGTACTTTCTCAATGGAATTCTGCAAATACGAACAAGTTCCCGCTAACGTTGAAGCTGAAATCATCTCTAAATCAGGTGTTTCTAATTCATAAGCAGAAACTTAGACAAAGCAAAATAAAGCGGGGTTTTAAAACCCCGCTTTTAAATTTAAAAATTATTCTTGTTCAACACCAACTGAATAAAAAGACTTGGAATAACTCATCGGTTTTGGTAAAACGCCAAAATTTTTCTTAACAAGTTCAGGCATTTCTTCATTTTTTACATACTTAACAAGTTTTTCATCCAATTCCTGTGCTTTTTTTAAGTAATCAGCAGTCTTTGGAAAATCCAAACTGTATTCAAAAGTTTTCATAACACCTTTTTCGCGTTTAATTTTATATATTGTATAGCGCACCTGCTCTTGTGTTTTTGACTTATCTTTGTTGTTGACAATAAAAGCAATAGACGAATATATTGCTTCGTCATCTTTTACTTCCTTGGTCAGCTCCTTATAACCCGCGTTCCTTATAAAATCCTCTTCCAGAGTTTTAACGACATAACCTGCTTTTTTATTTTTCAGGTTACCAAGGTAGTTGAGCCTTAGAATTGTGTTGTAATCTGATAAATTTTCATTTTCAAGAAGGTAATAATTCATGCCGTCTTTTGATTTTTGACTTCTCGAAAATTTTAAAATAAATTCCTTGCCATCGTAATTGCAAATTGTTTTTTGGGGCAATTTGTTATTGTCTTTATCATATACATCGGCATCAAAATTTAAAAACGCATCAAAATACTTTTCATCATAAGTTTTTATT
>CALUYX010000071.1 GCA_944325115.1 Candidatus Gastranaerophilales bacterium | reverse complement strand
ATTCTAGCCCCTGCAATGAATACAGGCATGTGGGAAAATCCTTTTGTACAGGAAAATTTAAAAAAACTATCCGATTGCGGCTGCAAAATTCTTGAACCCGAGAGCGGTTTTCTTGCCTGCGGTACGGAAGATAAAGGCAGGTTGTGCTCGCTTGATAAGATATTTAATTCTATTAATGAAAATAAACCTCTAAAGGGTAAAAAAGTTGTAATCACTGCAGGCGGCACAAAAGAAGCCATTGACCCTGTAAGGTATATTACAAACTCATCATCGGGCAAAATGGGTCTTGCGCTTAGCGATTGCGCTTATAATTTAGGGGCGGATGTTACCCTTGTTTCAACTTTTGCAGTTGAAAAACCCTATAAAACAGTCCTTGCACAGAGTTGCGATGATATGCTTAATAAAACAAGGGAATATTTCATAAAAGAGACTGCGGATTATCTTATTATGGCAGCTGCAGTGAGCGATTTTAAAGTAAAAAATTATTCAAATTCAAAAATATCAAAAAAAGAAACAGGACAAACTCTGACACTTGAACTTATTCAAAATCCTGATATATTAAAGACAATGTGCGAAGAAAAAAAAGAAAACCAAAAAGTAATAGGTTTTTGTCTTTCAAGTGAAAATGTTATTGAGAACGCTAAAGAAAAAATAAAAAATAAAGGGTGCGATTTTATAGTTGCAAATGAGGCAAAAACAGCACTTGGCAGCGATGAAAACGAAGTTTGGATAATAGATAAAAAAGATAACATTCAAGAAATAGAAAAAACAACCAAAAATAATGTAGCGCTTGCAATTTTGGAGAAATTACATGATTAAAACGGATGAAATCATTTCAAAAATCGAAAAGTACGCCTCCCCCGAGCTTGCAGAAAGTTGGGATAATACAGGCTGGCAGATTAATCTTCATCATGATTACACAAACCGCGTACTTATTGCGCTTTCTTTTACAAAAGAAGTTCTTGAGCAAGCAATAACAAATGATTGCGACCTTATAATTACTCACCATCCGCCAATTTTTCATAAATTAAATAAAATTGATAACAACGTGCTAATTCAAGCCATTAAGCATAATATCTGTGTTTACAGCGCGCACACAAACCTTGATAAAACATACGGTTCTACAACCGACGCACTTTGCGGCGTTTTAGGTCTTAAAAACCTTGTAACAGTTAACGATTACATTAAAATCTCACACCTAAAAGATGAAATAGCACTTGATGAGTTCGTTTTAGGAGTTAAGCAATCGCTTAATTCAGACAGGATTAAACTTATTAACCCAAACGGCGTTCAAACAGTCAGAAACGTAGCAATAAGCGCAGGAGCAGGCGGCGGATTTATTGAAGCACTAAGTGACTACGACATTGACCTGTATATTACAGGTGACGTAAAATTCCATGCAGCGCTTGAAGTTGAGGGCTTTGCCGTGGCTGATATAGGACACTTTGAATCGGAACTTCCCGTGCTGCCTCTAATTCAAGGGCTGATTGCAAAAACAGGAGTAGAAACAATAATCGCGCGTGAACAAGTGCCATGGGTTTATATTTAAGGAGAAAAAATGCCGCTTAGATTTTTAACATCGGGAGAATCGCACGGACAGTGCCTAAATGCCATAATAGAGGGTATTGGCGCTAATTTTGAGCTGGATTTTGATTTTATAAACTCAGAACTTAAAGCTCGTCAAGGCGGCTTAGGGCGCGGCGGCAGAATGAAAATAGAAAACGATACCATTTATTTTAACTCGGGTGTAAGGTTTTCTAAAACCACGGGTGCTCCGATTTGTCTTGAAATAAAAAATCGCGACTGGCAAAACTGGCTCATACCAATGAGTGTAGAAGAACTTGATATAAATTCGCTAACCCAAGAAGAAAAAGAACTCCTTGAGTCTAAAAAAATCGAGCACGTACGCCCCGGGCATGCTGATTTTGCAGGAGCAGTCAAATACGGCCAAAAAGACATAAGAAACATACTTGAGCGCTCAAGCGCAAGAGAAACAACAACAAGGGTGGCAGTCGGTGCAATATGCCAAAATATTTTAAAAAACTTTGGCATAACCTTTCAAGCGCGCGTCATATCCCTTGGCGGAGAATATGACCCAAATAACTTTGAACAAAAAGTAAAAGAAGCACAAACAGAGGGCGAGAGCCTTGGCGGAAATGTTGAAATAACAATAAAAAACCTCCCCGTAGGGCTTGGAAGCCACGTTCAGTGGGACAGAAGACTTGATGGCAGACTGGCACAAGCCGTTATGAGCACTCCTGCAATAAAATCCGTTGAAATAGGTCTTGGCTCAGCTTGTGCGGATAAAAAAGGCTCACAGGTGCACGATGAAATTTTTTCTGACGGAGAAAAAATTTACAGAAAAACCAATAACTCTGGCGGCATTGAAGGCGGAATGACAAACGGGGAAGATATAGTCATAAAAGCCTCAATGAAACCTATTCCCACAATGAAAAAAGCGCTAAATTCCATAAATATCAACACAAATGAAGAGGTATCAGCCCACTTTGAGCGTGCCGACACCTGTGCGGTAGACGCTTGCGCAACGGTTGTAAAAAATATGTGCGCCATTGTTATTTTAGACGCATTTTTTGAAAAATTCGGTTGCGATAATTTTAATGAAATAAAAAAGAATTTTGAAAACAATGCAACAAAAATCTAAAAACATAATTTTAACAGGTATGATGGGTTCAGGCAAAACAAGCGTCGGGCTTGAGCTTGCAAAAATTCTCGAGTGTAATTTTTTTGACCTTGATGAAATAATTGAAAAAAAATACGGTAAAATAACACAAATTTTTAAAGACAAAGGCGAAAATTACTTTAGAGAAATTGAAACTACAGAGCTAAAAAATTTTAAAAGCAACAGGGCTTTTGTTCTCTCAACAGGGGGCGGAGCAGTGCTAGGGGAAGAAAATCTTGAAATTTTAAAGTCACTGGGAGAGGTCTTTTACCTCAGCGCAGATGCCCAAACGATATACAACAGAGTAAAAGAGCAAACCCAAAGACCACTTTTAAACACAAAAGACCCCAAAAAAACAATTGAAGATATTTTATCTTCAAGACTTGAAAAGTATGAAAAGTCAGGCGAAAAGATAGTTACGGACAATAAAAATATTGAGCAAATTGCACGGGAGATTTATGAAAAAATTATGCGTTAATTTAAAAAAAGAAATTGATACATCATATCCTATAGTAATTGAAAACAACATTTTAAAAAATATCGAAAGCTATCTTGAAGATAGGAGATATTTTCTTATCACAAACAATAAAGTTGCAAAAATATACAGCGATTTTATAAAAAAATTTGATAAAAAAAATACAATAATCATTAAAGACGGCGAAAAATATAAAAACCTAAAAACGATAGAGTATATTTTAAACAAATTACTTGATAATAAAATCGAGCGAAAAGACTGCATTATAGCCTTTGGCGGGGGCGTTATAGGTGATATGGCAGGCTTTTGCGCTTCAAGTGTTCTAAGAGGAGTGGATTTTATACAAATTCCAACAACTCTTTTATCTCAAGTAGATTCTTCGGTCGGCGGCAAAACAGGCTTTAACGATAAACACGGCAAAAACCTTATCGGCGCATTTTTGCAGCCCAAAAAAGTTTTAATTGACCCAATAACACTAAACACTCTATCTCATAGCGATTTTCAAAGCGGAATGGGTGAAGTTATAAAATATGCTTTTATTGAAAACAGCTGCGGAGCAAAAAAGTTTTTCAATCTTTTTGACACTTTTGAAAAACTAAACCCAAATACCATAAAAGATAAAATTGAAGATATAATCTATGCTTGCGTAAGCATTAAAGCTGCAGTTGTAGAACAAGATGAAAAAGAAAAAGGACTAAGGGCACTTTTAAACCTTGGTCACACATACGCCCATGCTATTGAAAAACTTACAAATTATAAAACACCCCACGGGCAAGCTGTGGCGCAAGGTATTAAAATGGCACTTAAAACTTCATTACTTAGAAACTTTATTGATGAAACATATTATAACTATGGAATTTCAATAATTGATAAATACAATCTTGCGCCAAAAAGCGTGAAATTAAACCCCAATAAGGCTCTTGAGATTATGAAGTCAGATAAAAAAGTTCGAGATTCGAAAATTAATCTTATACTGCCTCTGACATTTGCTCAAGCAAAATCCTTTGACGATACAGACGAGCTTTTGATAAAAGATTCTCTGCTTTAGCAACATTACCGAGTCTGTCCATTACATTTGCAGCATCTTCATAGTTTTGAGCGCGCATTTCAAATAAATCAACATCTTCACCATAGGTTTCTATTGCCTTGACAGCGTTTTTATAACTGTCAAGAGCAGCAAAGTCTTCTCCTATGTATTCATAGTTTCTTCCGGCATTTGAATATGCTTGAGATAGCAAAATCGGGTCATTTGATTCTTTAGCAGCCTCAATAGAAAGATTGGAAAGCATTTGAGTATTATCAAAATCATATCTGTCAGCATAAACTGAAGCCATCTCAGAGAGAATCTTTGTTTGTGCACGGAGATTATCAGCCTCGCCACCAAAACCCACAGCGTCTTGATAGTGCTCTATTGCAGGCTCAAACTCTACATAATCATCATAAATTCTTGCCATCTTAACATGCGCCTGAAGTTTTAAATTATTATCATCGCACTTTGTAGCCTCGTAAAAATCACGAAGCGCATAGTTGACATAGTCATAATCGTCAAATATTTTTCCGCGTTCAAAATGCAGTGCGGCACGAAGATTTTTATTTGTTTCAGGTGTAATTTCACCTAACGCATCATTTAGAGTTTCTAATGCTGCAGCAGGGTCATCTTCAAGGGTCAAAAGTGTTTTTGCTTCTTTTAGCGATTTTGAAATAACTCTGTCATGTTCACTTGTAATGTACTTTGGCTTTTGAGTTTTTTTAACTTCTTGCTCTGTCGGGAAATTAACAACCTGTTCTTCTTGTTCGGTCTGAATTAAAAACTCTTTTACAGGTTCTTCAACTTCAGGTTCAATTGCATCTATAGCAGGAGCTTCAGGCTCAAAGTCACTATCTGTTATGCTCTCTAAAACAGGTTGAGCCAAAACTTCAGTTTCATTTTTTACAATGTCTGCAGTTTCGGGCATTTGCGCCTTTTCTACAGCAGGCTCTTGCACCTGTTCAAAAGGCTCTTGTGCGCTTTGCTCAACTTCTTTTTCAAAAGGTTGAACTTGCTCAAAGACATCCTGTGTGTTTTCTTGATTTTGCGGAATTGCTTCTTGAGGTTTTGTCCTTTTCTTGTCGGGAATATCAAGTTGGAAATCAGGGTTAATATGTGTAGGGTCAGACTTTAATTCAATATTTTGCATAAATAAAGCATCAATCCACCCTTCAACAACTCTTGAGGGTTTATTTAAGCTTTTTGCAATATATTCATCAGAAATTCTTGAAGCATTTTTCAAATTTGAAACAATAATATCTCTTGAAGGATTTGCCTTTTGAGATTCCTTCTCTACAAGAGATAAGTATGAACCAACCTCTTGAGAAATATCATCAGGAGCGTTAATTGCAAGAATTGTGCTTTTAAAATCGGTAACAATTTGGGAGATGTTAATAGTATTTTTTGTGTAGTCAATTGCTACTTTAGCACCATTTGGAAAATGCCTGTTTCCATTGCTTCCGTTTTCATAAGAAACAGGTTGTTGTTCTTGGTTTTGAGCATCTTGAGTCTGCGAGGCATAACCTTGCTTAGGGTTTCTGTATGTTATGTTAATTGGATTAATTGAATTATACAAAATATATCCCCGATTTTAATTCAGACCTGATACTCCCACATGTATATTATAGAAAAACAAATACACGGAGTGTTCATACAAACGACCTAAATAAATAAGCTAACAACAACAATTTAATAAAATTTTAAGAGATTTCAAATAATACATATAAATTTTTGTAAAATTATTTTGTGAAAAGCGCCTGCTTATTGCATAATGTAGTTAAGGAAAAGAGGAATTATAAGATGGCAGAATACGTTTTTAAAATGAAAAAAGGCGAAGTAGAGATTGAACTCTCATCGGATGACGCAGAATTTGTTGAGCAACAGCTTGCAAAATGGCGTGAAGAAATACTTAAAAAACAAGGATAGAAAATAAATGAGTACATATCATTTCAAAGCCAAATACAACGATGAACAAATTGAAGTTGTAGCGAAAAATGGTGCCGTAATTGAAAGAGAGCTTGACAGATATCTTGAAAGCTTTCTAAACAGAAAAATACACACTGAAAATAAAAACGAGTTTGATATTTGTACTCACGGTGAGCAGTGTCAAAAAGAAGCTCCGACAGAAGTTCAGCAAGATACATTTGAATTTCAACCTCAACAAGAACAAAGTTCCCCTCAAGATGAAACTCAAATGCCGACGCTTAGTGAGTTTATAGCTTCAAACAAAAGCTACAATACTTTTTCCGAGTTTATTATAGCTGCTTACTATATTAAAAAAGTCCTAAATCAAGATTGTTTCACCTTAAAAATGCTCAATGCAAAATTCTACCCTGCAACAGGCAGTCTTGTTGATTTCTCTCTTGTTGAAGAAGCCAAAAACAGCGGGCTTATTGACTCAAAAGAAGAGGATGGAGTTACAAAATACACTCTAAACGAGCAGGGAGAGTCGCATTTCATTAACCAGCTTCGTGGGTAGTAATGAATTTTATATGGCTGATATTAATACTTGCTTCATTTATCTTTGCCGCAATTAACGGTAAAATGGATGATGTTGTAAGCGCTATGCTAAAAGCGTCACAGAGTTCTGTTACTATAGGTTTTTCCCTAAGGGGCATTATC
>CALUYX010000070.1 GCA_944325115.1 Candidatus Gastranaerophilales bacterium | reverse complement strand
AATGCAAAAGATTTAAGACAAAACACAATCGGGCTAAAAACCGCTCAGGAGGTTTTTTACAAAATAAAAAACAAAGAACCCTACCTTGCCAAAAATTCTACCGTAAGAAGTTTTATCAGACGAGATGAAATGATAAACTCTACTATAGAGCAAATTCAAGAACTGATAAAATCAGGTACAAAACCCTCTGAAATTGCCGTTGTAACACCCCTGTGTGATGATTATCTTCGTCATTGCTTTAAAAAGATTAAACAAAATGTATTTTTCCTCTCAGGAAGCGAAAAACTGAATCAAAACCCAACTGTCGCTGCAGTTGTGGAAATTTTAAAAATAATTAATACTCCTGATAACTATATAAGTCCATTTACTCTAAAAAACATTCTTTGTGAGATTATAAAGCCGGATAATAAAGAGCTTTTGGATATTTATCAAGGCTATATTGAAGCAAATTATGAATACAAAAAACCGCTAAAAAACTACCTGAAAGAAACAAACAGCGAAAAGATAAAAGAGTTTCTCAGTTTTGCACAAGATGCAAGGCAAAAACCTCTAAGTGGGCAGCTTTATGAAATTTGCAACAAATACATACAAAAAACTTTAGAAAATCAAAACTCCATATTAAAACTCAACAAACTTGCCAAACAAATTTGCGACTTTGAAGAAGTTTTTAAAAATTCTTTTGAAAAAACAAAACTCATAGAGCAGCTTGAAAACACAATAATCTCAGAAAATCCTCTAAGCGAGGATGAAATTCCCGAAGATTCAATAATAATTGCTACCGCCCAAAAACTCATTGATAACGAGATATGTCCAAAACACATATTCCTTCTGGATTGCTCAAATTCAAACTGGATAAAGCAAGATATCGGTATGTTATATAATTCTTGGGTATTTCAAAAAAACTGGGATAAAAATACGTTTGAACTCAATGATAATCTTGAGCTTACACTTGATAGGACAGCAAGAATACTCTATAAAATATTCCTGTGCGCCAATGATAAAATCTACATATATTCAAGCGTATACGATACCTTAGGACTTGAAAATTTTGGTGCTATAGATAAATTTTTTGCCTCAAACACTGCAGCTGCCAAAAATTCTCCTCAAAAAATCATCCCCCGTGACGACCAAAAAGCAGTACTTGATTACAAAAGCGGCAAAATGGCAGTGAGCGCCGTAGCAGGCTCGGGCAAAACTACAATTATGCTTGCTCTTATTTTAAAACTTCTTGATGGAGAAATTATACCCGAGCTTAAAAGTGAAAATATTTTTGTACTTACTTTTATGGAATCTGCCGCAAGAAACTTTAGAGAAAGAATCAAACAAAACTATCCCGACATGGTTGAAATGCCGCAAATTTCAACCATTCACGGACTTGCGCTCAGGATTTTAAAAGAAAACAATAACTACACCTTTGCAGGTCTTGATAACGATTTTGAAATAACAGATGAAGCAAAAAGAAGAGAAATCCTCACAAAAGCACTTATTCAAGCAGGTGTTGAATATGACAAAACAGAGCTCTACGAAAGAGCATTGAGTGATTTTAAAAGCGATATTAAATCAGATATAAAAAAAATAAAAAGTCCGAGTTTTAAAATGGTTTTTGAATATTACAGCAAAGAAATGAAACAAAATAACCTCTTGGACTACGATGACCTTTTAACATACGCCCTTAAATTACTGCAGGAAAACAGCGAAATAAGGAACTATTATCAGAATCTTGCCAGAATAATAATTGAAGATGAAGCACAAGACTCTTCGCCGATACAACAAGAACTTATTGCGCTGCTTGGGGGCAAATGGGGCAATATCATACGCTGCGGAGATGTAAATCAGGCAATTACTTCAACTTTTTCAAACTCCGATGTAGAGGGTTTTAAGAAATTTATAAAAGAAAATCTTAACGTAGAAATGAATAAATCCCAAAGATGCGGCAAAAAAATCATAGATTATGCAAACAAAACAATCGATGAGGGGATTAAATACGCTCCAAATGCTTTTTTAAAAACCAACATGCAGCCCGTTGAAGGCAAAAACCCGACTAACAAAGATGCGGTTTTTCTTAAGGTTTTTGAAAAAGAGGATGAGGAAAAAGCTTTTATTGTGAATCAAATAAGAGAAATAAAAAAAACGCACCCCGACAAATCCGTTGCAATACTTTTAAGAAGCAACAGGGCAATAGAACTGTGGGCAAGTTTTATGGAAAACTGTGCCATAAAAACACAAAAAAACACCGATACACTGTGTTCTAACACGGTTTTTAAAACAACTCTTGCGATTTTTAACTTTATTTGCGATTTTAAAAACAAAAAAAATATCCAAAAAAGCCTTGAAATGCTACTTGAATTACCCATATACAAAGAAGAAACAGACATAATAGATTTTATACAAAACAACAGCTTCTTCTCGCAAGAAGGCTCAAAATACAGGCTATGGTGGGATTTAAAATATTTTCTTTTAAACAGCAGTGCAACGCCTATGGAATTGACCCTTGAAATAGGAAACTTTTATTTTAAAAACACCCTCGAGAGCGCAAATGTTTCTATGGTTTATTCTATTGTTGAAAACATATATAAAAATATGAAAAATTTTGAAGACACAACTCAAAGACTTAATGAAATATCAGGCAGAATAAATAAAAATATCAAATTTTTTAAAGAAGAAAACAAGGAAGAAGACAGCGACTCCATAAAAATTATGACACTGCACAAAGCAAAGGGGGACGAGTTTGACTTTGTTTTTATACCCGAATTATCTTCAGACAATCTGGGATTAGACATAGAAGACATAAAACTCAAAAAGAATTTTGATTTTATCCAATCCGTAAAATCTCAGCCAAAAACACAGGAAGAACTAAAGTGGGAAATTCTTGAAGAAAACTACCGCCTGCTCTACGTGGGCATAACACGGGCAAAATATAAACTGTATTTAACCTGTGCTAAAACAACCAAAATGTTTAAAAAAGAAAAAGAACAAAAACCCTGTAAAATCCTTACAAATGAGGTAGAGCAATGAATACATTCAGCGCAAATTCACTAAAATTACTTGATTCAAGTGTAGATGATTTTATCAACAAATACATTTTACACCTTGATTTTATAAACAAAAGTGACTTAGCAAAAAGCGGCGAAAAACTGCACGGCTTTATTTCTTATTATTTGAAAGGGTTTTGTACAAAAAACATCAAAATGGCATTAAATGAAAAAGAGAAAGAAACAATAGAAAAAGTCCTTAAACTTGAGATTTTTAAAGAAAAAGAAAAATTTATAAAAACAGAAGAATCATTCCTTGTAAAATGCGCAGGCGATAAATTCAGCTTCTATCTGACAGGAAGATTTGATGCAATTTATAAAAATAATGACAGTTACACAATTTTTGACTGGAAATCAAGAAACATTCCTAAAGACCCGCAAAACGAACTGCAGAGCATTGTTTACCTGTATTGCGCATCAGAAATCTTTAAAAGTAAAAATATATCAATAAAATATTTATCGCTTGAAACTCAAGAAATGTGCGAAGCAAAATTTGATGACAAAGACAAATACCTTAACAAAATCCACGGCATAGTAGAGAAAATGCCTCTAAAATATTTAACTTAATTTTGTTAAAATCTCAGGTCCGTCTTCACCAACAAGAACAGTATGCTCAAAATGCGCAGATGCTTTCTCATCAGCCGTTACAACAGTCCAATCGTCATCAAGCACATAAACATCATCTTTGCCTAAATTTAACATAGGCTCAATAGCAATTGTCATACCTGTTTTCAAAACTGTTCTGTTACCTGTTCTGTAGTTAAAAACAAACGGGTCTTCATGCATATTTCTGCCTACACCATGACCACCATATTGTCGAACAATACCAAGATTTTTTGACAGTGCAACATCTTCAATGGCGGCTGAAACTTCTTCAAGCAAGTTGCCGTTCATCATTCTTGAAACACCCGCCATAAGGGCTTTTTCGGTAGTTTCAAGTAGCATTTTTTTATCGTCTGAAATTTCACCGACAGGATAAGTCCAAGCACCATCGCCAACCATGCCTCTAAATGTTGCGCCAACATCAATTGATACAATGTCGCCAGCCTTCAGGATTACCTCTTTTGAGGGTATACCGTGAACTACTTGCTCGTTGATTGAGGTACAAATTGAAGCAGGAAAACCATGGTAGCCCAAAAACGTAGGTATTGCTTTATTTTCTTTTATTATCTTTTGTGCAATCATATCAAGCTCGTATGTCGAAATGCCTTCGCACACTGCTTTTTTCATTTCCTGATGAACAAGCGCCACAATCGAACCTGCATGACGCATTAACTTCAATTCTTCACGAGATTTTTTTGTAATCAATTTATTTACCTAATCTTCTTCGAAAACTATTTCTTTAATACTTTCCCAAACATCTGCTATTGGAGCATCGGCATTTATTTCCTCTAAAATGCCTTCGTTATCAAAGTATTCAAGAAGCGGTTTTGTTTCTTTTTCGTACGTTTCAAACCTTAATTTTGCGGTTTCCTCGTTATCGTCTTTCCTTTGAACAAGTTGAGTATCGCAAATATCGCAATAGTTCATTAACTTCGGAGGAGAACTCAAAAGGTTATAAATCATACCGCACTTAGGGCATGAACGCCTGTTTACAAGTCTTTGTATAAGAACCTCATTTGCGATATCAAAATAAATCGCAAGAGCGTCATCTTTCAGATTAAAGTTTGTAACTTCACTCAATATACCCTTTAGCGCGTCAGCCTGCTCAACGGAGCGTGGAAAGCCGTCAAGAATGAAGCCGTCTTTGCAGTCATCCTTTTTAATGCGGTCTTTTATAACATTTTGTACCACTTCAATCGGTACAAGCTGACCTTTATCAATGTAGCTTTTTGCTTCTATTCCAAAAGGAGTATTATCTTGGATATTTTTTCTCAAAAGCGAACCTGTATCTACATGTGGTATGTCTAATTTTTGAGATAATCTTGATGTCTGTGTGCCTTTGCCACATCCGGGAGGTCCAAGAAATATAAATACTTTTTTCATTTTTCTATCCTTATTGTTGCAGGAAACTTTCATAATTTTTTGCCAACATGTGTGTTTTTATTTGATTAATAAAATCAAGCGCAACACCAACCATGATGATTAAAGAAGTAGCCCCTAAACCTTGCATTGTAGTGATATTTGTAATCTTACTTGCAACTGTAGGTACGAGAGCTATGATACCTAAAGATATTGCACCTATAAATATCGTTCTGCTTAAAATCTCATCAAGCTTATCGGCAGTGGGTTTGCCGGGTTTTACACCGGGGATTGCAGAGCCGTATTTTTTAAGGTTATTTGCAATTTCTTTCGGTTGCATACTTGGAATAATGGAAGCATAGAAGAATGTTAAAGCCACAATCAATAGGAAATAGATTATATAGTAGCTTAAAGATGACGGGCTTAAGAACAAACTCATCTGCTCAAATACATTTCTTACTACACCTTCGGGTATTTTCATTTGTTGAACAAAGCTCAATATCGTTGCGGGGAACAAAAGTATCGCAACCGCAAAGATAATAGGCATAACACCACCGGGGTTAAGCTTAAAGGGAATATTTGTATTTGCTCCGCCGTAAACTTTATTACCCACTTGACGTCTTGCACTCACAATAGGAACTTTTCTTACGGCATCTTGGAATATAATAATAAACACAATTGTTGCAACAAATATAGCAAGCAGCCCTACAAGACCCAACTGTAATGCCGTATCTTGAGATACAAGAGTTGCGGTCCTTGAAGCATAAAGAGGAATACCGGATATAATACCGATAAAGATAATGAGCGAACCGCCGTTACCCACACCTTTTTCTGTAATCAATTCAGCTAACCACATTACAAAAACAGAACCTGCGGTAAGCGCTGCCATTGAACCCAAGAAAAAGAGCAAGGGGTGTACCGTGTGCATAATAGAGTTTGGAAGCTTAGATAAAATTGTTACAAAAACAAAAGATTGAAACAGCGCAAGCACAACGGTAAATTGTCTTGTCAGCTGTTGTATTTTTCTTCTGCCCGCTTCACCCTCTTCTTTTTGAAGTTTTTCAAGATAAGGTATAATTACCGCCAACAATTGCATAATAATTGAAGCTGTAATATAAGGTCCTATACCAAGAGCAAAGATAGAAACTTTACCCAAAGCACCGCCTGAGAACAAATCAAGAAAACCTATCATATTGTTCCCTGCAGCCATCGCCTGAAATACTTCGTTATTTATACCATATATAGGTAACTGAGCACCGAATCTGAACAAGGCGATTATAGCAAAAGTGAAAATCAACTTTTGCTTTAAACCGCTCGCTCTAAGATTACTCATTAAACTCTCCAGCATTTGCTGGCTGTTTGCTTGTTGTTGCATTAAACTAATTCAACCTTTCCGCCTGCTTTTTCGATTTTTTCTTTTGCAGAAGGTGTAAAGTATGAAGCTTTAACCGTAACTGCTTTTTTAAGTTCACCGTTGCCAAGTACTCTTAATACTTCGCAAGAGGGGTGAGCTTTTTTATTTTCAATTAAATAAGCTAAATCGATTGTATCAACGCTCATTGCTTCTAAATCTGCAACATTTACTTCAGCAGTTTTAAGAGCAAATCTGTTTTTAAAGCCTTTTAATTTAGGCATTTGACGATAAGATGGCATTTGACCGCCTTCAAAACCTCTTTTTGCGCTTCTGCCTGACCTTTGACCTTCACCGTTGTGACCACGGCAAGATGTTTTACCATGACCTGATGAACGTCCGCGACCTACTCTTTTAGATTTGGATACCGAACCTTCAGCCGGTTTTAAATCTTCTAATGTTATCATTTATAT
>CALUYX010000069.1 GCA_944325115.1 Candidatus Gastranaerophilales bacterium | reverse complement strand
TAGTTTGCAACCCATTCAAGAAGTTTTAAATATTCAAGAGAAAAAAGCGCTTCGCTATCAAGTATTTCATCAATGTATTTTGCTTTAATGCCCTCTTCTAAATAGTTTGAAAACCCTACGATATAGCCTTTTATCTTTCTTTTTGGACCAAAAGGCACACTCACGGGCTGCCCTATTTTAATTATAGAGCGCATTTCATCGGGTATTAAATAGCTGAATGTTTTTGTTCCGAGTTTTGCAACATCCGTAAGGACAAGGGCGTATTTATACATTTACAAAAGTTTCTCCGGAGTGTTTTTAAGATTAGCCTCTATTGTGTCAAAAATTGTTTTTTGTACATATGTTCCGCCCGAAAAATCACTGTTTGACGGGAGAATTTTTATACCCGAGGTGCTTGTTGTTTCTTTTGATATTGTTGCAATATAGCTTTTATTTGCGGCTTTAAATAATATGTAGCCGTTTTTTGTCTGCATTTCAAGAACTTCGTATTGCCCCGTGGAGTTAAGAGCGCTAAGTGTCAGAAGATATAGTTTGTCAGCTGCAAGAGGGTATGTTTTGTAGCAGCTTGAAAGCAGTGACTCATCGCAGTATGCGCCAAGGGTAATTAATGACATAAGTACTGTTAAAATAATTTTTTTCATTACTCTCCCTCTCTCCAAGTTTTAGCAAATTTTGTATCCACTCTAAGCGGTACTTTTAGCGGTTGATTAAGCTCCATTGCTTTTATTGTAAGGTTTTTAACCTCATCAAGTTCATCCTTCGGTACTTCAAGTACAAGTTCATCGTGCACCTGAAGAATGATTTTAGATTTATAGTTTTTAAGTTCGTTATGCAATTTGACCATAGCCATTTTAATTAAATCTGCGCTTGTGCCTTGCAGAGGGGCGTTTATTGCCGCACGTTGTGCAAATTCTCTTATTTTTGCATTTCTTGAGTTAAGCTCTGCTCCAAGGTAGCGCTTCCTGCCGTAAAGCGTTTCAACATAGCCTTCTTGATGAGCTTGTATTAAGGTGTTGTTGATATATGTATTAATTTTAGGATATGTGGCAAAGTATTTATCTATAAACTCTTGAGCTTCAAATGGGCTTATACCTAGAGTTGAAGATAAACCATACCTTGTTTGACCGTATATTAGTCCAAAGTTTACGGCTTTTGCCTTTCTTCTCATTTCTTTTGTTACTTCATTTTTTTCTACTTCAAATATTTTTGAAGCGGTAATGAGGTGGATATCTTCATCGTTTGAAAAAGCGTTTATAAGTACTTCATCGCCTGAAAAATGCGCAAGCAGACGAAGTTCGATTTGCGAGTAGTCGGCCGAGAAAATGTATGAGTTTTCTCTGTCTGTCGGTACAAAAGCCGCTCTAATGCGGTTAGAAAGCTCTGTTCTTATGGGTATGTTTTGTAAATTAGGGTCAGAGCTTGAGAGTCTGCCTGTGGTTGTAACTATTTGATTAAAATGAGTGTGAATCTTGCCGTCAGATTTAACAAGTTTTGGAAGATTATCGATATATGTGGTCTTTAGCTTCATAAGCTGTCTGTGACCAAGAATATCTCTTGCTATCTGGTGTTCTTCCGCTAAGTCATCAAGAATTTTAGCAGAGGTGGAAAAACCTGTTTTATTTTTTTTGCCCGGTTTAATTTTTAAAGTATTAAAAAGTACATCTGCTACTTGTTTTGGAGAATTGATATTAAAAGTTGTTCCCGCTTGAGAGTAGATTTTTTCTTCAAAATCAAGAATTTTTTTATCTATTTCAATACTTAAACTCTTCAGATAATCAATATCAAGGCTTACACCCGTATCTTCAATATCTTTTAGAACATATGCAAGAGGAAGCTCTGTATCATCAAGGAGAGTTTTTTCTTCTTTAGTTAGAGAATCTCTGTAGAACTTATGCAACAAGAGCATATTTCTTGCAAGTTTATGGTTGTCATTTTCATCGGGTATAAAATTAAGATAGTTTTGAATTTGTGATATTAAATCGTGCTTTCTTGATGAGTCTTTAACATAGCTTGATAACATTAAATCATCTATAACGCCTTTTGGATTTATATTATTAAGTTCATTTTTTATATCATAGACTACTTTTTTGACGTTTGGATTATTTAGAAGATTTATAACATCCTCATCATCCATGTTTAAATTTATGCAAGTATTATCACAAGCTATATATATTGAATTAGGCATATCTGTGGCAGATAATACCGAAACGGTGGCATTTTCTTCTATGTTTTTAAGGAAATTTTTTGCCTCATCCTTAGAGCTAATTTTTATAACTTCATCTTCTCTGGTTTCTTCTTGTGTACTAAAAAGCCCAAGTTGGACATCTTCGTCTTTTATTTTTACAAAAGAAATTTCTTTATTTTCTTCTTCGTCGCAGCCTGTTTCAAAAGGCAGGAGAAGTTTATCCAGATTTTTTACAAAGCTGTAGAACTGTACTTTTTGAAAAAAGTCAATGACTGCTTGTTTGTTTGGTATTTCAAGACAAGTTTTTGAAAAATCAAAATCAATATCGACATCTTTTTTTATTGTTGCAAGAAACTGTGACATATATGCAGAGTCTTTTTGCTCTATTAGTTTCTCTTTTATAGATTTTTTTGTAATGTTGTCGATATTTTTGTAGATGTTATCTAAATCTTTATACTCGCCTAAAAGCCATACCGCTGTTTTTGCACCTATTCCCTTAACTCCCGGAATATTATCTGATGTATCGCCGCAAAGAGCCTTGTAGTCAACAATTTGCGTGGGCTCTACTTCCATATTTTCTATAACTTTTTGCCAGTCGTAACTGTTTAGAATACCTTTTTGAGGGATTAAAACCTTTATTGCTCCCTCTTTATCAACAAGCTGAAAACTGTCTTTATCGCCCGTCAGGATGTAGGTATTGTGTCCCATAGCTTTTGCTCTTGTTGAGATTGTACCTATGATGTCATCTCCCTCAAAGCCTTCTTTTGTATAAACAGGGATATTAAGAGCTTTTAGCCCCTCCATAATGAGCGAAAGTTGCGAGCGAAGAGCATTAGGCATGGTTTGTCTGTTAGCCTTGTAGTCTTCATATTTTTCGAGTCTAAATGTGTGTCTTGATACGTCAAACGCCACAGCTATAGAGTTTGGTCGGATATTGCTTCCGCCTTTTGAAGTTGGTGATAAAAGGTCAAAAATTGCTTTAAAAAAACCATATATTGCCCAAGTCGGCTGGTGCTCCGTTGTTTGCATATTTGTTCTCTCTAAAGCAAAAAACATCCTGAAAGCAAGAGCGTGCCCGTCAATTAAAATTAAAGTCTTTTTATCCTCGCCCCTCATTTGACCTCGCTATTTTATTCCCGACAAGTATATTTTACCTTAAAAAATCATCCTTTGTAATAAGTTTTACGTTATTTAAAATTGTTATTTCATAAGGGTTGCTGTCTTGCTTTGGAAATTGTGATAAAAGCCATTCAAAAGTTATCGGGGTATTTGAGTCTTTTGCTCTTTCTTCAATGTCTTTTAGCAGGTTTTGTCCTTGAGGGCAATCAAGTGGTTTTGCGCTAAATATTACTATTGAATCTGCAACATTAATACTTGTGTTATCACTGCAGGAATTAGAAAAGTCAAAATTTTCTTCTTGAGAGCAAATAAGGGTGTAGTTTTTGCCATCAATATTTTTTTGTGTGGTTGCGGTGTTTGATTTGCAGCCCATATCGGACCAAAGATAGGTTCCATCTGTATTTTTTTTACCCGCAAAGACAAAATATCCATACGAGTTTGGTTTTGTTTTTATTTTTATATCATTACCCTTTTTGTTTGTAATAATGCTATCAAGGTCTACGGTTTCGCCTGATTGTACATCTTCTTTAATTTCTTCATAAGTTTTAGCGTACGAGTTTGCTTCGATTTTCACCCCTCCTACGCCTGCAAACCTTAGAAAATAGGTGGGACTGTTGAGTTCTGTTGAAATTTTAAGTTTGATACTTCCGTCTGTACCTGTTTTATATTGGACAGATGTTATATTTGCGTCTTTAATTGTGTCAAATTCTGATTTGTAGAGCTTAAAGAGTTCTTTGCTTTTATCAATCCCACTATCTTTGTACTGCGCAATTGCAGCAAGGGCTGTAGTTTCCGTTGCTCTTTGTAATTTTGCTCTGTTTAGAGTTATATATGCCATATCTATACCAAAGGCACAAAGCGCCAAAAATGCGACACAAAATACTGCAACCATTATTGCAACATCGGCTCTTTTTTTCTTAGGAGTTAATTTTATCATCCGCATTATCTCCTTTGGTATTTTGTGTATTGTTATAAATATCTTTTATTTTATCTTCAAGTTCTTTATCGCCATATATAGAGTAGTTTTTGAGCGTATTTTCAAGTGTGACCTCATCCAGATTGTATGAATTTGGCGCAAAAAGAGATTTATTTGAAATTACAACACTTTTAAAATGAAATTTTTCAGGCACTGCGCTAAAGAAAGTGTTTACAAGGTTAAAAGCGTAAGTGTATTCATATGTTGCAATACTCACAAGAAAATCATCAACCTCAAGAGTTTCTACCTCAAGAGTTTTTGTATATGGAACTTTTCTTTTGACAAGAATCTCATATGTATTTTGGTACAGCTCTTCTTCTATAACATCTTTTGTTGCTGTTTCATCTCTTTGAATTGATGACACTGCGCCAAGCGCCCTATTTAGTGCAGAGTTAAGTTCTATGCCCGTGTTTAGACCATAGGCAATTTCTGTTAAAAGTCCTATTATTCCGATTAAAAAAGGGAAAAATAGGACAAACTCTACAAGATGTTGAGCTTTTGAGCGGTTGCGCCCAAAAGCTCTTTTAATTTTATTTATATTAATCTTCATCTTTTGGCGGGTTACCTTTTACCATAAAGCTGTATGTTAAGTCTTTATAATCGGCTTTAATCGGGTATACTCCGGGGTCTTTAATAAAGATGTAGAAAAATTTATTTTCCATCGGTTTTAAGACAGCTGCATTGTTAATTGTGTGCTTACTTATGCCGTCAACCACTGTACTTATTTGCTTGTAAGCGCCGTCATCTGTTCCTACGTTTGATGGTTCAACCGTAGGACTTGTTTGATTTAGGCGTTGGTACGTGTTTGCAATTGTTGCAATGTTGCTGAGCGTTCCTGATGCTTGCGACATTGCTGCAAGAGCGCCTGCTTGCGAACTTTGGTATGCGCCAAGATAATTTGAAGAGCTTATTATGTCAACGGGCATATCGTTTGCGCTTATTAACAAGTCTTTTGTGTAGAATACATAGTCATTTGTTCTTGAGTTGTTATTAAGTTGCACATATGTGACAAGTATCTCAGGCACAGGAGTTTTTGATATGCCAACGCGCATTGAAATATCTTCTTGTGCAGAAACTTTGTTGTATGTTGAAAAATAAAACATTTCTTCTGTTTGAATCATTGCGGTATTTTTCGCATTATAATCTTCGCCAACATAAGAAAGTGTTGCACATCCGCCCAAAGCCAGTGCGCTAATTAAAAGCGCACTAAGCATAAGGGAAGTTTTTTTAAATCTATTGACAATTAGCCTTTTCATCTTCGCTTACTCCTTTGATTGTAAGGTTAACTCTACCCTTGTCGTCAATTTTGATAACTTTAACAATTACTTCTTGACCAATCGAAAGGTGAGGTTCAATTGATTCTATTCTTTCTTGGCAAACTTGTGATATGTGAACCATACCGTCTTTTCCGGGGGCAAGTTCTACAAAAGCGCCGATAGGAATGATTCTTACAACTTTGCCTTTTGTCACCATGCCGACTTCAGGTTTGAATGTAAGGTCTTTAATCATCTTAATTGCAATATCTGCACCTTCTTTATCGTTAGATGTAATTGTAACTTTTCCGTCATCTTGAATATCAATTTCGGCTCCTGAGGCATCAATTATGCTTCTAATCATTTTTCCGCCGGGTCCGATTACTGTTCCTATATCATCTGTAGGTATCATCATAGAGTATAATCTCGGCGCAAAAGGTGATAAGTCTTCTTTTGGAGCACTGATTGCTTCTTTCATACATTCCATAATGTGTAATCTGCCGTCTTTTGCTTGATATAGTGCACGTCTTAGAGTTTCATTTGATATGCCTTTGATTTTCATATCCATTTGAAGTGCTGTAATGCCTTCAGTGTTACCTGTAACTTTAAAGTCCATATCACCCAAGAAGTCTTCAATACCTTGGATATCGGTTAGAACGATATCTGTATCGCCTTCTTTTATAAGACCCATTGCAACACCTGAAATCATGCACTTAACAGGAACGCCTGCATCCATTAAAGCCATTGAGCTTGCGCAAGTTGAACCCATTGAAGTTGAACCGTTTGATTCAAGTACGTCAGATGTAACACGGATAGTATATGGGAAGTCTTTTTCATCAGGTAACGCGGGAACATTAGCGCGTTCAGCTAAGTTACCGTGACCTACTTCACGACGTCCTGGACCTCTAAGGGGTTTAACTTCACCAACAGAGAATCCGGGGAAGATGTATTTATGCATATATGATTTTTTAAGCAGCGGGTCAACGCCGTCAAGTTCTTGAGCCATAGCGGGACCTGCAAGAGTTGCGCAAGAAAGGATTTGAGTTTGACCTCTTGTAAATACTGCAGAACCGTGAGCACGAGGTATAACGCCAACTTCGCACCATATAGGACGAACTTCGGTAACTTTTCTGCCGTCAGCACGAACACCTTCGTCTTTAATCATTGCGCGCATTATTTTCTTTTCTAATGCCTTAAATTCTTCTGCAACAAAGTCTATACCCGTTTCTTCCATCATTTTTTTGATGGGGTGTTCTTCATCAAGTGCTTCAATTTTTTCTTTTACAATGTTTTTAGCTTCTTCAAGCTTGTTTTGTCTGTATTCACGGTCAAAATTGTGATAAGCATCAACAATCATATCGTATGTGTTATCTTTTATGATTTGAGCTAATTCCGATGTGTC
>CALUYX010000068.1 GCA_944325115.1 Candidatus Gastranaerophilales bacterium | reverse complement strand
CTCCGTAATACTAATTCTATCCATCACGGCTTCAATGCGAACGCATCGAGCCGTTTTTTTTACGAGCGCAGCTCGAATTGTGACGCGACGCGTCCAATGAGAGCAAGCGAGTCTATGGTGTGTGAAGTGCGCATGTGGCAAGCGAAGAGCTTGGCACAAAGCACGAACCGTACCCAAGCGCAGCTCGAATTGTGACGCGACGCGTCCAATGAGAGCAAGCGAGTCTATGGTGTGTGAAGTTTAACCTACGGTTAATATCTCTTTAATTGCCATAGGTATTATATTTGGCAAGTTTGATGCAAGGACGGAATATTCACCTTGAGTTTTGCTTGCAATTTCACCGCATAGCCCATGCAAATATGCTCCAAGGCAAGCGGCATTTTCAAGCGTTGCACCTTGAGCGCAAAGTCCTGCAATCATACCTGTGAGTACATCACCCGCACCTGCTTTTGACAGCGCTGAATTGCCCGTTGTATTTATAAATATTTTTCCGTTAGGTATTGCAATTACACTTTCATGTCCTTTAAGAAGTACTATGCAATCAAAATACTTACTTGCTTCCCACGCCCATTTTATTCTGTTAGACTGAATTTCTTTTACATCAACCTCAAGAAGTCTTGAAAGTTCAAGCGGGTGAGGTGTTATGATTGAATTTAGCGGGAAGAGTTTTTTATTAGTGCTCGATAAAATATTTATCGCATCAGCGTCAATTATAATAGGTGTTTGAGATTCAATGTGTTTCTGTAAAAAACTCATTACAAAGTTTTTTGTTCCGCCAAGGGTGGATAAGCCGCAGCCTATGGATATTGCATGAGAGTTTGCAACGCTATCCAAGTATTTTATGCCGTCTTTTGGAATAGTGCCCACGGGGCTTTGTCCTAAGTCAAGAAATGTTATATCAGGCGAGTTTGCGGCAACAAGGGGGATTACATCGCTTGCGCTTGCAAGCATGACTGCTCCTGCGCCTACTTTAAGGGCTGAAATTGAGCTTAAATAGGCAGCTCCGGGGTAGAACATAGAACCCGCTATATTTAGCACATTGCCATATGTTCCTTTGTTAGACACCTGTACCCTTTGAGGCAAAAATTTTGATACTATTTCTTTTGAAAGTTTTGTTATTGAAATATTATTATCCATTTTATTCTCCTAAATGCCCGAGCTGTCTTATGACTTCGTATGCTCCTATTGCTATTGAGTTTGAAAGGTTTAAGCTCCTTGTGTTTTCCATCATTGGAATTGTGACAAGATTATTTTTATATTTGTTTAAAATCTCATCGCTAAGACCTCTTGTTTCAGGTCCAAATACGATAAAATCACCTTCTTTGTAGCTTACTTGCGTGTATAGTTTTTCTCCTTTTGTGGTGAAAAAATAGTAGTTATTATTTTGGATGGGAAAATTGTCTGTAAGTTCCTCAAAACTTACAAGGTGCTCAATTTCTACTTTGTCCCAGTAATCAAGCCCCGAGCGTTTGAGGTATTTATTTGACATAGAAAACCCTAATCTTCCGCACAAAAACAATTTTGCTCCGCAGCAGGCGCAAAGACGTGCCACATTGCCCGTGTTTTGAGGTATTTCAGGTTCTACCATTACTATGTTAAGGAACTTTTTTTGCATTTTATTTTACTTCAAAAAATCTCTTGCTCTCAATTACAACGGGTATTCCTCTTAAAACACAAAACGCTACTGCAATCCAAGCGCAGATTATACCTATTGCAAGTACGCTGTGGTCATAGCTAAAGGATAGATGTCCTGCAATAATAAACAAAAATGCTATTGCCTTACAAAGCGCGTATGTGAATCTTGAGAAGTTTGAAGCAACGATGAATTTTGCAATTTTGCCTTGCATCATTGTTTTTTCGCCAAATGCAGTGTAGCCTTGTGCAAGTGCAAGTGAGCGGATAGAATCTGTTACTATTCCTCTTGTAAGGACAATTATCGGTATAGCGACATTTATCCAGCCCATAGCACAAAATGTTATCCAGAAGACGTTTTCTACAATTCTATCTCCCATAATGTCAAGAACGGCACCGAGTTTTGAAGTTTCATTGAACTTTCTTGCAACATAGCCGTCAAGTCCGTCAAACCACATTACAAAAATTGTCAAAATAAGTGCGCTCAGCGTTGCACTGTTGTTGTGCATAAATAAAAGCGCAACAACAATAAAGACCATAAAAATTCTTGAAAGAGTTATTATATTTGCCATCTTATTCCCCCGTAAGTTCCGTATTTATCAATTTTGCTACTTCTTCAACACAGTGCTTATCACCAAGCATTGAGCTTACTTCTTTTAAGCCTTGTATTTGTTTTTCTCTGTAGTTGTTATCGTTTAAGAGTTTAACTATTTCATCTGCTATATCTTTTGATTTAGCGTCATACATTAAAAACTCTTTTACTATGTCTTTTCCTGTAATGATATTTACAAGGCAGGCGTTTTTAATACTTCTTACAATCAGATAAATCAAGTAGAAAAATAAAGGTCCGCGATAGGCAATTATCATAGGAGTGTTATATAGTGCTGCCTCAAGCGCTACCGTGCCCGATGCCAGAATAAGAGCGTCTGAAACGCTTAAAAGTGCTTGATTTTCGCCTTTTATTGTTTTATAGTCCACGCTAAAAGCGTCATCTTTGAGGTTTTTTGCATGAGAAAATACAAATTGCACATCAGGGCAGATTTTCTCTATTATTTTTACCGCACCCGTAAATATCTTAAGGAGATATTTTATCTCAAACATTCTTGAACCGGGGAAAACGCTCACAAGACGCTTGTTTTTATCAAGACCGTGACGAGTGAAAAATTCTTCCCTATTAGCTGCCTCAGGTAGTTCAAAATTTAGCGGATGACCTACAAAAGTGGAGTTTATGCCCTCTTTTTCATACATTTTTTCTTCAAAGGGAAAGATTGTAAAGACTTTATCGATATTCTTTTTAATTGTATGAATACGCCATTTCCTTGACGCCCAAATTTGAGGCGGGATGAAGTAAAACACCCTAAAGCCTTCTTTTTTAAGGAATTTTGAAATTGCAAGGTTAAATGTTCCATAGTCTACAAGCAGCACTAAATCAGGCTTAAAGGAGTTTTTAAGGTAATCTACTATTCTTCTGCCTAAAGTAAAGTGGTCAATTACAAGCTTTGGTGTAATTCCTATGCCGCCCATTTTAGAATGGTCGGAAAACAACTTTACACCTTGCTCTTTAAGGTTTTGACCGCCTATACCTTCTATAATTACATCGGGATTGAGTTTTTTTAATTCCCTTACAACGCCTGAGGCGTGTTTGTCCCCCGATGATTCACCCGTAATAATAAATATTTTTTTTGCCATATTAAACCGCTATGATTGATATTTTGTGCTTATTAGCGTAATCAATCATTTCCTTTTGATTTACTATAATTGTTTCTCCAGCCTCAAGCGCAAGCACGTTTGCACCGTATCTGCGCATAGTTTTAAGGGTTCTGATACCGACTGTTGGTATGTCAAATCTTTTGTCTTGATTAGGTTTTGCAACTTTTACCACAACGGCACCTTTGCCGCGTGCAAGCTTTGCCCCTCTTTTAATACACTTATCCGTTCCCTCAATCGCCTCAACCGCCATAATCATACGGTTTTTCATAACGACAGATTGACCGATGTCGAGTTTGCCCATTTCTTTGGCTGTTTTATAGCCGTATTCTATGTCATAGAGCTCTTCTTGAGTCGGTGAACATTTTGTGAGAACACCCTTTTGTACCATAAGATTTTTGATAAATATTGTCTGGTCAAGCACGCTGACGCCGATTTTTTCAAGTTCTTCCACAATTCTTAGCATAATAGCGTCATCGTTTAATTTAAAAGCTTCTTTAATATACTCTATTGCTTTAGGTTCAAGTTTGGGACGCTTTAAGAGCATTGTTTTTGAAACTTTGCCCAAGAAAGTGAGCTGCTTTATGCCCTCGTCTTTAAGGAGTTTTTCTATTGTTTCAACTTGCCCGAAACCAAGTGAAACGACTTTTGAACAGTGCTTTTGAAGTTCTTTGCAGTTATCCGAAGAAAGTGAAATTGCAATAACTTCAAATCCGTTTTCTTTGGCACTTTGAGCCATTTTAACGGGTAACAACCCGTCACCTGCTATTAAGCATTGTTTGTTTTCAAGTGTTATATTCATAATCTAAGGCATAATCTCCATATTACCGTCTTGAGAAATACTTGTTTTTACATTTCCGTCAGCAAAAAATGCTTTTGGATTGAGTGTCATTTTTATTTTGTCAGCTTCAACAGTTGAACCTTGGCTTGTTATTTTTGAGCGTCCGGTAAATATTACGGTGTTTGGTTTATTTGTTTTCGGGTCAACAAAAAGCTGAGCTTTTGGACCTTGGGCAAAGTAGTCTTTGTATTTTACTTTTACGTTACCGCCTGCAACAAGGGCGCTTGTGAGTTTGTTGAACTGTTGGTATCTGGCCTCAACATAAACTCTTGTACCGTCTTCAAAAGTTACATCGGATGAGGTGTTGCCGGATACTTGAAACTCTTCTCTTTGAGGAACATATTCAAACATGTTGCCCTTTATGACATTTGCTTTTTCTTTCATAACAACATTGCCGATGAGTTTTAAGTTTTGGATGTTGCCTGATTTGTCAACGATAGCGTTTGCCTTGTCCGAGAATGTTTCTAAATCTTGATAGCGAATAACGACAGAGCCGTTTGCTTTCATAAGTTTTGTATTTGTGTCGTATTCTTGAGAGTCAGCGTTAATTGTCATAACGGGTTGACGATTTTCCATCATTATGGATTGTGAGTTTCCTTGTGCCAGAACACTTTTTTTGATGAGTGATACTTTTATTATGTCAGCTTTAATCTCGTGTTTTTTGTTTTCTTTATTTTGAAAAGCATACGGGTTGTCAAAAAACGTTGCAAGGGAGGGTTTTTTGCTCACAGGGTCTAAATCAAGCTCGGCGCGGGGACTTTTTACTTTTATATCACCAACGCTGACTTGAACATCGCCTTCAAAAAAGCCTTTGTTTTGGTCCATTTTTATTGTTTGCTTTTTAGCCTCAATTACAACGTTGGCGCTATTTGCGTACATTGTTGTAAAAGCTATAAGTGCTATTGTGAGAAATATCTTCTTCATTTATTTTTCCTTGGTATTGAATAAGTCAACTTTTTCTTGTTCTTTGCCTTCTTTTGTAAAAACTCTTACTTGAGTTTTGCCGATAATTTTAAAGAAAGTAAAATCCGAATTGAAAACAGCTTTTTCGCTCACGGTGGAGAAATCTTCATCTTTTGCTATTCTTACATTGCCTGAAGCAACGATGTCTGTGTTTTTGCCGCCCCATTCGATTTTATCCGCAAGAATTGAAGAGCCGTCTTTTGATACTATTAGTGTTTCACCCTCTAAAGTAACGTTTTTGTCGCTGTCACGGTAAGTTCCTTTGGGAGATTCAAAGCTTAGGGCAACATTTTTGTCTTCATCGTAAAAATTACCTATAATGCCTGTAAGAACTACAATCTGCATTGAGCTGTCGTAGCTGCCTGTTTTGGCGTAGAGTTCCCAGTATTTTTTTTGGTTTTTTGTTTCGGTCAAAATAAGGTTTTTTACTTCAACTTTTTGCGCCTGATTAAGCGCCCCTGCAACATTTTTCCTGATGTCACGGGTAACAAACCAAGCCCACAAGAAGCCAAGTGTGCACAATAGCGCAATCGATAAAAAAACTATAAAGTAAATCTTTTTCTTACTTAAGCCTCTCATAAGCTGTATTTTAACATAAAGTGGATAAAAAAGTTTAATGAAGTTTGGTAAAAATTAAAGAAAATTAAGGGTTGAATTTTTATTTTCAGCGTTTAATAATGGGATGTAAGCGATAATATCGCGGGATGGAACAGTCCGTTGACCCGTCAGGGGTCAAGCAAAATATACGAGTCGGGCGACGAGATGCCAGACTGTAGAAGTGAAAATTGAATAAGTTTAACGCGGGATGGAGCAGTCTGGTAGCTCGTCGGGCTCATAACCCGAAGGTCGTTGGTTCAAATCCAGCTCCCGCAACCAAGTAAAATCAAGGGTTTCAGGCATTTGACTGAGCCCTTTTTAAGTGCGAAAATTAGCAAAAGTTGCAAAAAGGTTACAAGTTTATTTATATGTGTGTTAAAATTCTTCCAAAAGGAGTCTTTTATCATGCAAAAACTATGTGAATTAAAAAGTATAGACTTAAGAGAAATATGGAAGCACGAGGCTCTTGACTTTACAAGTTGGTTGGCCGAAGAAGAAAATTTAAACAGCTTAGGTGATGTTATAGGTGTGGATATCGAATTAATTCAAAAAGAAGCAGAAGTAGGTTCTTATCGTGTTGACATCCTTGCGCAAGACACAAATTGGGAGAAAAAAATAATTATTGAAAATCAACTTGAAATGACCAATCATGACCATTTGGGTAAAATTATAACTTATGCTTCGGGCTATGATGCTGAAATTGTTATATGGATAGTTAAAGATGCAAAGAGTGAACACATACAAGCAATAGATTGGTTAAATGAAAGAACAGATGATAAAACAAGTTTCTTTCTGATTAAAATGGAAGTTTATCAAATTGCTGATTCTCCTTATGCACCAAAGTTCGAAATATTATGTAAACCTAATGAATGGGCAAAAATATTGAAAAAACCAAATTCTATTATGAATGACAGGAAACTAAAATTGATTGATTTTTGGACACAATTGAATGCTTTTTTAAGCAATAAGCATTCGACTATTAAACCTCATAAGCCCTCTGGAGACCATTGGAATTCAATAGCTATTGGCACATCGAAAGCCCATATTGATTTTAGAGCATTGGCCAAAGATAAAAAAGTAGGTTGTGACCTATACATTCCTAACAATAAAGAGCTTTATTATATCTTTGAAAATCATAAAGCTGAAATTGAAAATATTATAGGTGAAAAACTAATTTGGAATGAATTAAAAAATAAAAAAGCTAGTATAATTTCAGTAGAAAAAGAAGGATTTGATTTATATGATGCAAGCAATTGGGAAGAGTTTTTTATTTGGCTTGAAAATAATGCAGTAAAATTCAAAAAAGCTTTTTGCCAGTTTATTTAATTTGGTATTTTAAAGTCGATTGTGATTTGACTGTATTGTTTACAATGCTATTGAGCAAGTTTACACACTTGTCATTAACTTCTGGCAACAAGTGGGTATATAAATCCATTGTCATAGTAATTGAAGCATGTCCCAGTTGAGTCTGAAC
>CALUYX010000067.1 GCA_944325115.1 Candidatus Gastranaerophilales bacterium | reverse complement strand
GGCGCTGTGCATATGCTCACATTCTTTAGATTCGCTTGCTCTCATCGGACGCATCGCGTCACGATTCGAGCTTCGCTCATAAAAAAAATGTTTGCCGTTTGACAAACATTTAAAACACGAGGATATTAAGAGAGAGTAATAGTAGACTTTTTTTATCTAAGATTCCTGCCAAAATTCACAGTATATCTTGTTTTTTCTTCCTTTAATTTGAATTCCCTTACTCTTTAATAAAGTATTTTTGTATTTTATAATTGCCTTTTATGAATTATTTGTTAAGAAATTTTAAGCACAAAAAAGCCAACCCCAAAAGGTTGGCTTTTTTGTATATTTTAAAGTTTATTTAACTTCTTTTGCTTCTATTTTTTTAGCGTTATCAATGTCACCTGAAGCGGAAGCTTTTTTCTTTTCATCTTCCTTATCAAGTTGTTTATTTATAATAACCGTTTGAACAATTTGGAATAAGTTGCTTGTAACCAAATACAAAAGCACGCCCGCAGGGATTGGTATAAACACAAAAGTTAAACCTATCATAAGCGGCATAACCGTTCCCATAGACTTTTGTATTGCCTGCTGTGTGGCATCCTGCTGTACGCCTTTTTGAGTTTGCATCATAACTTTTTGAGAAACCCACATAGTAAACGCAAACAACAGCACAAGAACTATAACATCATAGTGCACAGAACTTTGAACCTTAGCCGCCTCAACATTTGCCACAAGAATATTGTTCATTGGCACAAATGTAACAAGTTCTGTTTCTTTTGTTTGGTTATCAATTACATTTAGCTCAACTTTTGTTATTTCTTTTAGCTCGGCAAAAGTTAGTTTCAAACTGTCAGGGTACATCTTGAGGTCAAAATTTTGTTCGGGTTTTATATCCCCTTGAACAGCAATTGCCTTTGTAGGACGGTCAACTTTAACATCTTTTAAAACTTTTTCACCAAGATAAACAGTAGCAGTTTTACCTGATGTGAAAGTATCATACGGACCTACGACAAATTTACCGTCAAAAGACCTGCCTGCCGTACTTTTAATTGTTGCATCAAGTCTTTTTATAAACAAAAAGCTCGCATCGCCTGCCTGTTGTATAAACTGCGGGCTCATAAGAGCAGTGTATAAAAGAATGAATATGGGCAACTGTAACAACAAAGGCAAGCAACCTGCCATGGGGTTAAACTTATGCTCTTTGTAAAACTCCATCATTTTTTGCTGCATCATCTCAGGATTGCTTTTATACCTGTCCTGAATAGCTTTCATCTTAGGCTGCAAAACCTGCATAGAGCGCATAGAACGTTGTTGAGATATGCTTGATGGCCACATACAAGCTCTTACTATTATTGTCAAAAGTATAATTGCAAGACCCCAGTTACCGGCGATTTTAGCCAGCGCTTGCAATATTGAAAGGGTAAATCCTACAAAATCCATATTCTCTCCTATGTTGTCATGCCAATTTGGCGCTTATAATTTTAATTTTACATTAAACATGATATTATTCATATATGAATTATTTATTTGATACAATTTGTGCCATCGCAACACCCCTAAGCACAGGCGGCATTGGGGTTATAAGAATTAGCGGCGAGAATGCAATTGAAATTGCACAAAAAATATTTAACAAAAAAATTACTCCAAAAGTAATAAACCATGGTTGGATAATAAAGGATAATAAAAAAATCGATGAAGTTATTGTCCTGCCTTTTGTAGCACCACACAGCTACACGGGGGAAAATGTCGCAGAAATTCAAACCCACGGCTCACCCGTTGTAATAAATGAAATTTTGAACTTAATACTTGAAAACGGCGCAAGACTAGCACAAAGAGGCGAATTCACAAAAAGAGCATTTTTGAATCACAAAATTGACCTCTCACAAGCTGAAGCCGTGCTTGACTTAATTAATGCCAAAACCTCAAAATCTGCTCAAGGTGCGGCAAATAATTTATCAGGGGCATTAAAATTAAAAATAGAACATATAAAAGATGAAATAACTTCAATTTTAGGAAAAATAATCGCCTCGCTTGATTTTCCTGAAGATGTAGCAGAAGTTGAGTATGAAGAAATAATTGAAAAAACGCAAAATGCAATTAATGAAATTAATGAAATTCTAAAAAACGCCCGCATGCACAATATCTTAAGACAGGGAATAAAAATAGCAATCGCAGGCAGACCAAACGCCGGAAAGTCTTCGCTTTTTAATGCGCTTTTAGATGTTAACCGTGCAATAGTTACAGAGATAGAAGGTACAACACGCGATACAATCACGGAAACTCTTGAAATAAACGGAATTTGCGCCACTTTAATTGATACAGCCGGCATAAGAGAGCAAAGTTCGGACAAAGTGGAAAAAATCGGCATAGAACAGTCAAAATCTGCAATAGATGACGCAGACATAGTGCTTTGCCTGTATGATGGCACGGCAGGTATCAAAAAAGAAGACGAGGAAATTTTTAACCTTGCAAAAAACAAGAAAAATATACTTGTAAAAACAAAATGTGACATTTGTGACACACAAAAGCAAAATGAAAATGAAATTTTGGTAAGTTCGAAAACCAAAAAAGGAATAGCCGAACTTAGGGAAAAAATTTATAGAGAAATAATTGGAATAAACCCTGCCGAAAGCGATTTTTTGACTAATCAAAGGCACCAACAATGCCTGAAACTATCGCTTGAAGCGCTGCAAAATGCGCTATTTGCCGCTAAGTCAGGAGAATTACAGGATTTAATCAGCATAGATTTAAAAGCCGCAATTACACATCTTGGTGAAATTAGCGGAGAAGTAATTACGGACAATATTTTGAACAATATTTTTGAAAATTTCTGCATTGGTAAATAATTTTATTACAAAATGTAAAGAAAATTACAAAATAATGTTATAAAAAAATTTATTAGGGGAATAGTAGAAATGTAAAGATAATATGAAAAACAAGTTTCATAAAGTTTTCTCTCTAATTCCTCTCTCTAATATGTGGTAAATTTACTGGCTCTTTGGGTCAGTTTTTTTTATGTTTGATTTTTATTTTTCTGTTACAATAGTTGAGCTATGTTAATGGAATTTTTATACGCAAAAATACACAGAGTTACGGTAACTGACGCTAATCTTAACTACGTAGGCTCAATAACAATAGATAAAGCCCTTCTTAAGGCTTCAAAAATCAGAGTCGGACAAAAAGTAGAAATCCTCGACATAAACAACGGCGAAAGGTTTTCAACTTATGTAATCGAAGGTGAAGAAAACTCCGGTGTAATTTGCCTGAACGGAGCTGCCGCAAGAAAAGTTCAAAAGGGTGATAAAGTTATAATTGTTGCCTATGTGGCACTAAACGAACAAGAGGCTGAAACATTCAGCCCCAAAATAGTTCATGTTGATGAAAGCAATAAAATCATCTAGCTTCTGGATAGTGCAACTTTACCGCTTCTGACAAAGTCTTTGTAACCGTATGGCTTAATTAGCTCAATTAGAGCTTGTATTTGTTTTTCATCGTCAACAATCTGTATTGTATAGGTTTTATCAGTTATATCAATAACTTTAGAGCCCGTAACTTCTGCTATTCTTAAGATTTTATCAACATCTTCGTCTTTTGGTTGAATTTTAATCATTACAATTTCGCGCTCAATTGCCTCGTTTACAGACAAATCAGACACCTTAAGAACAGGAATTAGTCTGTGAAGTTGTTTACAGATTTGCTCAATTGCTTCTTGAGTTGCAACCGTTGTAATTGTTATTTTTGAGTAGTTCCTGTCAATTGTTGGCGCTACGGTAAGGCTTTCAATGTTGTAGCCTCTGCCTGAAAACAAATCAACAACACGTGATAGTACGCCTGCTTCATTTGTAACCAAAATAGATAATGTATGTAATGTGCTCATATTCTCTCCTAGCAAACTTTCTGGTCGTTAGACAGTAAAACCTTATTCAAAGGCTGCCCTGCAAGCACCCAAGGATAAACCATCTCAAAATTTTCTACAACAAAATCGATAAACACCGAGCAATTTGACTCCATAGCCTCTTTTAGTGCCGGTATAATATCTTCTTCTTTTTCTACCCTTATACCCTTGGCGCCATATGCTTGAGCCAATTTTACAAAATCAGGAGCAGAGATTTTTGTTTCACTGTAGTGTTTATTAAAAAGTTTTTCCTGCCACTGACGAACCATGCCAAGATAACCGTTATTTATTACACAGTTTATTACTTTTAAACCATAGTCCATGCAGGTTGCAAGCTCTTGAATGTTCATCTGAATCGAACCGTCACCTGCAATATTTAACACAAGAGCGTTCTTATCTGCAACGGCAGCGCCCATTGCAGCAGGGAAACCAAAACCCATTGTGCCTAAGCCGCCCGATGTTATAAAGTGTCTGGGTTCGTCAAACTTAAACATCTGAGCGCACCACATTTGGTGTTGTCCCACTTCTGTACAAACAATGGGCTTAAAGGCTTTTGTGTACTCATAAATTGTCTCAATTACCTTAACTGCACTGAGTTTATCTGACGGACACTCGGGAATTGCTCTTTTTTCTTTCCATTCGTCAATTTGTTTCAGCCATTTTTCTTTTGCCTCATGGTCAATGGTAAAAGGCTTAGATGTAAGCTCTTGTATCATTGCACCAAGTACATTTTTAGCGTCACCTACAATTGGAATGTCAACCTTAACATTTTTTGAAATAGAGCATGGGTCAATATCTATGTGAATTACCTGTGAATCCCTTGCAAAGCGTTTAAGGCAACCTGTAATCCTATCATTAAATCTTGTACCCACGGCAAAAATAACATCAGCATGTACTACCGCATAATTTGCCCAGTAATTACCGTGCATGCCAAGCATACCAAGGCTTTGAGGAGAGCTTTCAGGATATGTCCCCTTGCCCATTAAAGTATGCGCTACAGGCATCTCAAGTAACTGTGCAAGTTTTGTTAACTCATGATGCGCACCTGCTTGCAATACACCTCCGCCTGAGATTATAACGGGTCTTTGTGCCTCTCTTAAAAGCTTGAGCGCCTTTGAAATCTGCAGCGGGTGTCCCTTATAAGTCGGATTATAACCAACAAGCTTAACTTCTTTAGGATATTCAAAAGAAGTTTTAGCGGTAAGTACATCCTTTGGCATGTCAATTACAACAGGACCGGGTTTGCCTGTTGTTGCAATGTAAAATGCCTCTTTTATAATTCTTGCTAAGTCTTTTACGTCTTTTACAAGGTAATTATGCTTACAGCAAGAGCGCGTAATACCGACAATATCAGCCTCTTGAAAAGCATCATTTCCTATTTGCTCGGTTGATACCTGACCGGTAAATACAACAAGCGGATAGCCGTCATAATAAGCGTTTGCAATACCTGTTACAGTGTTACATGCCCCGGGACCCGATGTAACAAGAGCGACACCAGGACGACCGGAAACTCTTGCATAACCTTCGGCAGCGTGAATTGCAGCTTGCTCGTGGCGCACCAAATAGTGTTTTATTTTATCTTGATTATATAATGCCTCATAAATATTCAAAATGACGCCGCCGGGGTAGCCGAAAATCTCATTAACTCCCTCTGCTTCAAGCGATTTTAGTAATATTTGTGCGCCCGTGAACATTTCTTTAGCCATGTTTTCTCTCCATTAGTTTTTGGTATAATTGCATTATACTATGAAAAAATTAAATGTGTCAGGAGATTTAACAGGGGGAATTTTAGGGGCTGTAATAGCACTGCCTCAAGCGCTTGCCTTTGGCGTAGCAATTGGAGTAGGCGCTTCAAGCGGTTTATGGGGTGCTGTTATTTTATGCTTTTTAGTCGGAGTGTTTGGTTGCAACCAGCCTCTTTTATCAGGTCCTACAGGACCCGCAGCAATTGTCACAGCTTCTGCTCTGGCTGTTGTTAACGGAAATACTCAGGCGCTTTTTGCAATAATTTTTCTTGCGGGAATTTTTCAAATTATCATTTCCCGCACAAAATTAACCGACATAGTTAAATATGTTCCATACCCTGTTATTTCAGGGTTTATGAACGCAGTCGGAATGATACTTATAATTTTACAAATAAATCCGTTTTTAGGTTCTAAATCTCTTGCCACGCCTGCTTTAGCCATAGAAAATTTGTCTGCTGCCTTGTCAAATATCAACGAAAATGCTCTTGTTGCAGGCATTTTAACCTTGGCATTAATTTTTTGGACACCAAGAGCAATAACAAGAATTATTCCCGCACAAATTTTTGCACTAATTATCGCAACGGTTATAACAACAATTTACGGACTTAATTTACCAACGGTTCAAGGTGTCAGTTCGCATTTGCCGCAAATAGTTCAAGCTGACTTTTCTAATATAAAAACTCTTATAATACCTGCTCTTATTATTGCTATTGTGTGCTCATCAGAGAGCCTTTTGACCAATCTTGTTGTTGACTCCCTGACAAAAACCAAATGCAACGGCAACAAAATGGTGCTGGCTCAAGGTATAGGGAATCTTGTCTGCTCGCTTTTTGGAGCAATAGGCGGTTCAGGGGCTACCATGCGCTCGGCTGCAGCAATTAAAGCAGGCGGAACAAGCAGATTTTGTGCAATTATTTGCTCTGTTATTCTGCTTTTAATAATTTTATTTGGTTGTGATTTTGCAAATAAAATCCCCTTAAGCGCCCTTGCGGCAATACTTTTTAAAGTAGGCTGGGATATAATTGATACAAAACTTTTAAAGGTTATAAAATACGCGCCGAAACAAGACCTTTTTGTAATGTTTAGCGTTTTTGTACTTACTATATTCTACGATATAATCCTCGGCGTAAGCACGGGCATTGTACTATCGGCATTGATTTTTGCAAAACAAATTGCAGATAAGGCAAACGTAAAAATAAGAGATATTGAAGATGAGCATGCTATTTTTCTTGAGAAAAAATTAAAAGATGAAATGGGATACAAAATAAGAGTAGTGCACATTTTTGGGGAATTTTTCTTTGGCAGTGCAACTCAGATAATCTCACATTTTGAAGAGATTTTAGGAACAAAATATATAATCATCTGCTATGAATCGGAAAATATCCTTGATATCAGTGCAATTTTTGCCCTTGAAGATATCATAACAAGGCTCAAGTCACAGGAGATTTCCGCTCAACTTGTAATTAAAAATAAAGAAATCTTTGACCAGCTTGAAAAGCTTAAAATCACTGAGCAGCTGGGCGAGCATAATATTTTCTACAGCGAAGAAGATGCAATTGAACATGCAAAAAAGCTTTTAAAAGCCAATGCCCCCAGAAAACATAGATAATATTCTCCTTGTGGGGAATGAATATTTTTGTTGTTTTATTTAACCTTCCATATAAAGAAAGGAAATAAGATGACAAATAAGCTTGATATCTTTAAATGTAATGTTTGCGGAAACATAGTAGAGGTTGTTATTTCAGGCGGTGGAGAACTTGTTTGCTGCTCGCAGAAAATGGAGCATTTAGTACCCAAACAACACGAAGAAACCGCAGAAAAACACGTTCCCGTGCTTGAGCAAAACGGCGAAGAAAAAATTGTTCGTGTAGGCTCAACTCCTCACCCTATGACAGAAGAACATCATATTCAATTTATTGAAGTAATTTCAAAAGACCACAAGTGGGTAAAAAGAAAATACCTATCAGCAGGTGAAGAACCCGAGATGAAATTTAAATGCAAGTGCGAGCATAAGTTTAGCGCCATTGAAAACTGCAACCTGCACGGTCTTTGGGGTAATGACTTTAAGGAGGAAGACTAATATGGAGCAGAAAATAAACGAGCTTTTAAATTTACAAATAAATAACGAATTCTACAGTGCATACCTCTACTTTGCCATGTCAACATATTTTAGTGAAATCAATATGGAT
>CALUYX010000066.1 GCA_944325115.1 Candidatus Gastranaerophilales bacterium | reverse complement strand
CTGATGCATCTTTTATCTGTAGCGCAAAAGCAGTGTCTATGACATCAGAACTTGTAAGACCCATATGAATGTATGGGGAATATTTTTCTCCTACGTTTTCGTTAACGTTAGTTAAAAAAGCTATGACATCATGGCGAACTTTTGCTTCAATTTCATCAATTCTATTAACATCAAAAGAGGCTGTTTTTTTAATGTGTGAGAGTGCTTCATCGGGGATTTTGCCTATTTTGTTGTAAGCCTCGCAAACCGCAAGCTCTACCTTTAAATAGTAAGAGAACTTTGAATCTAAGTCCCATATGGATGAAATTTTTTCTCTTGAATATCTTTTAATCACAAGTTGTATTATACTATAAAAAAATTTTTTTCAGGGGTTTTATAAACTCACGATATTATGAGAATTTTATCTTTAGCGCATAACATCCCAAAAATTTCACCATCTTTTAAATCAAACACAAATGATGGCGCAAAAGGCGCTGCGCCTGTTTTTGCAACTGTTGAAACACTTGATAACACACAAATTTCTACAATTAAAAAAGCGCTCGATGAACTTGAAAAAGTCGAGTTTTCACCTAACGACCTTATTTATGTAAAAAACCTCGGCGCAAATCCGCCTTTTAAAAACGGCGCTGAGGCAATTCAATGGTTAAAAGAAAGCAAAGCAAAAATTCTTTATGCGGACTTTTCCAACCCGAAAGTCCATGCCTGCCTTAACTATGACAAAGATGACGGTATTGCAATTTTTATAAATTCCAACTACAAAGACAAATGCACACACGCTGACATACTTGCAATTTCTGAAGCAATATTTCACGAATGCGGGCATGGTAAAGACTATGACAGCGTAAATTCAATACAGGAAGAATTTAACTGCCTTAGTTTAAACGTACTTGCTCACAGATTTTACAAAAAGAAATATCAGGGAGTGTTCAACAACCAAAACTCATTTTTGTATAGCGAGGGTGTAAGCCTCTATCCCAAGCTGTTTTTTGATTTTCATAAAACGGCACTTAAAAATCGCATAGCCGAAAAATACGGATATTTACAAACAGGTGATGAAAAACACCCTCAAAGCAAATTTGCGCAGGATATAAAGCATATATACGAAAGCGCAACTTATATTTAACAAAAATTTACAAAAAAATTTCAAAAATAGTCTAAATATTAGCCATTAGTACTATAAAAAAGCATTACAATTATAAAAAAATATGATATAATAAGTCTAAGGTTGTTAGATATGTGTGTGCTTTAAAAAATGGGAGGCAAAATTTATGTCAACTCTTGTAGAAAAATGGAACAAACCGGTTATCAAATCAAAATTCAACGATGAATTTCAACACTATCTCAAAAAACAATGCCTAAAAACAACTTTTAACGGCAACGAACTTGAAACATTCAGCTGGTACAAAAAAATGCTCGGCTTAATGTAGTAAAAAATCTTTTAGGTGTTGAACAAAAATTTATCCATAAGTCTGCTTGTCATCAGGCAGACTTATGGGAATTTCTATCTCGGAATTTATTTTTAAGAAGGCTAATCTATAATTGTCATAATTTCATCGAGTTGTTTCTTGGGCGAACGCTTATCAGACACCTCGGGTTTACCTATTGTAAGTAAAGACACAATTTTATCACCACAATCCATATCCAAAATCTCTCTAAATCTGTCTTGTGCTAAAACGGGCGCTACCATCCAACAGCTGCCCAGATTGAGAGCATGTGCGCTCAGTGCCATATTCTCAATTGCCCCACCCATGCTCAAAAGCTGGGAATCAGGGCGCATCAAGCTGATTTGTGCACACTCAAATCCACAGTTCTCAAGCACCCCTTCACAAAAAGAAGGGGCTTTTGTTATTATACAGGCAATAACAACGGGAGCTTTTTCTAAAAATGTCGAATGTCCCCTGTAGCGCTGATTTTCTCCTTTAAATCTTCATCTTTTAATTTTGACAATATTTCATCATAGGTATCAAGTACTGCTTGAGCCATTTTGTGCTTAATTTCATCGTTATATATGGCAATAAATTTCCAGTTTTGCGCATTTATAGCGCTCGGTGCAAGTCTTGCCGAGTTTATTATCCTCTCGATATCTTCTTTTGGCGGTACATAATTTTGATACTTGCGGTTAGTCTTTCTTGTATCCATAATGTTAAAAAAATATTCTAAATTATCCATAAAACATCCTCTTTAATGTATAATAACGCTATGAAAAAAATAATTTTAATTTTATTTGCTTTAAGCATTTTTGTAAATACGGCAATATCCGAACCAAATTACAGATATAGCATATACAGCGCGGGAAAAGAAACTCAAAACAAGTTCACGCCGCAGAATTTTTCACCATCTTCAATGGTTTTATTTATTGTAGATTTTTCTAACAGTATGAACGAAAAAATGGGCGATAGAAGAAAGCTTGATGTGGCACTTGATACGCTATCTTCCATACTGCCTCAAATTCCCGCAAACGTGAGCACAGGTCTTAGAATTTACGGACATCGCGGCGGTTTTACATACATGGACGGATGTATGGCATCAAAACTTGCGGTTCCTATGGCAACCAATAACTCGGGTGCAATTTTAAATTCTCTGTATAAGACCTCCGCTGTAGGCTGGACGCCTATTACATATTCCCTAAAACAGGCAATAAACTCTGACTTTGCAGGAATAAGCGGACAAAAACACATTATACTTTTAACAGACGGAGGCGAAAACTGCGACGAAAGTCCTTGTACTTATGCTATTGAACTTATGAAAACAAGAAACGATATCTCAATTGATGTCATAGCTTTTGATATTTTTGACCAAGAAGCAAGGAATCAGCTGAGGTGTACCGCCCTTACAACATCGGGAAAATTCTACAGTGCAAATTCTCCCGAAGAATTAAGGAACAGTCTTTTTGAGAGTTTAAACATAGATAAAGATGTTAAGGGAAAAATTAAAATAAACCCTTAAAAACTTGACTAAAAATACTCAGAATCCTATTATAAAGGGATGAAAGATATTTATGTAGTATCGCCTGTTAAAACTCCCGACAATATAAAAGAGTTTTGCAAAAAAACAAATTGCAGAGAATTTTACGTTTATCATCATCGTTTTATAAATGATAATTTTGAATACATACAAGAATACATAAAAGCAGCACATGAGTCCGATGCTAAGATTTATGTAAATTTTAAACATTCAATTGATGAAGAAGAAGTATCAAAAACCAAAAAATTTATAGAATTTCTTCACACAACAAAAATTGACGGCATTTTTGTAAATTCATACGGAATACTTGAAATTATAAAGACCATGGATTTACCCTTTAAAGTCATAATAGATTCCTATTTTGATATTCACAATCTCTGCGGCATAGAGTTTATGGAAATGTTCCATAAAATAAACATGCTAATTATTACCGAAGAACTCTATCTTAAAAACATCGAAAAAATCAAAAAATACGCCAAAATTCCGCTTGCAATAGATACGGATAATCTTCCCTACTTTGCAGATGACATTATAAAATCCCGCGCAGTGTCGGCTGTTGTTATAAAAGGTAAGTTTCAACAGTCGGATGAAATTTTAAACGCCATAAAATTAATTGAAAAAATTCTTGCTAAACCAAAAATGTTTAAAGAGCAAAAACTCCCGTTTAAACATGTGAGAAAAAGTTTTTACAGGACAAATCACTTCTGCGGAGAAATACAAAGCGCTCAGGGCGGGGATTTTAAATTTGCCAACAATATTCACAAATACGACTGGAAATTAAAAGGCTCCAGCATAAAAAAAGACATTGACTACAAGTCTTTGAAACTGCCTAAAATGAACCTTAGAATCGCAAGTCTTGAACAGTTGAAAGAACTTGAAAAATTCATTGATAAAATAGGCTTTAATCCAATAAACTCGATTGAATACGGCGAAGTTGCCTCAACTGTTGACTTGTACACAAAAAGTTTTGATGAACTTGTAAACGTTGTTAAAGAATTTTGCAAAAAACATAAAATAAAACTTAACCTCTCAACTCCAAGAATCCTTATAGAGCGTGATTTTGACAGAGTTTATGAGCTAATTGCCGCACTTGCGCTGCAAGCACCAAAACCTGCAAGCGTTGTAGTAAACAATATTGGCATGTGGTGGGCAATAATTAACGACAACAAACTGACAGATGTAAATCTTGAGATAGGCGGAGGAATAAACCTGCTCAACAGTTATTCCATAAAGTGCCTTTCTAACCTGCATCCCATTCGCGCCATAGATTTTTCTACGCTTGGAGATGAGGATAACGTTGTATCTTGCATTAAAAAAACAAAACGCCTTATTCCAAACAAAAAAATGTTCATAGGCGGCGCAAAAAGAGTGGAAAGTATCGGGCTTTGTCCGCTAAACTGTGACAGCGCTGTTATCTCAAGACTTTCTTGCTCAGCTCCATGTCATAGGGGGCATTGGTGCATAACAGACCCGCTTATTGATAAAACTTTCCCCATTATGGTGGATGGTTTTTGTAAAATGCATATGTTTGAAGAAAAAATAGTGCAGAATTTTGACAAAATTCCATATTACTTGGGTCTTGGCATAAATGAATTTATTATAGATTTTTCATCAATTCACTCACCCCTTGTACCAAAAATTTTAAGTAATTACTTGAATACAATGTATAAAAACTTATCTTAAATAAGCCAAATACTGATAAAGCGGTGTGATTTTACTTTTATCTCTTTCAAGAGTGGAGATTATTTCTTTTTTCATGGTTTCAAGGTCGGGCTCTTTTTCATCAAAATACAATTGCCATGGGGCAACTTTTAGAACGCGAGCTATTGCAACAAGGTTTTCACACTGCGGATAATTGTGCCCCGATTCAATTCTTGACAGGCTTTTCATCTCTATATTTACTAACTCCGCAAGCTGCGTTTGTGATAAACCTTGTTTTTTTCTGAAAAATTTAATTCTCTTGCCGAGAATTTTTTTAAGCTCTCCGGCTTCAACCTCTTGCATTAATTTTTCCTTGTTTTTAATAATTCTAATTTTAAAGCGCAGTGATAAAAACTTATTTTTAAATAGATTTTTTTATATTTTTCTCATTTTTAGTTGTAATTTATAGAATTATAATGTAATATTTTGTTAAAAATTATTATTTAAAAGGGTAGTTGTATGAATAGAAATAAAAAACACGCATTCACACTTGCGGAATTATTGACTGCGGTTCTTGTGATATCTGTTATTTTAGTAGCACTTGCTCCTGTTATAACAAAAAGAATGAAAGATAATATCAGCATAGAGAATACTGACAAAAAGGGGCTTCAAGTTTACCTTAATCCCGGAAAATATGCTTTTCATGTGCCTGTGGGCATAAATACTCTGTTCATACAAGGCGCAGGCGGCGGAGGTGGCGGCGGCGGCGCAAGTTATATTGAAAAAGAAGCCACTTTTAAAAGTTCTGAAGAATGGACAGTACCAATAGGAGTTTATCAGGTTACAGTCACCCTCTATGGCGCAGGCGGCGGAGGTGGCGGCGGTTATGGAAAAATCGGAAACGATGAATGTGCTTCTCCCGGCGCAAAATTCCCAAGTATGGCAGATAACGGAAAAGACCTTTGTTATTTTAGCAGAAGAAGAGACAATACTCTGCCGTACAACTCTCCCAATGTCAGTGTAGGTTCAGATATATACATTGCAAAACCGGGAGACGGCTCAAGAGAGAGCATTTGTTTCAGATATGACCCAAACGATAGTCAACAAAGACCATTTATCACTAGCATCCAACATAGAGCAAGTAATTCTCAAGACCCAAGAACTATGTTATTGTGTTCTCCAACAGGAGCAGATATATACTGTAGTTGCTATCTTCCTAAGCAACTTGGCTGGGTTCCTCCTTGTGCCGGCAACTATGGGACCTCGGGCTCAAATAGTCAACACCCAGGCGCCAGAATTATTACTACAACAGAATTAGAAAGACTTCTTGACCAAAGCCCTGCTCCTAATTATAAATATTTAACACCGCAGTATTTAGACCTTGTTGGTGAAAATATAACTAAATATCATTATAACGGGGCAAATAAACTTACAAGCGTTGGACCAACTGATGACTTATGTCATATTTTAGGCTCAAACAGTGCCGGCTATTGTTGGGTTTACCGTATGTACAGTGACAGCGGACAATTGCATTGGCACGATTGGAACTCAAGCAAACCTTTAACTGCCCCCACAATTGAATACTCCCGCCCACAGGTTGCAGCGAGACCTGTCTGTGTATATGAAATGCAAAATTGGACACCTTACGGCGGCGGAGGCGGAGCATCAGGTGCCAAATATACACAAACTATTAATGTTCTGCCCGGAGATACTCTTAAAATGACGGTAGGCGATGGCGGCGCAGGCGGCTCTGCGGGAAACGACGGTTCTAGCGGTAATAGTACAAAACTTATTCACACAAGAGGCGCGGTAGTTATGGGGATATATTCTGCCGGCGGCGGTAAAGGAGGTAACGGCGCTAAATCAACTGGAGCAGGTGATAAGACAAATGTAGCCGCAACTTGTTCTCATACCTCAGGATGTTCTCCTGTTGTTAGTGATGACTCAGGCATAGGCTATGCAGGAAGTGATGCAAACGGCGGAAAAGGTTCAGGCGGTGTGGCAGGCGGAACTCCGGATGAAACCCCGACTAAAGGAGACTCTAATACAAGTTTTGGCGGGGGTGGCGGATTCTGTAACAGAAACGTCAAGTCTGCTTCATCATGCCAAAGCGGAGCTAAAGGCGGCTCAGGAAAAGTTGAAATAAGTTACAAAATAATAATGGGCGGCTCAGGCGGAGGCTCAGGGACAAGAGTTGCCGGTGTTCAAAGTTCAACAAATAAACAATATGAAATTAAATACAAAGTAGATGAAGGCGATACTGTTGCAATTGAAATAGGCTCAGGCGGCTTAGGCGGTTCAGCAGGTCAAAACGGACTTAACGGGACTACTACAATAGTTGGCGATAACGACGTAGTATTTTTTGCAGGCGAAGGCGGCAAAGCTCCCACACAAGAACAAAAAGAAGAGCTTAAAAATTGTATAGGCACTCAAAAAGATTCAACATATATATCAAATTGTGTGAAAACTCGAACTAAGCCCTTGGGCGGTCAATCAGGAGTTATCAACAAAATCGGAACCATACAAACAACTGCATTGGGTTTAATACTAAATAGCAGTAAAGCCAGCGCTCCTACAGGCATTAGCAGCTTTAGAGGAGAAAGCGGCAGCACACCATTACAAGTAAGCGGAAACATTGATATCTGGAAATACGGATTTGACGGCGGAATAGGCGGAGCACCTTTTGGCATAAGTGAATCTGAAATTCAAGCCGCAGTAAGTTGTGGCGGCGGCATAATCACAACATATCAAAATGGCAGTGATGCTACAAGTTATCGGTGCACATCAGGAAACATAAACGGCAACTCGGGAAGAGTGCATGACGCTGCAAAAAATCAGCTTGGAGGTAGCGGCGGAGGTGGCGGCGGAATTATTGAAGGCTCCTCTGAAGTCGGTATTGGAGGAAGCGGCTCAAACGGCTATTTGAGAATAAGGTGGAACGTATCCGAACAAGAGTAAAAACACGGGTGCACGCTATAGTCATTGCACCCGTGTAAAATTTGTTTCGTATCTTAATTATTTTTTGAGGCACTAATCTAAATAGTATCACACTATATTACACAGTGCCTCTTTTTTTTAAGTTCTTTTCTACTTGAAAAATCTCGATTTTTAGGTATAATATACACTGTCACTTTAGGGAGAAAAAATGGATATAGACCAGAGTTTGATATTTAATTTGCTAGTAGTGGCATTTTTGTTGTTTTCAAACGGATTTTTTGTAGCAAGTGAGTTTGCATTTGTAAGTATCAGGAAAACAAGGGTTTCACAACTTTCAAATGAGGGAAATGCTGACGCCAAAATCGCACTTGGCGGTATTGAACACCTTGATAAGACAATAGCTGCGGTGCAATTAGGTATTACAATTTCAAGTATCGGTTTAGGTTGGGTGGGCGAATCTACCCTTGTAAGGCTTATTGAGCCGATTTTTCACTTTTTACCCGAAGCTTGGAGAGGTTTTGCAAC
>CALUYX010000065.1 GCA_944325115.1 Candidatus Gastranaerophilales bacterium | reverse complement strand
TTATTTGCGCCTCGGTTGTATCCAAAAAAATCGCAAGCGGTGCAAATTCAATTGTCTTAGATGTTAAATACGGTTCGGGCGCTTTTATTAAAACAAAAGAAGAAGCTCAAGAGCTTGCTAAGCTTATGATTGAAACAGGCGCACTGCTCAATAGAAAAATCTCGGCTATTATTACCTCTATGGAGCAGCCACTGGGCAAAAACATCGGTAACAGCCTTGAAATTATTGAAAGTATAGAGTTTCTAAAGGGCAATTACTCTCAAGACCTCTATGACGTTACTTTGGAAATTGTAGCTAAAACCCTTATGGCGGGTGGTTTTTGCAAAACAAAAGAAGAAGCGAAAGAAAAAATGGATGAGAGCATAAAATCAAAAAAAGCTCTTGAAATGCTTAGAAAAATAATATCTTATCAAGGTGGAAACCCTGATGTGGTTGATGATTACAGTCTATTTAAACAGGCAAAAAACAAATATGAAATAAAAGCGCAAAATCAAGGTTTTATATCCGACCTTGATGCCCTTGAAATAGCCCATGCCTGCAAGCTTTTAGGCGCAGGAAGAGATAAAAAATCAGACTCTATAGATTTTAGCGCAGGCTGCATTTTATCTAAAAAAATATCTGACAAAGTCCGGATGGGCGAAACCGTTTTAACGCTTTATTATAACGATGTTAAAGAAGAAAAATTAAAAGAAGCAATTGAACATGCTAAAAACTCCTTTAAATTGAGTAATAATGAAGTAATTCCCCCTGTTCTTATTTACGAGGGCTAATGTTCATAGTATAATCGTCTTGAAAAACAGAGGTAAAAAATTATGAATAAATTTATGGTAACAACAGCAATTGACTATGTAAACGGAGCTCCGCACATAGGTCATGCATTTGAGAAAATATTAACAGATGTACTTTTTCGTCACTTTAAACAAAGATGTGACAAGACATTTTTTTTAACAGGAACTGACGAACACGGTATAAAAATCCAAAAAACAGCAGCCACTATGGGTATTGAACCTAAAGAGCTGTGTGATGAAAATTCTCAAAAATTCAAAGACGCTTGGGCACTTTTGGATATAAATTACGATAAATTTATCAGAACAACAGATGAACAACACAAAAAAATCGTTCAGGAAATTTTTGAAAAACTCCTTGAAAAAGGCGATATATATAAACACAAATACGAAGGGCTATACTGCAGCGGTTGCGAAAGTTTCTTAAGCCCAAAAGACTTGGATGAAAACGGCTGCTGCCCGATACACGGTAAAAAGCCCGAACTTGTAAGCGAAGAAAATTACTTCTTTAAATTAACAAAATACAAAGACGCTATTATTAAGCACATAAAAGAAAACCCCGACTTTATTATGCCTTCTTTTAGAGCAAATGAAGTTTTAAATCAGCTTGAAAACATCGAAGATATCTCCGTTTCAAGAGCCAAAAGCAATGTAAACTGGGGCATTGAAGTAAAATCAGACCCCGAGCAGGTAATATATGTTTGGATTGACGCACTTAGCAACTATATTACAGCTTTAGGTTACAATCCAAACGGCGATAGCAGCGAAAACTTCAAAACTTTCTGGCCCGCCAATTTTCAAATAATAGGAAAAGATATCCTGAAATTCCACTCAATTTATTGGATAGCAATCCTTATGGCGCTTGAGGTTGAACTGCCAAAGACAATCTATGCCCATGGCTGGATTACAATTGACAAAAATAAAATGTCAAAATCAACAGGTAATGTAATCTCGCCAAAGACCGTAATGGATGCGTTTGAACTTAGTGAGCCTGACGCATTCAGATACTTTATGTGTGTAAGCGCACCGTCAGGAAAAGACGGGAACTATTCGGATGAAGACTTTAAAGAGCGCGTAAACGCCGATTTAGCAAATAACATGGGCAATCTTTTAAATCGTTCTTTAAATATGTTATGCAAATACTTTGACGGAAATATTTTAGAAGAGCACATTTGCGAAAATATTTTAACTGCGTCTTCTATGGATGCTATAGCAAAAGTAAAAGCTCATTTTGACAAAGTTGAAATATCTGAAGCGGCGTCTGAGATAATAAATATCGTAGATGAAGCAAATAAATTCATTAATGACAATGCTCCTTGGACACTTGCAAAAGAAGGCAAAATGAGAGAATGCGGCGAAGTCTTATATTCAATTTTTGATTTGATGTGCAAAGTTGCACTGCTCATTTACCCATATTGCCCAAATATCGCAACTAATATGGTACAACAGCTAAAAATTGATATCAATATGAAGCTTGATGAACTCAGGCCAAAAATGATTAAAGCAGGCAAATTAATTGAAAAATCAGAAATTCAGCCCGTATTTTTAAGACTGGATTCAGAATTTGCCGTAAAAAAATAGTTATGGATTAAAACCGAAACAGGTGATATAATCGTTCATATGGCGCAAGAAATAACCAATACCAATGATATTATCGACCCTGAAAACAGGGTAAATCAATGGCTAAAAGAGTACAAAGAAACAGATGAAGATGCAACAAAAAAGCATCTTCGAGAGCTTATAGTGCTTGCGTATATGCCGCTTGTTAAAAAGGTTGCCCGCTCGCTTGCAAGGCGTTCTACCGACCCTATAGAGGACATAACTCAAGTCGGCGCTCTGGGACTGGTTAAATCTATTGACCTTTTTAAACCGGAGATAAGTTCAAATTTTAAAACTTATGCCACATATTTAATAACAGGTGAAATTCGCCACTATTTAAGGGATAAAAGTACAATAATCCGCGCTCCGCGTGAGATAAAAGAGCTATCTTATCGTGTACATAAAATCACTCTCGAGTTAACGGAGAAACTCGGTACAACCCCGTCTGACAAAGAGCTTGCACAAGCACTTCAGATGAGCGAAAAGAAAATCGAAGAAGTTTTTGACCTGGATAGACGTACAACAGCTATATCCATAGACCAAATAGTAGGCAGCGATGACAACGGAAGCACAACGCTCAGTGACAGACTGGTCGATGAAAGCCAAAAAGACGTAATTACAGGCTTTGAAAACAGATTAATTTTAAACGATGCAATAAAGAAACTTGATAATGACGAACAGCAACTCATTATTCTAAACTATTTTGAGGGCTTAAATCAACGAGAAATTTCTCAAAAGTTAAACATGTCGCAAATGCAAGTTTCAAGAAAACTCAAAAAAGCACTGGATAAACTTTTTACAATAATTACTAAAAAAGGTCTGCACAAATATGAGCATTAACACTCTGCTTGCAATATTCAGCGGACTTATCGGTCTTTGCATAGGCAGTTTTTTAAATGTTGTCGCACTAAGAGGATTAAGCGGAGAAAGTATAGTATACCCCCCATCTAAATGCCCAAAATGCGGGAAAAAACTAAACTGGTATACAAATATCCCCGTTATTTCATATTTGTTTTTAGGGGGAAAATGTCAATTTTGCAGAGAAAAAATCTCTCTTCAATACCCTATTGTTGAAGCTTCAAACGCGATTTTATATATACTTGCTTTTCTTAGTTTCGGATTAAGCTTAAAAACCCTTTTATTATGGGTAGTTCTATCACTTTTTGTATTAATATGCATAACAGATTTTAAAGAGCGTGTTGTAATGGATATTCACACATATATCCTTATTGTAACAGGCTTTTTATACAACCTGCTCCACCTTGGGGAAATACCCCTGCTTGATAGCGTGCTTGGTATTGCCGCAGGATATTTAATATTAGAGATTATGGCGCACATTGGCACGTTGACAGTTAAAACAAGAGCCTTTGGCGAAGGAGATACCCTCATTGCTATGGGCATAGGAGCACTCTTAGGTTGGAAAATGCTCATTCTTACGGTATTTCTAAGCGTAATTATTCAGGCTGTTTTTGCAATTCCCGCATTATTTATAAAATATATTAAAAATAAGCAGCTAAAAAGTGCGTACTCTCTTATTGTAATTGTTGTATCCATCTTTGCGCTAAAATTTTTAAACCCGCAATCAAGTTCTTATTTATTATATTTAACGGGAATATGCACAATGCTCTTATGCTGCCTGTTTATAATACTAAAAGACCTAAAAAACAAATCTCAAGAGCAAGATTTCTCCTACATGCCCTTTGGACCCGCACTTGTTTTTGCAGCACTTTTAATTATATTTTTTCAAGAGCAAATATTTAAACTGCTTAGCCTTGTTTCTTAGCCTTTGGCACACCATTTTGTGATTTTGAGCCAATTTCTTTACCGTAAGAATACAAGGTAGCGCCTATCGTAATAACACCTGCTGCAATACCTGCAAATGTGAGAGCTTTTTTATGTTTTCGCATAAAAGAAAGGATTTTATCGGAATTTTTATGATTCAAAGGATTAAGTGTTTCAAGCTCATCTGCAATTTTCTTTGCCTTGTCTTCGTTTTGTTTAATTGCTGCAGCTAAATCTATTTTATCTTGGGCACCTCGAAGAACAACATTTGCCGTATCTTTATATGAAGCTTCTATCTGCTCGGAAGTAAGATTCAGTGCGTCTTTTGCAGTCAGCGGAGCGTTTTGTGAAGAAGAAAAAAGTGCATTTCTGTATTTACAAATTTCATCATACAAACCTGCATTTTGACCCTCATTTAAACCTTTTGCTTTCATTACTTTTGCAAGAGAATCAAAATAGTTATCACCTTCACCTGATTGCAGAGCTTTAAAATAAGCAGTTTCAAAGTCAGCTACATTTGTTCTTGCTCCAAGAGTTAAATCATCAAAATGTTTGTAGAAACTTTGTGACATCGCTACATCAGCACGCTTTGCAGCAGCATACCTTGCAGGATGAACTATATCTTCATCATGCAGTTTTAACTCTTCGTTTAACAAATGAATAGATTGGTCAACTTGCCCGGGGTCACGCACTTGTTGTGCAAGAGTTTGTTGTCCTGCTTTCCTTACACCGTGAATGAAACTTCCTTGTTCTGCGCTCATTCTATTAGTAAAGAAACTTGTCGAACCCCAAAGGACGCCGCCGTTATCATTCAAGTGGTCACTTGAACCGACAACAACTTTTTCCGCATATCTGCCTGCAATTTTAGATGCACCCCAATCAAAAAGCGCACCGTCATCGTTTACTTCATAAATCAATAACTTAGGGTCAAAAGATTCACCCTTTACTTTTCTAAATGCATTTTCAAAGACACCAAGCTGCTCATTAGTGTACCTTTGTGCATCTTTTATCCTAAGGCCGTCATATGATTTTGCCAAATCTTCAGCAACTGCTTCAAGGTTCTCTGTTTGATATTCAACGCCTGCAATTCTTTTGATACCTTGAGAGGACAAAACCTCATCAAGTGCCCCTTTTACAGCTGCATCCGTTTCGCCTGCAACCTCAACGGTATTAATACCCAAAAGTTTTTTTGCAGTATTAAAAAAGTTTTCAAAATGCTCTTTTAGAGAAGCGGGAGAATTGTTTGCAGGAAGCTTCTCTGCAGGTACAAGCAAAAGACCTGTTCCTTCCTTAAAACCCATAGCGGCTCTTGCTTTTTGCGCAGCCTCATATGCCTTATTCATCTCGTCAGGCTTTAGAGCTCTTCCGAAACTTGGTGAATTACTGTAATGATTTAATCCGCTTACCTTCATTTTAAATCCTGTCCGTAGTCTGCAAACAACACTAAAAACATAAAACATGAAAATAAAAAAATTTGCTATTACCTAATATATTAATTTTATATTTTCATTTGTTAACAAAATTTAACCAAATTTTTATAAAAAAGGCAATTTTTTAACTGATATATTTTTTATATAAGTACGATATATTTCATAAGAGGAAAAGAGAATGAGTTCAACCATATTTGACGTACAAGAACAAGTTTGTATACTTACACACACTGAAGGTCTTAAATCAAAACTTGATAACATGGATGCAAAAAGTATAGTCCCATCATTTAGAAGAACAAGGGACCCGATTAATATGGCTTTTGAACATATTGATAACAAGCCGTTGAAAAAACTGGCTCAAGAATTTGTTAAAGAAACATTCATGGATGCAATATGTTTTATATCTAAAGTTTTTGAATAAATCGGCTAAATTTAGCCGATTTTTTTATGAGAAACAAAAAATCAATCTTAAGATTTATTTTTTTGAAAAAATTCCATCATTTGATTGATGAGAACACAAACACAGTGAGGGTATATTTATATTGTAGGCACTAAAAGCCTGCAAAAATGGTAAGAGGTAGGTTTATATATTATGAGTGAGGGCTTAATCACAGGTCTTGACTTAACTTTTAGAAGGTTAAGATAAATTGAAAATAATTTCAACCGCATTTTGGGCACGGATGAGAATATTTCCGTACCTGATAAATCTGCAGCACAAGAATTTAAAAGCATACTTGATGAAAAGCTCAATGAAAATAATAAAACAACAGAATCCATAGAAAAAACAACATTTAAAAATTCAAGAGAAAACATAGAAAATCTTATAGATAAATATGCTCAAAAAAACGATCTTGACCCCGATTTTATAAAAGCTGTCGTAAAACAAGAATCGGGATTTAACCCTGATGCTAAGTCAAAATGCGGTGCTATGGGACTTATGCAGCTTATGCCGCAAACCGCAAAAGGGCTCGGCGTAATTGACGCTTTTGACCCCGAACAAAATATTGACGGCGGTACGAGATATCTAAAGAGCATGATGAATCGCTTTAACAACGACCCCAAACTTGCCCTTGCCGCATACAACGCAGGACCTGCCGCAGTGCAAAGATACGGGGATATCCCTCCATATAAGGAAACTCAAAACTATGTTAAAAATATTTTATCCTCCTATGAAGCCATGAAAGGAGGAAAAATATGATAACAAGAGGTCTTGAATCTGCTACAAAAGGCATGCTGTCACTTCTAAAGCAAGAAGACGTTAACGCAAACAACTTGGCTAACGTAAACACCGTAGGTTTTAAAAAAACAACCATAGCGTTTAAAAACCTTATGGATGCTCAAGTTGAAGTAAAAGAAATTCCCTTAACCAATAACCCTAAGGACACTCAATTTATAAGAGTCGGCAACCTGAGCCTTGGAAACGCAGCTGATAGAACTTATATAGACTTTTCTCAAGGCGGTTTAATTACAACGGGCAACAAACTTGATATAGGGATTCAAGGGGACGGATTCTTTAAAATAAGACATCAAAACGTACCCGACAATGTTCCTTATGATGAGTCAAATTACTACTACACCCGTGCCGGCAATTTTCAGATGACAGATGATTATTACCTTGTCACAAAAGAGGGTGATTGGGTTATGGATACACAAAACAGAAGAATAAGAATAGTCTTGAATCCCGAAGATGAAAGCGATAACCCGAATAACAGAATCGATTCACTAAAAGATATAGAAATAGGGGAAAGAGGGGTTATTCAAATAACAAACCCTGATAACCCGAGAACTCTGCAACAAATACAAATTGTTGATTTCACGGATAAAACAAAAATCTCGGCTCAAGGTGAAGGGAAATTTGTACAACCCGAGGGAGTAGATGCCGGAATGTTTCAGAGCAACAACAAAGCCGCACTTCAACAAGGCTACCTTGAAAGTTCAAACACAAACACAATATATGAAATGATAAATACAATTACAGTCACACGCTCCTACGAAGCGATGGCAAAAATAGTTAAAACACAAGGCGACACAATATCAAGAGCAATTGATTTGGGAGTCATAAAAGGATAAGGAATTTGAGGAAATAAAATGCTAAGATCACTACACACAGCAGCTACAGGTATGATTGCACAACAAACCAATCTTGACGTTATAGCTAACAACATGGCAAACGTCAACACATACGGTTATAAAAAAGTACGTGCGGAATTTCAAGATTTAATCTATCAAACAGAACGTGCTGCAGGTGCTCAGATGGGACAAGGTACATACCAGCCTGTCGGAGTTGAAATCGGTCTTGGTGTAAAAACTGCAGCTACATCAAGAATTTTTACTACAGGTATTATGCAATCAACAGGCAGAAACTTGGATGTTGCAATTGAGGGGGACGGATTTTTCCAAATTACTCTTGATGACGGTACAATAGCCTACACTCGTGACGGCTCTTTTAAAATGGATGCTAACGGAACACTGACCACAACAGATGG
>CALUYX010000064.1 GCA_944325115.1 Candidatus Gastranaerophilales bacterium | reverse complement strand
CATAACTATAACGCCCTCTTCAAGAAGATGAGCGAGGTTTTGCACTAAACTCTCTAACATATCATTTCTCCTTTGTTACCGTTAAGTAAAAAATCTTCCCAATCGTTTTTGAAATTATCTAATAATTTATTCAAAAATTCGTTTTTATCTACTTTTAAACCAGTTTCAATATATAGCGAAGTTGCGGGGATATCAATATTTTTAACTTCGTTTTCATCAAGGTTTAAGTTAGTTCCTATTCCAACTATCACACCTTTAAAATCATTACCCGAAAATACAGATTCTGCAAGAATGCCTGAGATTTTTTTACCGTTTATTAAAACATCATTGGGGTATTTAAAAGTAGGCTTAAGCCCGTATTGTTCAAGAGTTTGGGCAACTTTAAAACTTGCGTAGCGTGTCAGTTCGTTTAAGTGCTCAATGTTTTGGGGTTTCAAAATAATGGAGATGTATATGTTTCCCCCGTTATTTGAACTTGAATACCACTTGCGCTCAAACTGACCGTGACCTGAAGTTTGAATATCAGCACTTACAACCTCAAAATCATTAAGGTTATTAAGGTTTTTTCTTGCCCAAGCGCTTGTAGAATCTATCTCATCCAAGTGTATAATTTTATGCATGACTTTATCTTACAACAAACAAATTTTTGAGCCAAACAATTTTGCTCTTGCTCCAAAAGGTACGGCAATGTTGTTTTTCCCATGTGTTATATCATAACCGTAAACACAAGGTACACTTATCTTTTGCGCAAAATCAAAAAGTGTTTTTTCAACTTCTTTTAATTCTTGTTTTGAAATTCCTAAAAACTCACCAAAAACTACGCCTTTAATTTTTTCTTTCAAATCAGAATTTCTGTATATCTCAACAAGCATTCTGTCAATCTTATAAGGAGGCTCGCAAATATCTTCAAGAAAAAGTATTATATCACTCTTTGGCAGGTAATTTTTTGCACCAAACAGTGAAACAATAGTGGCTAAATTCCCACCCCACAAGATACCTTGTGCTTCACCCTCAAATAAAACTTTATGCTTCTTTTTAGGTTCAATTACTTTTTGGTTGTTTATTTTTTCAATATCTAAATTGCAAAAACCGTTTAATAGCATTGGCGCATGCAAGCTTACAAGTTCCGCTTGAGAATAAAAAGCAGCAAGAAAAGCGCTTGAATCAGAGCTTCCGATAAAGAGTTTTTTATTATTTTTTATAATGTCATAGTCTATAAAATCTAAAAGCCTGATTGCCCCATATCCGCCTCTTGAGCAGAGTATAATATCAACTTCATTATCTAAAAAAGCGGCGTGCAAATCATCAAGTCTTTCTTTGTCGCTGCCTGCAAGAAAACCTATGTTATTTAGAGCGTTTGGAAAAACTTTTACCCTAAAACCTTTTTGTTTAAGGATTTCAATATTGCCAAAAAAAGACTCTTTATCCAAAATTGGTCCTGATGGCGATATAATGCCTATTGTATCGTTATATTTAAGTTTCATAAACTTATTATAGATTAAAATGAAATAGGGGGAAATTTTTGTAATATAATTTTGTTATGAGTAAAAGTTACCTTCCGCTTTTTAGAAAATACCGCCCGCAGTCTTTTAAAGATTTAGTAGGACAAGAGAATTTAGTTAAGGCACTGACTAACGCCATTGAACTTAACAGAATTGCTCCCGCGTATCTTTTCTGCGGTCCGAGAGGCACAGGCAAAACCTCGAGCGCGAGAATTTTTGCAAAGTCACTAAACTGCATAAACGGTCCTACCGTAAACCCTTGCCAAGAATGCCCCAGTTGCGTTGATATAACAAATGCAACGGGAGTAGATGTAATTGAAATTGACGCTGCAACAAACAGAGGTGTTGAAGGAGCGGAGGATTTAATTGCTCAGGTTCACTATGCTCCTGTCAGAGGCAAATATAAAATATTCATAATAGATGAAGTTCATATGCTCTCTGCAACAGCGTTTAACGCACTTTTAAAAACTTTTGAAGAACCGCCCGAAAATGTAATATTTATACTTGCAACGACAGAACCTCATAAAGTTCTTGAAACGATTGTAAGCCGCTGTCAAAGATTTGACTTTAGAAGAATAACGGTTGATGACATTGTAAAAAGATTAAGAGAAATTTCTAACATAGAAAATATAAAAATAACCGATGACGCACTTTTTGCGATAGCAAAAAATGTTTCCGGAGGCTTAAGGGACTCACTTGCACTTTTAGACCAAGTAAGCATTTTAGGAACTCAGGAAGAAATTACAAAAGATATTATAGACGAGCTTTTAGGCAAAGTCACATTTGACAGACTTACAAAGTTATTGGATTTAGTACTTGAGGGCAACATTGAAGAATCTCTTAAACTTATTGACGATATTTATCTTAAAGGCTCTGAACCGCGCAACTTGTGCGAAAATTTTATGGAATTTTTAAGAAATGTCATAATAATTCTAAATTCCTCAAACCCTCATGACATAGTAAAATTCAGCACACTTGCAAAAGAAGATATAGACTCTGTTTTAGAGAAAAAATATGACAAGGAACTCTGTGCAAAAATTCTGGATGTTGTCATTGAATATTATAAAGAAGTAAAATTTGCAACAAACCCCTACTTATGGGTTGAACTTATGATTATACAGGCTTCAAGGGCAAAATCCGCCCCGCAAGTCATAGTACAGCAGCCACAGGTAAAAGTGCAGGTTCAAAAAATCGAACAAAAAACACAAACTTCTGCAATAAATAAACCGATTGAGCCCGTAGAGCAACCAAAAGAAACCGTTGCGCAAGATGTTTCAAATCCGGTTGAAGAAATTACCGCAGCCCCCACGGTACAAAACAACAATACTTCTTATGATACGGACACCAATAACCCCGTTGAAATATGGAGCAAAATAGTAAACAGCATTGAAAGCGTCCCTGCAAAATTCTTCTACTCGGGTATGGCAAAACTTATTGAAGTACAGGAAAACACTATCGTCTTAGGCTTTATTAATCAAAACGTCATTACTCAGGCAAAGTCGGAATTAAAGCACAAAGCCCTTATGGACGGCGAAAAAAGGGCTTTCGGCGGCAAGTACGGTTTTGAATTTGTTCAGTTGGGAGGCGAAATAAAACCTCTTGAAGGTGCCAATATAAAACCCGTTATTAAACAACAGGAAAGACCTCAAGTAAAACCTGCAGAAAAAGAGATATCAAAGGAAACAAATTCTGCTGAAAAAACAGAAACAAACAACAACAAAAGCAAAATAGATACGGCAATATACAGCCCTAAAGTAAAAGAAATGCTTGAAGCTTTTGGTGGCAAAATTATAGATTAAGTGTAACAAATTGACTAAATATTTATTTTTTATACAATAAGTTATATGGCAAGAACATTTACAGAAACAAAAACTCATGAGGTAACGGTTGACGTTGTTATTTTAACTATCCACAACGGAAAGTTAAAAGTCTTGCTTGTTAAACGTGCAAACGAGCCTTTTCGCGGCAAGTGGTCTATCCCCGGCGGTTTTATAAGATTATCCGAAAACCTCGATGACGCTGCTCTTCGTGTTTTGAAAGAAAAAACAAACGTTCAAAACATCTACCTTGAACAGCTCTACACTTTCGGTGACCCGCTTCGTTACCCTAACACAAGGGTTATCACCTGTGCTTACTTTGCGCTTCTTCGTGCAGAGGACATTAAACTTGAAGTTTCAAACAAAGACGAAGTTTCTGAAGTTCAATGGCACAGTGTAGAAAAACTTCCCCCGCTTGCGTTTGACCACAAAGAGATTATCGAATATTCACTTAAAAGAACTCGTGAAAGACTTGAACTTTGCCCGATTGCCTTTCAGCTCTTGCCTAAAAAATTCACCCTCACCGAACTTCAACAATCATATGAATTGATTTTGAAAAAAAGTCTTGATAAAAGAAACTTCAGAAAAAAAATGCTCACATCAAATATTCTTGTTGAAACAAATGAATTTTCTAAACAAGGTTCAAAGCGCCCTGCGGCTCTTTATTCGTTTGATACAATTACTCTTGATTCAAAAAGAGGTCATTTCTTCTCTTAAATTTCAGAGAGGAATTTTTTAATCCATTTAATTGCAACATCTGCCTCATATGGTTTTGGCAGGTAAAAATCAGCACCCGCACTTAGGATTTCTTTTTTATTGTGCACAGATGAAGAAAAAATAATCTTCGGCGCAAGTTTAGGTTCTTTTTTAAGCTCTTTTGAAATTTTTATGCCAAACTTATTTTCCGTATCACCGTAATCAATTAAAACTACATCAGGCAAAAATTTATTATAGTCATCAAAAAATCTGTCGTAGTCCTTGCAAATAATTACATCCAGAGAATTTAGCGCACATAAAGTTTCAAGAAGTAACGATAGCGCTTCATCGCACTCCATAATCATAACCTTATTTTTTGCCGCACGCACTTCAACCTCACCGCCTAATTTAGGACGGTCAATAACATATGTGGATTTATTTTCGCTCTTGCATAATTTAATAAGCTCAAATAGCGCATTTATTATCTGCTCGTAGCTGCCAAATTTTTCACCGCTTGCTTCAAGAGCACATATCTCAAGATGCATAAGACTTTCTCGCTCTTCTTCTTTTACATCGGAGCTCAAAAGAGTAAACTTGTTTTCAAAATCTCTTTCGCTGTAGAAACGGCTCAAAACATTATCAAAAGCAAAAATCAAAAATGACGCCACTTTTTCAGCTTTTTGCATGGTTGTAATAATTATAAACTCATCATCAAAAAAATGCCCCGCAAAGTCTTGCACACCAAGAGCAGAGTTAACAATAGCACCTATGGTTTGCAAAACTTTCTGATAAGCTATTTCGCCGTAAATATCTCTGTATACACTTATATTTGCTATCTTTGCAAACATTACCGCATAAGGTTTTTGACCAAGTGCAAGTTTTTTTAAAGCACGAATGGTAAGACTTTTTTGAGCAAAATAGGTAACAGGGTTAAAAGAATTTTCCAAATACCTTCTCAAATGTGCTTTTATTCTTGCTTGAAACTCTTTTGGAGATATTGATTCATCCATAAAATCATCCGCACCGGACTCAAGTATTTCAAGCCTGTCTTCAATATCGGAAGATTTAGAAACCGCAATAATTACCGGTCGTACATTACAAGTTAGTGCACGCATTTTTGCACAAAAGTCAGGTAAATTTTCATCAATTGTATCAGACACGATTAAAAGCTCGGGCTCATTTTTTTGAATTTGTCCCAAAGCCTCGCTTAAAGACGGTATGACACACACATCCTGCTCAAGTGCTTCAATAAGCTTTTTATACTTAATTGAAAGCTCTTTTCTTTTACTTATTATAAAAACCGTAGCACTATACATTGTCCCCTCCCGCCTCAGGAGAAAGTGCTTTTTTTGTAGCCTTTTCAACTTCGTATAATGGTATGGAAATTATGAACTCACAATAGTTTTCATCTTTTGAGCTTTTAACTTCTATTTTTCCGCCCATAATCTCAAGCAGATGTTTTGTAATATATAAGCCCAATCCGCTGCCTTGAGCGGTGCTTTTTAGATATGTATCAATTCTAAAAAATTTATCAAAAATCTTTTCAAAATATTTTTCTTCTATGTATGTGCCGTAGTTTTTTACGCTCACAAGTGCATTATTGCCGTCATTTCTTACAAAAATGTCAATTTTTTTGCTGTCTTTTGAGTATTTTGCAGCATTATCCAAAATATTAATAAAAACCTGTTGCAGCTTGTTTACATCAGCCAAAACATCTTCTTTGGAGCATATTGTAAAGTTAAAATCAAAATCTTTATAGTTGGCCTTAACAAGCGCAATTGAATTATTTATGACAGATACAATATCTGTTTTTTTCATCACAACATCACTCAAACCGGAGTCAATTTTTGAAACGTTCAAAACATTTTCAACAAGGTTTATTAACCTTTGCGACTGTTCGCAAATTATTCCCAAAAATTTCTTTTTCTGCTCATCACTAAGGCATTCCCAGCTCTCAAGCATAGTCTTTGAAAAACCCTTTATGCTGGTAAGAGGGGTTCTTATTTCATGGGATAATGTCGAGATAAACTCTTCTTTTATATTATTCATAAATGAATTATAACCTTTCTTGCACACTAAAATTCAGGATTTAAGTATTTTTTAACAATTTCAAAAAGTTCTTCAAGACGTTTTTTATCATATAAATAAAAATACCCCACCAAAACTTCAAAAGCACTTGCAAGAGAATGAATCTGAGGATTGTTTTTTTTGCCTATAGAAATTTTTAAATTCCTGCCGCGACGGGTTATTTCTTTTTCTTCCTCATTTAAAAACTCATCCAGCTCACCCAGTAAATGTGCCTGAAAAGAAGCATTTACATACTTTACACTGAAGTTATGCATAGCTTTTTGAGTTTTTGCCTTTTGGATGCAAATTTCTCTTATAAAAAGTTCCCAAACAGCATCTCCTATATAGGCACATTGTTTTATGTCGCATTGAATCATAGAAGTATTTTAGCACAATTTTTGTTTAATATTTCTTAACAAAAAGGCTAAAAATGTAAATTAGCAAGGAAAAAAATACTTTATTAATGTATAGGAAGTTTATAGGGAAGTTGATGGTTATGGTTAATCAGGTTTCTGCTTACAACAGCGCATTTACACAAGATGCTATGAAATATCTTCAACATATGGCTGTTGTTGAACATAAAGACAGCATAACAGAAGATATAAAATCGTCATTAACAATGGCGCCTTTATTTGCTATTCCTATGGCAATAGGTGCAAAAAACAGTGCAAACATTTCAAACGGCGCAGCTGTTAAAGTTAAAGCAAACACAAAATTTACTCAAAAAATAAAAAATATTCCAAGCAATGTAGCAAATAAAGTAAAAAATATTCCAAATGCAGTTTCTAATATCGGAAAATCAGTAAGAAACATCCCGTCTAATGTTTCAAGCGCTGCTAAAAACTTAACTGACGGAAATGCAATTTCAAGAGCAGCAAATGTATTTAAAAGCGGAGATGGAATTTTATATCTTGATGATTTATCAGATACAATAAAAACCGTTAGAAAAAGCGGTGCTGATGCAACAGATTTAATCAACTTAAGAAATCAATTAACAAAAGCCATAGAAAATGGTGATAAAACAGATGATATTATAAAAAATGTTGAAGTAGCACTTCAAAGCTCTAAATCAGCAGGCAAAAAAGGTATCTTCTCAAAAATCAAAAGTGTTGCTTCAAAACCGTTTGCTTGGTTAGGTAACAAAATAACTTCATCAGGCATATATAACACCGTAAAAAGCACAAAAGTAGGCGGTACAATAATTTCTAAACTTGGCGGTTTCGCAAAAATTGCAAAAAAAGGCGGAGCAGTATTTGATATAGTAATGGAAGGCGGAGCACAACTATTTGGTGAAGTTATACCTGCTTTTCAAAACGGCGGCTTTGGTGCCGGTATGAAACAAATCGCAAAATCAGGCGTTCAAGTCGCAGCTTCAACTGCAGGTTACGCGCTTGGTGCAAGCTTAGGTACAAAAGCAGGTGCAGCAATAGGAACAATGATTTGCCCCGGTGTAGGAACAGCAGTTGGTGCGGTTATCGGTGCTGTTGGCGGTCTTGTAGGCGGCTTCTTAGGTTCAAATGTTCTTTCAGGAATCGCAAAGAAAATCACAGGAAAATCAGAAAACGAAAAAATTCAAGAACAACAAACAGAACAACAAGCAAATATGATAGCTCAAGATTCAGCAAGTGTTCAACAATTACAAAACGCAGTAGCTCAACAAGTTCAATACGAAATTGCAACAGGAACTGCAGATGAAAATACACAAAAAATGATGACTTACCTTCAAGGTACACAAACTACAGGCACAACATCATTTGGCAGCTTAACCAACACATCAACAGGCACAATTGCAACAAACCTTGACGGTTCATATGACTTCAGTGTTCCTCAAGACCAAGTTATGCAAGTAGCAGGTACTACAAGCAGCACAAACCCATACGGATTTGTAGAATCAGCTTTAGTTTAGTAAATCTTTAATCAATGATTGACTCGAGTGCCTTTATGTTTTCATAGGGCACTCCTGCTTCTGATAATTCCTCTGCAGAAAGTCCAAAAAGAGT
>CALUYX010000063.1 GCA_944325115.1 Candidatus Gastranaerophilales bacterium | reverse complement strand
GCGATTTTTGTATATGAAATGTTTAATGACATGTACAAAAAAAATCTAATCTCAAAAGACACTCTTAACATAAACCATAGAGAAATGGCAGAAAAATATATGTCAAACAATGCCACATTTGTCGTTTTGGGGTCAAATTTTTTAAATATGGTAAAAGAAAACGCACCTGAAATATACGCTAAGTCAGATATAAGCACTCAACTTACATCAAAAGGCGGCAGATATGATATAGCTCTTATGAATTTAATAATTCCAAAATACTCTAAAAATAAGGTCCTAGCGCACGAGTTTGCAGCACTTTTGACAGACAAAAAAGCTCAAATTGAACTTGCTAAATTGACTAATGTTATCCCAATAAATGAAGAAGCGCTGAATGACGACTACTTTAGCAAATGCGATACGGATATAATAGCTAAAGCTCGCTGCGAAAGTATTAAACAGCTTTCTAACTCAGGCAACAAAGACTTTGGCTCAAAAAACAAAAAAGAAATCAATGATGCCATAAATAAAACTGCAGAAAAAATACTTTTAGATAACTCAATTACAAAAGCTCAAATAGAAAAAGAAGTAAGAGCTCTTGCAAAAAAAGTTAATGAGCTTAGATATTAGCTCCTTCGCCTTTTTTGATTTTTTCAAGAGATTTAGCTGAGCCCTCTTGCTCTTTAGAGAGTTCAAGAACAAAATCTATCGCTTCTGAATCACGCTTTATTGCTTCTTTTAAAGCCATAATCTGAGCATAGCTCAACTGTTGTACATTTTTGGGGTCGGCAAATTCAAAAACTTTTTTGAAATTTTCCTGAGTCTGCTCATCATAACCCGGTAAACCCACTTTGTATGAATACCACTTGTGGAACTGATGCGACATTACATAAATGTTTACGGGTAAATCTCTCAGGACAAACATTTCATCCGTTTTAAAAGAAAAGGTTTTATTTAGCACTAAATTAAGATACAGTGCCTCAAAACCGCTCTTTGGAGTAATAAAGCCCTCTTGCTCTTTTACATAAGACAAGATTTTATCCGCATGAGCAATTTTTATAACCTTAGTACCTGATTCTTCAACATATTCAAGCAATTTTTCAGGAGTTTTAATATTCTTTTTTACAATTTTTTTGACATCTTCTTTCATCTTCTGCATTTTTTCTTTTGTCTTTGAGTCAAAAGAAAGCGTCGCAAAAGAAGTAATATGCGAGCTTGTTGAACCGTTTGAGTAAGAATAAAGATTCTTGCTCGGCAACTTCGGAGCGTTTTTCTCCTGCATGGCTAAAATTTGATTTAAAATTAATCTTAATAATTTCCTCATAACTATATAAAAACTTTTTTTAACAAAAAATTGCGCCTGAAATTTTTTTTGTGGGAAAATAAAAATCTTGAGAGGTTTTGTACAAGCAAAAACCATATTGCCATGAAAACAAACAGCATAAACAACTTAAACTTTAGCGGATACAACAGCACCCTAAAAGGCGCAAGAGCTTCTATTGCAAAGAAATTCGCAAAAATCGACCAAATAGGAGAAGGTACAAACATTGCACTTGATTTTATAGGTAAAGCCGTTCTTGTGCCCGCTGCGATTATGGTTGCATCAAAAGAACCTCAGGAAAAAAAGGAATACTCTGCGCTTAAAAATCCTGTTGCAGCGCTGTTTCAGCTTATGATGGAAGTTCCCATTCTTATGGCAGGTTCAAATTTGGTTGAAAAACTTGCAAACAAAGGAAAGCTGGACAAAGCGGGAAGTGATTTTTCATATAATGAAAAACTTTTTAAGGAAAAATTTATTTCAAATATTGAAAGCGCAGTCCAAAATGACAAAAATTTAAAAGAAACCTGCGCAAATCTGGTTGAAAAACTCAATAAAAAAGGATTAGGAAAAAACTTAAAAGAAGAATTTGAAGAAATAATCAAAAAAAGTGCGCCAAGCGCAAAAGACGCACTTAAAAAATCATTAAAAGAGTTTGATGAAACACATAAAAGACTTTATCACCTGCAAAATAGAGTTTGCTTTGTTGCAGCAATAGCGCTGACTCCGATTTTGTGCAAAGCAGAGGATTATTTTTTCCCAAAAATTATGAACCTTATCAAAAAGCCTCAGAAACAAACGGGTGAAAGAAAAACAATATCTATATATAACTTTAAAGCACAACTTGCAAAAGGAGAGGCAAAATGATAAAACCGATAGAAAACGGATTAAATAAATTTGCCAATTCTCATATTGTCAAAAAGCACATTAATAAATGTATTGAAAATAAGAACTTTCTGACAAAAACTCTTCTTGTTACAAGTGTTTCAAAAGATGTTTTCGCTTATGCTCTGAGAGTCCATAACACTATGAAAAATGATGAAATACCTAAGGATAAAAAATCCTTTGTAGCCAAAATGGACGCCACAACAGGTTTTACAACAGCTATAGTTCAAGTAGGAACAGGTCTTGCACTCGCAAGTGAAAAAGTTCAAAAAACTATTTGCAAACATCTGTTCAAAGGACTTGATGAAAATTCAAAATTATATAAACAGGCAAGCTCAGGCTTAGGAGTTGTTCTGCCTCTTGTAGGGGCTACACTTTTTGCAAAGCGCATACTTGTACCGCTGATATCAAGCCCTATTGCAGGATATCTTGAAAATAAGCACAACAAAAATCAAAATACTGTGCAAAATTAGCAATTTTAGACATTTTTTTGTTTTATTTAAAATATGACATCAGCACTAAACAGCACAAGCAATAATATAAACAACCCGATGAAACTTGCAGCGCCAAAAGTCGGTGTGCTTAATACGCCGCCTAAGACAAGAGGCGTTTCGCAGGATACTCTTGAAATTGTAAATGCTAAAACCCCAAAAGAATTGAAAAATGCAGGTATAAAAAAGAAAAAAAGCCCCATAAAAATTCTTTGTGCACTTTATCTTGGAGTTGTAGGAATCTCAAGCGTTGTTGCATGAAAATGAATTATAAAACTCATTAAAAAGCATTAAATTAATTGCAATTATAATAATCCGCCCATATAATATTTATATTACATTTTAGAGGTGGATTTATGAAAATAAAAAAAGGTTTTACCCTTGCGGAAGTACTTATAACACTTGCTATTATAGGCGTTGTAGCCTCTATGACAATACCGGGGCTTATTAACAATCTGGATATAGACCGAAAGGCAAATGAAGCATCACTTAGAAAAATGATAACAGCACTAAACGATGCGACAAAAATGATTGTTATGACAGAAACAAGAAACCATTCAATGACAGGAACAATGTCAGATGTAAGATTTAGTTACACCAAGTATCTTAATGTAATTAAAACTTGCAAAAGCGGAGAAAGCTATTCTGACTGCTATGATTCTAATGTAGCTACAGGTAAATCAAACTACACAGACAAAAACGGAAACGAAATAGCGTTTACAACGGATATGTCCACTCAAACCGGCGACATATTTATGCTTGCTGACGGCACTTTTGTTATAGTTAAAATACTCGGAAACACTTGTAATGAAACCGTAAAAGCTCTGTATGACCGTGACTTAGGTCCAAAAACGGTTAAAAACGCCTGCGGTTATGTAGTAGCGGATGTTAACGGAGTTAAAGGTCCAAACAAACCGGGTGTAGACAGATATGTAATCCCTATAGGTAAACAGGGTGTAAAGCTTGACGGAGAAGATGTTGAAGAGGAAACACCATCAACTCCGTAAAAATAATTAAACAAAAACAGGGAGCTAAAAAGCTCCCTGTTTTATTTTGCGCAAATTCTATGCCATAGGTTTCATAGAATCACGATATATTGCCTCAACCCTTTGTTTTGTAGCTTCATTTGGCGCTATTTTAAGCAAGCCGTCAAGCGATGGTGTTGTGAAAGCAAGATTTGTAAGCTTATCTACATCAGATTCAAAGTAGCCCATATCTTCAAGTTTTTCTTTAACACCAACTTCAAACAACCATTTTTCTACAGCTTTTGCAGCCTCATAAGCTTCACTTGCTTCGCCTTTTAAGTTAGGCGCAATGGGTTCTAAAATGTCAGCTAAAGTTGCAGCTTTATCAGGATATATTGTTTTAATAACAGCAGGCAACAGTATTGCAAGTCCAAGACCGTGAGAGAGGTCGTGTTTTACCGCACTTAGCGGGTGCTCTAAAGCATGAGTATAGTGCAAAAGTCCGTTATCAAAACATATACCGCCTAACAGTGCCGCATACATTAAGAAATATCTTGCTTCCATATCTTCAGGATTTTTAAGTGCAAGAGGAAGATATTTTGCAACAAGTCTTATTGTTTCTTTTGCAATTGAAACTGTGTATGGAGAGGCCACTTTGCTTGTTGCAGCTTCTACAACGTGATTTATGGCATCAATTGATGTGTACATTGTTTGTTTTGGGCTTAACTTTACACAAACCTTGGGGTCATCGATTGAATATGAAGGATATATGCAATCATAAGCAATAGCAGGCTTAAAGTCTTTTTTAACAACGGTTGCTACCGCAAAACGATTTGCCTCGGTTCCTGTACCGTGAGTTAAATTAACCGCTACAACAGGCACTGCACTATCGGGTGCAAATTTGTATTCATACAATTCATCAGCCGTTTTATCATGATATTTTTTATCCATCAAAATAGCAACACTTTTACCTGTATCGATTGGAGAGCCGCCGCCTATAGCTATTACTGCTTTTGCACCAAAATCAAGTGCCATTTTTTTAGCTTCGTCTATTCCATCCGTTGTAGGGTTTGGAGTAACTTTATCATAGTTTACATAACCTACAGAATTATCTTTTAGAGATTTTTCTATAATATCCCAAGCTCCTGTTGCTTTATAAGCATTTTTGCCTGAGATAACAATAACCTTATCTACACCTTTTGCTTTTAAATCTTTTAAGATGTCATCAATTTTGTGCATAGCGCCGACACCAAAATACACCTTAGCGCGCGAGATAATTTCTTTTACCTCGTTAATGTTAATGTCTTTTTCCCACATAAGTAACTCCTTTTGTAAAATATTTACAAGACAAGTATAGCATTTTTTTAAACTTTTGTAACAAAAATTTTGTTTAGTTTGGTTTTGCTGTACAAAAAAAATATTTACGAGAGTATAAAGAATATATTTTTTTAGGAAGTTGAAATGAAGATACAGCGCATTAGTTTTGGAAGAAGCAAGATAGCGTACGGCGAAAAGCAGGAAGAAAATTTCGTAAAATCAGGCTACAGTAAAAATATAAAAATCAAAGAGCCTGAGGACAGAGAATCTTTATTGCCTCTGAAGCAAACACCTTTTATTGATAAAAATTGCTTTGAAGCAATGCAAAAATTGGATGAAAAATTCAAAAAACGCCTTGATGCGATTGAAAACGACCCCATTTTAAACTACAGAAAAAATACTCCCGAAGAAGCAAGATTCCCTGAAACCGAGGAGAAAATAGAAATAATTGAAGGGCGCAGTCAACAAACAATAGATATGGAAAAACTCAAATCCATAATTCTTCCTAAAGTCAAAGTTGACAAACCAAAATCCTTTGAAGATTCGGATAAAAAATTTATTCTTGATAAATATCAAAAAGAAGCCATAGACTCATTTATTTCAGGCTATAACACAATTGTTACCGCCCCAACAGGAACAGGTAAAACACTTATTGCAGAATACGGCATAGAAGATGCGCTCAAAAACGGCGAAAGAATAATCTACCTGTCCCCGCTTAAAGCGCTCAGCAACGAAAAATTTGTTAAATTTTCGGAATTATTCGGCAAATATGACGAAAAGGGCAATTTAATAAGTTCTGATAATGTAGGTATTATTACAGGTGATGTGTCAATAAACCCCGATGCGCAGCTTTTGATAATGACAACCGAAATTTATCGAAACAAGGTGAATAAAGCTGACCCTGAAGTTGTAGCAGAAGAATTTAGAGATTTCTCAGGCGTTATTTATGATGAATTTCACTACTTAAAAGACCCTGACAGGGGCACTGTTTGGGAAGAATCAGTTATGCACACCCCAAAACATATGCGCCAGATGATGTTGTCTGCAACTGCCTCAAACGCCAATGAAATTTCTCAATGGCTAGATATCGTAAGTCCTCAAAACGGCACAAAACTGATTAATGTACCTGAAAACGAAAGATATGTGCCTCTTAAAGAATTTGTTTTTGGCTATAGGGACTTATACGGCTATCAAATTGAGCAATTGTTCGACAGAAAAATAGATATAGATTATCTGAAAAACAACAAAAGCGACCGAGCTCAAGAAACCATAGCAGAGCTTGAAAAAATATATGGCGGAAAAAATTATCTTGAAATTTTAGAAAATTTTGCACAAGACAATAAGCTCATTGATGCGGATGAATTTGCGCAAATGTTGACAAAAACAAGAGGTGTTAAAAAAGACAAGGCAGAGCAAATTGCCTATGTTTTATCAAACCCCGACAAATCCCAAGGAAGAAATATCCGCCTTAAATTTCCCGATAAATACCCTCCAATACCAAGCTTGGTAAGGATTTTGAACCAACAAAATATGACACCCGCGCTTTTCTTTATATTCTCCAAGAAAAGATGTAAAAAAGCGCTTGATGAAACCGCAGACAGACTCGGTCCTCTGCTTAATTTAAAAGAGTCAAAAAGAGTTCTTGATATTGTAAATGAAGCAAAAGAAAAGAATATATATTTAGGAGATGACTTTGAAAAAGAATATCTTCCAAACTTGCTTATGGGATACGCCGTGCACCATGCCGGAATGCTCCCTGCTTATAAGAGTCTTGTAGAAAAATTATCACGTGAAGGGCTTGTTAAAGCTTGCTTTGCAACAGAAACTCTTCTTGCGGGTATAAATATGCCCTTTAAAACAACGGTATTTACATCCGTCAAAAAATCTGACGGTAAAAGAGAAATTATTATACCTGCAACCACATACAAACAAGGAGCAGGAAGAGCAGGACGCAGAGGCATTGATGATGTCGGAAACGTTATCATCTGCCCGACCTCAAGAGGGGAATTTGAAATATTCAAAGATATTATAGATTCTAAAGACACAAAAATTAACAGCGTGTTTAATCCATCTTATGCAACTCTGCTACAAGATTCAACAATAAATCAAATTGATGAGTTTGTTGAAAACAGCTTTTATTCTTACCAATTAAAGAAAACTAAAGGCAAAATTAACGAAGCTCGCAATAAATTAAATTATTTGGAAGAAAAAGGCTACATTAAAAAAGTTGACGGCAAAAGCGTACCTACTCGTTTAGGAAAAATGGCGCAAAAAGTATACGGCATAAACCAGATATTGTTCTGCGAACTTATTGATGACCCGAAATACACATCAAAACTCTCCCCCGAGGAACTTGCAGCTCTTATGATTATATTTGCCGATATCAACGATAAAAAATCAAATAAAAAATTTAAAAATTGCTCACAGGAAATATCGGATAAATTATCTCCCGCAATAGAACTTGCAGAACAGATAAAAAAAGAACAAAGTGCGCATAAGATAAATGAAGAAATAAAAATGAGCACAAATCTTGTTCCTGCAATATTAAGGTTTGCTTATATGCCAAAAGCAAGGGAAGAAGATTGCATCAGGGAATGGGATACAATTTTTCAAGACTTACAGGGAAAATACATAATAATGCATGAAGGCGACCTTCTTAGAGTCTTTAACAGCACAATAGACTTACTTCGAACGGTTATTGACGTAACAGATAACCCGTATTTAGCTTGGAAAGCAAATCAAGCAATAGAATGCCTGAAAAAACCACCATTAACAGACATTTTAAAATACGAATTGGATATATAAGAGAAAAAACTCCCGAAAAAATCGGGAGTTTTTTAAAATCTTAACCTATAACAGGAGCAACAAAAGTCCTCGTTGCAAGTTCTCTGTCAAGCAGCAAAAGTGCTCTGGGGTCATTTTGAGCAAGTTTTAAATTGCCCAAAACATTTGAAACATTTGCTTCTTCTTCAACTTGTTCTTTTATGTACCATTGAAGAAGAGAAATTGCCGCTCTGTCTTTAACTTCTTCTGCTACTGAAGTTAGTTCATTAATCAGACTTGTTACATATTCTTCATGTTCTAAAACTTTTTCAAATACGTTTAGGGGTGAATTCCAGCTATCCTCAGGCTTATCTACGCTCATTAAAGTAACCTTGCCGCCGCGCTCTAAAACGTAATTGTACATACCCATAGCATGAGCTAA
>CALUYX010000062.1 GCA_944325115.1 Candidatus Gastranaerophilales bacterium | reverse complement strand
CATACTTTGGATTGAGGCGAATTTTATCCCTTATTGTACTATATAAGAGAGGAGTTTTAGTTTTGAGAAAAATAATAACACTAATTTGTCTTGTGATGTTTTCGGTTTTGTGTGTAATTAACTACGCAATGCCTGCCGATGCTGCAAGAAAAAATACAAAAGATAAAAAAGAAGCTCCCAAGGTCGATGAAGCGCAGCTTAATGAAATGACGCAAAAAATAGACCTCCTGACAAGAAAGTACTATACTCGTGAACTTTATTCTCCCGAGGATTCGGACAATCTTATAAATTTAAAACTTCAGCTTGATGCTATTATGAACACAACTCCTGAGCCTGTTTATGCGCCTTTGTACTACAAACTGGGCACTCTTTACAAGTTAAGAGGCATGAGGGCAGAGTGTATAGATTGCCTAAAAACAGTTATTGAAAACTTTTCAGACACTGCATATGGTCCAAAATCTCGCGAAATATTGACCGAGATGGGTATTGTGATAAAAGAACCCGAGCAGTTAATGGATTCTGAAGAGGAAGAAGAGGAAGAAGAGTTATATTAAGAGGCGGCAGCTAAATTCATATCAATCAAATTTAGCGTAGCAAGCATTGAAAGCCCCACCATAGAGGATGATAGCGAGTTGTCAAAGCTCATTGAAGTTCCTTGCGCGTATTCGTTAAAGTATTCTTGAGCACGAACTCTCATGTCATCATATTTTTCATATTCTTCTATGTCTTGAGCGTTCATTATTCTTTCATCAAGCTCATCCATGATATCATCATAGTCTTCTTGTACGGAGTCATTTTGGTGCAAGCCTAATTCCCACATAATTTCATACCATGGACGCTCTTCATAGCCTTCTGTTTCATTTAGCTGTTGCTGTTGTTCCTGCAATTTAATTTGTTCTTCAATCATTGCTTGTCTTAGGCGCTCTACATCTTTTTCGTAGTCGTCCGTAGGTATCAGGTCATATTGGCGCAATAAAAGATTAAGCTCTTCCTTTTGTTTTTCTTTGTCGTCTTCTGAGCTTATGTTGTATATATATGAAAAAGTTGAAATTGAATTAATCGGGGAAATTGCCATAGTTCTTGCCTTTGCCTTATATTTTTTTTATTCCCCATAACGGTTAATAAATAACGGGTTTTGTGAAATTTTTATGTAGTGTATAATAACTTTTGTTATGGAAAATAACCTGCATAATCCAAAATTTAATAAGCACGGCTACATTCAAGTTTATACAGGTGATGGCAAGGGTAAAACCACAGCCTCTTTGGGGCTTGCGCTAAGAGCTTTGGGGCGCGGGTGGTGTGTGCTTATTATTATGTTTACAAAAGGCGGTTCAGACTATGGCGAACTGTATTCTTTTGCAAATATGAACGATGATATTAAAAAATGCTTTAAGATTGTAAACGCGGGTGCAGACAGGATTGTATATCGTCACAATGTAAATGAAATTGATAAGCAAGAGATTCAAAAAGGCTGGGATATAGCACTTGATGCTATTAGAAACAACAAATATCAGCTTGTTATATTGGATGAAATTAATATCGCAGTTGATTTAGGGCTGATTAAGCTTGATGAATTGCTTGATGTGCTTAAAAATAAACCCGAGGATATGGAGATAGTTTTAACCGGCAGAAATGCAAGAAAAGAAGTTATTGACATGGCTCATCTGGTGTCTGAAATAGTCCCTGTTAAACATTATTGGGATATCGGAGTTAGCGCAAGAGAAGGTATGGAATATTGAACAGAGAGCAAAGATGGCTGGAATTAAAGAAAAGGCTCAAGAATGCGGTTTTTGTAGAAATCGTCATTTGGCTTGTTATTATTGCATTATTGGCGATTATCAGCTATGGCGTGTTTTATTATAAATTTATAAAACCAAACCTCTATACAATAGTTTTTAATGATATTGACGGTATTATTGAAGGCTCTCCGGTGCGTTTTATGGGACTTGTGAGCGGACATGTCAGAAAATTGACTTATCACAAGGATTCAATTGAGGTGCAAATTATAGTAACAAAGAAAAATGTAAAAATTCCCTCCGGCTCTGTTGCCTCCGTTGAATTCACAGGTATTGCGGGTTCAAAATCAATAGAGATTATGCCGCCTAAAAGCAATTTGTCCGACATTGGCATCATTTCAAAAGACACTTTGCGAATTAGAGATGTGCTGGATGAATATATGTACATGGGTAAAGCTTTTGCTTCGCTTAAAGATTTTGTTGATGCCATTAATCAGGATAATGTATTAAAAGTGTTCAGTGCAATTTCTACGGCTTCAGAGGGCGCAAGAAAAGCCGATGAATCGGTTGATGGTGGCAAAATTAAATATGACGAGTTTAACAAAAAAGCCAAAAATGTTATTGAAAGCGAAAAAAGGCTTGAAAATACTCTTGATAGAATCAATAAAAATACTAAAAAAATAGGCACTTATTTAAAAAACTAAATTTTTATGATATTATTCTTGCTAAATGGAGATATAAAAGCTGATGTCAGAAAATTTGGTTGAAGTCGTAGTAGATGTTGAAACAACAGGGCTTGATTACACAAGAGAAAAAATTATCGAATTTGCAGGCGTAAAGCTTGTTGACGGTGTTATAACAGAGCGATTTGAAACGCTTGTGAACCCTCATCAACACATAAGAAAGTCATCTCAGGCAATCCATGGGATATCTGAAGAAAATCTTGAGGGCGCGCCTGAAGAAGAAGAAATTTTCCCTAAGATTTTTGAATTTATAGGAGATGCTCCGATTGTTGCGCACAACGCGATTTTTGACTTTAGTTTTTTAAACCGTACTTCAAAAAGACTCTATTCTAAGCCCCTTGAAAACCGCTACATAGATACTCAGCAAATGTTTAAAGAGGTCTATCCTCAAATGGAATCTTGCGGTTTAGAGTGCCTTATGAATACATTTAATGTTGATTTTTCTACTCGCCACAGAGCAATGGCAGACGCTGAAGGTCTGGCGCTTTGTTATCCTGCGCTAAAGAAAATGTATTTTCAAAAATACGATTGGCAACTTTCTCAAATTAAAAATGTAGACTATCTTTTTGAGAGGTATTTAAGGCTGCAAAATGCAATTAGTGTTATGCAATCTGAAATTCAGGACTTGAGGTCTATTTTTAAAATTTATTTTGAAAAAGGCGGAGAAGATATTGTAGCAAATTCGGGTGAGATATTATCATACAATTCAAAGAAAACTTTCTCATACGATTTTGTGCAAATTAAAGATATACTGGATGAAATAGGTGCTCTTCCAAAGGCAGTAAGGCTTAATAACGCCTTTGTGGACAGACTTGTTATGGGTAATGCATTGGATGAAGAAACAAAAGACAAAATAAAATCAGCCCGAATTGCAATTAGTGAAAATCGCACTTTGTCTGTCAAGAAGCCCGATAATTCTGCTCAATAATTTTATATTAAGAAATGTAACGAAATATTGTCTATTTAGTATATAAAAAGGCAATATTTTTTGCATGAATTTTTTTATATATATACAAAGAGCTAAGACCACAAAAGCCAACAATACATAAAAACACTACCACTTTACACGAGAGAGAAGAGAGAAACCACACAGAAACTTGAGGATTAAAAACCAAGTTTAACCCCTCCTTTATAAAAAGGAAGGGTTTTTTATTTTAAATAAATATACCCGATTGTCTAATTTTCATTTTGCCTTTAAATCCTAAAATTTTATTAAAGTTAAGAAGGAGAAAAAAGTGCAAAACGAAAGCAATCAGTTATCAAAGGATTTTTTGGCGACTAAATTTATGTCAGCTCCGCAAGTTGAGCTAAAAGAGCTTAATAATTTGTTTATTGAGCTTTGTTATAAGGCTTGTAATCTAAAATGCAAGCACTGCTATATTGAAAAAAATCCCTACAAACAAGAAAAAGATTTCATACCTTTGGACAAAATAAAGGCTGCGCTTTTGCAAACAAGAGGTGAAAAGTTAAGCTCCATCTATCTTACAGGCGGTGAGCCCCTTATGCATCCTGATTTTAATACGATTTTAAGGATGTGTTTAAAATTTTCAAACGTCACCGTTATGTCAAACGGAGTAATGATAAACGATAAAAAGGCTCGTTTTTTAAGAAAAATTGATGATGAAAACGAATATGAAACAATATACAGAATAAGCCTTGACCACTTTGACGAGTTAAAAAACGATGAAATAAGAGGTCGCGGCAGCTTTAGAAAAGCGATGAGCGCAATTTTGAATTTGGCAAAATATGAATTTAATCCCATAATATCCGTGTGCAATTATTTTTGCGAATCAAGAGAGGATTTGTTCAAGGGATTTTATGAACTTTTTAAAAAACAGGGTTTTGAAATAGAAGATATAAATCTAAAAGTTATGCCCTACTTTGAAAATGGTGCTCAGGAGGAGTTTATAGAGGATTTTGATTTTGATAAAACAAAACTGGATTGTTATAATTCCCGCACATTAAGTGCAAACGGAGTTTATTCATGTCCTGCTTTATCGAATGATTTTAGAGCAAGGTGCGGCTCTGATATGAATAATTATTCAAAAAGAACATTTTTGGATACAAGAAAATGCATTAAGTGTATAAAACATTTCAGCAAAAACCAAGTAAATGATTTTTGCTGAAAAGGGAATTTATATAGTGGTTAAATCTACTTTTTTGTTTCTATGAATTTCTTAGAATCGCTAACAAAAACATCTTTTGCGTTGGGCATAAAAAGTTTAAAATTATCCACATAGAGTTTTTCCTGTGTTTTCGGATTCAGAAGATAAACCGTAGGAAAACCTTGTATGCCATATTCTTTTAAAAGCTCTTGATTCTTAGGGTCTTCGCAGTTAACAAAAGCTACTGCATAGTTTTTCTTTATGAATTTATCTTTTGTAATCTCATCAAAAGTCGGGGCAAATCTTTGGCAGTATCCGCACCAGTCAACATAAAACCAAATAACAACAGGTTTGTTTTTCTTGAGAGCTTTTTTGAGCGAACGTCCTCTGTCGTATTTTTTTGAAATCGGCAGATTGGAATTTGCGGAAATTGACGGCAGATGACCGCTTGCGCCAAGAATGGCAACAATAGAAATTGTAAATGACAAAATTGAAAGTACAAGAGAAACTATGACCCCTGCAATAAGCAATTTTTTATAGCATTTTTTTTCCTGATTCAAATTTTCCTCACTCATTTTTATACTCCGTTTTACTATGATTTTATTCTACTACATAAAATAAGGCAGGTGCAAATTAATTTGCACCACAGCATTTTTTGTATTTTTTGCCGCTACCGCAGGGGCATGGGTCGTTTCTGCCTATGTTTTCGTATTTTTGAGCGGGCTTATCTTCTTTTATGCCTAAAATTTCAGAAAAGATTTTTGAGTTGTATAAAGTGTGCACGGGACTGAATTTTTGTGAATCTTGAGCTTTGAATCTTTCAAAAATTTCTACCGTAGATTTAAAATCGGTATCAAGAGCTGTATTTATTACATCAAGGAAGTTTGTATATTTTTTTGCACAAAGTTCAATAATGCTAAGGGGGACTTTGTCGTTTTTAAGAAAATCTTTTACACATTCTTTTGCGCCCTCAATTTTAAACTCGCCATTGTCGAATGTTTCAAAGATTTTATAAAAAGTGCCCAGAAAAGGAATAATGTATAGACCTTTGTTTTCATCAAAATACATACCGATGTCGTATGCGCAATTATGGCGTGAAAATCCGCCTATGGCATTTTGCACAAAGTCGTCATTGTTGCTGAATTCTTTTACATCAAAAAATTTGTACTCATCAGGTTCTACAATGTATTTTTTGACATCTTCTTGCGCATTAAAAGCCTCAATAAGGTCATCAACCTGTTTGTTTAGCGTTATGACTCCTGATTTGTCATATTCTGCAAAGCTTTTGTTAAATGAATTTTTAAATTCTTCAAGAGAAATATTCAGCGCATCTGTTTTTTCTTTGTTGTTAAAAGTTGCACATTTTGAGTCAGAAATGAGGCACTTAAGGGCTTCTGATGCTGCACGATAAAAGTTGAGGGAAGAAATTACATCATAAATTTCAAGCAGATAAAACTCCCCGTCAAGTTCAATTACTCTTGAGCGTATAAAATCGCCCTTTGCAATGCCTCTTAAGTTAACCATTTTTACAAGCGGAATGAGGCAAAAATCTTTTTCTGCCGTGAGGGAATAGGTTTCATAAGCATTTTTTAAAACTTTTTTAATCTCAAACACTGATGTAGTGCTGTTTTTTAGTGCTTCAACAATATTTTCTCTCTTGTGTGCATTTTTGTTTACGTAATAGTCTAAAACCCTTGTACCGTCTTGCATTTTCCCATCAAGCAAATATTCTACAAGATTGATGTTTAATTGCGCTTGAGTTTCGATTTTTATATTGTTTTCGCTTACGCAAATTTCAAAATCTTCACCGAGTTCTTTGTCTTTTGCTATAAAATCAAGCAGTGATTCCATTTCATTTGACAGTGCGTTTAATCTGTCCACAACATTGAGCGGCATTTATTTTTCCTCCCGTTTTAAATATATCAGATACTCTACGTTGCCGTGTTTTGCGCCTGTTATGGGGCTTTCAATTACTCCTTGAGGCATAAGATTAAGCAGGCTGCAGAAGTTTTTGATATCTTCAATAATATTTTGATGTACTTTTTTATCACGTACGACTCCGCCTTTTGAAATATCGCTTCTTTGTGCTTCAAACTGGGGTTTAATGAGTATTACAAGTTCAGAATCGTTTGAGATAAAGTTTTTACAGTTTTCAAGAACTTTTTTAATTGAGATAAAAGATAAATCCATTGCTAAAAATTCAGGCAGAACACCGTCAAAACTTTCATCGAAAATGTCGCTAAAGGCGGCTGTTCTGATGTTTACGTTTTCTTTTGATATTATTCTTTCATCCTGTCTTAATTTCCAAGCGAGTTGATTTGTGCCGCAGTCAACAGAGTAAACTTTTTTTGCACCTTCTTTTAGCATGCAATCGCTAAAACCGCCTGTAGAAGCGCCCATATCAATACAAACTTTGTCTTTTAAGTTTATTTTAAAAGCGTCAATTGCGCCTTTTAACTTTAGCCCGCCGCGAGAAACATAAGGCAGGGTCTTTACCTCGATTTTTGCGGGTTTTTCTTCGTTAAAAAGCATATTTTCATCGAACATTTGTCCTGCTTTTGTAACGGGCGTGTCGTTTATTTTGACATTTCCCGCTAAAATAGCAGCGCTTGCCGAGTTTTTGGTTTCAAAAAATCCATGTTCAAAAAGTATTAAATCAAGGCGCTTTTTCATTATGCAAAATACTGTTCTTCTTGAAGTGCAACACTTGAAATTTGAGAAGCCTGAACGCAAATCTTTTTGATAGGTCCGTTTGGTTCAAACTCAAAAACTTTGCTTGAGGGGGTGTTTATGGCTTCTTTTAGTTCTTCATAAATTTCTAAAGGATTATCAAAGTACAAAACAAGCGGTGCAGCAAGATTTTTTAGAAAAACCAGCACTGCAGTTTTGATTTTTATATTTGATGTGTTGTACTGTTGTGTCATCCTTTTTCTCCTTTATATATTGAAAAACTTTTCCGCATTTTTTGTAGTAATATTTTCAACCTCGCTTAGAGCAGTGTCTTTAAGGTTTGCTATTTCTTTTGCACTTAAAAGAATATACTTGGGCGCATTTTGCTCTCCTCTATATGGGTGCGGGGTAAGATAGGGGGTGTCAGTTTCAAGCATTATGTAATCAAGGGGTATTTCTTTTGCAACCTGACGAACTTTTTTGGCGTTTTTAAAGGTAACAACCCCGCCAAGAGCTATGTAGTATCCCTTTTCTATACATCTTTTTGCAAATTCGACAGAGCCTGAAAAACAGTGCATAAGGACTTTTTTTGCTCCCATTTGCTCAAGTATCTCAAAAGTATCTCCGTGCGCTTCCCTGTCATGCACTACAACGGGTAAGTCTAAAATATTTGCAATTTCAATTTGTGTTTTAAATACTTTTTTTTGAACATCGACAAAAGTTTTGTCCCAGTAGTAATCTAGCCCTATTTCACCCACTGCAACGACTTTTTTGTTTTTAGCAAGTTCCATCATTTTTTTTGCAACATCATCGTTGAATTTTTGAGCTTCGCTTGGGTGCACGCCTATTTGAGCGTAGACATTTTCGTGCTCTTGCGCGAGATTTATAACTTTTTCAAATGTTTCAGGCTCAACAGAGGGGATGATGATTTTCCCCACACCTGCCTCAAGTGCTTCCTTTATGGCAAGATTCGGGTCATCGAGCATATCAAGATGTGCGTGTGTATCTATTATCATAGGTATATAATATCAGAAATTAGATTTGGTGTATAATATTTTATGGAAAGCAGGCGGATAATCGCGCAGGATTTATCTTGTGAGGAAAGTCCGGACATCCAAAAAGGCAGGTTGCTTGGGAAAGCCAAGTGCGCGCGAGCGTGAGGACAGTGCCAC
>CALUYX010000061.1 GCA_944325115.1 Candidatus Gastranaerophilales bacterium | reverse complement strand
TATTCAATTTTCAATTATTCAGATGGATAGAACCCATTTGAACTGTCGCAAACTGTCGTTCACTCTGCCATCTGATACTTACGTGGACACACATAAATTTAAAAATTTCAACAAAATAATTATACCCAAACAACAATTTTATTCAAATTTTTACATAAGTTAATTTTCTCGTGTTTTATTAAAACCGTTGTGCCACAACACTTTTAGTCTTTACTTAACCCAAATTACTCATGTATTTTCGGTAATTGTTTAAATGTGTATAAAAAATTATCCTATAAACGTGAAGACAAAAGAGAGGAGTTAAGATGCCATTTATTATTCCAAATGTATTTAAGGCTGGTGAAAAGGCAATTGCCGAGCAGATAAATGAGAACTTTAATTATCTGAAAGAATCCATAGACCAGATTAATACTACTCTGGGTTCAAGAATTGACGAGGCAAATGATACTTTAAGTGCTGATATAGAAAATACAAACACTAACCTTGATTCACTAAAAGAATCTCTGGAGCTTGATGAAACGGTGGTGAATCTGGGAAATATTAATCCGCCTGAGGCATTGGAAGATGGGCAAGTTCCTACTGCGCAAATTGAGCTTGAGGCAGATAGAATACATACTGCAAAGATTTTGGCAAATTCGGAGATAATTTTACCCACACTTGAAGACGATACAAAAATGGTCAATTGTCTTATTGAATTTAGCTTAAATACGGATTGCACCCTAACTTTGCCATCAAATATAAAGTGGCCTTTAGGTGAAGCTCCTGAGCTTGTAATAGATGGGGTTGCAATTAATCGTATGATTTTTGATACAACTGACGGCGGACAAAATTGGCATGGGTTTCTTAGTGTTTTAAACAGTCTTGAGGAAGCTTAAAATGAATAAAAAAATATTTGAAATTTCTAAATATAATTCCTCATACGTGTACACTCGCACCTACAGTGCTTTTGTAGCGGATGAATGGGGTAGTTGGTCAAATGCAGGTGTTTTTGGCACTTCAAGCATAACAAAAAACAATCTCTATGCATACTCTACTGGATATACCGCCTCTCCCAGTTTGCCTAATCCTAATTCATCGAGAACAATCAAGGGATTAAGAAAAGCAAAAAGCATTCATTTTACTTTTTCTTCTGCAAGAAATAACTACAAGGGTTGGTATGTAAGAAGTCAGCCTGACGGCTACATACAGCTTTTAAACGGCTATATCTTTGTAAGGTGTGGCGGTAACGGCAATTATGTGCAAGTTGGCGGGAATAATCTGTTGGGCACATCTGATAGAGCCGGTTATGACTTAACTTTTTATCAGCGTTATTTAATTTGTAACGGTAGCAGGTATGACTATCCGCAGGACATAAAGCTATCAAAAGCAACGCATGACAATATATATGCCTCGTGCTTTGCGGGTTTTATTACTTCAAATGACTGGTTTCAACAGGATTACAGCTTGTCTATCGGCGATATTACGGTAGAACACACGGTATAGAGAAAGGAAAAATATGTACGCAAAATTAATAGATAATGAACTAATATTTGCTCCAAATGTTATTTCAAAAGAAGATAAGACCATTTTTAATCCGCAAGCGAGTGATTACAATTCTGCAGGATTTAAGGAAGTTGTATATCTAAACACTCTTCAAGATACTCAAGGGCTAATCCCAAAGGCTGTGTATAGTGAAGAAGGTAACAAAATAATCGTGAATTATGTTTACGAAGACCCTATACAAACAACTCAGGAGCAAGAAATTAAACAAAAGCTTATTGAACTTGATTTTAAATCCATAAGACCCCTAAGAGCGCAAGAAACCGAACGGCTTGCAGAGTATGAACAACAAGCACAAATTTATCGTGAACAATTAAGAGCATTAACCGACACCTCATCTTAATTACATATTAACAAAACAACACCATTCTCCCTGTAATTTCTTTCCTCCCCTTTTATCTATCCTGAAAGGGGATTTTTATCGACAGTTGCAAAAAGCTGTGTTAAAATACAATTAACCCTGTGCGGGTGCTAATTTTGTTCCTACATTTTGATTAAAAGGGAGAGTAAGCTCTTTGAAAAGATAATTGAAGTATACCTTGTGCTCCAAGCATTTAAGGAAACGGATTTATCGAGGCACTCACCCACCTGCGTATCTTTCGCGGGTAACAAAATCCACTCGCATATGGGTTTTTAAAAAAGGGGCGGTATGAGAAAGTTTGCGGCATTAATTCTTTTGTTTTTTATTTGCGCTAATTGTGCATTTTGTCAGAATGAAATAAGTTTTATTTACATAAACGGTTCAAATACCAATGATGAAAAAAATAAACTTTGGTTTTTTGACGGAGTGGCAAAGTTTCACTCTGTCCTTGTCAAAAAAATAAATTCCGATGAATTTATGTCGAAAAAACTTTTAAAAGATGGCGCATACACAATAAAAGACGAACCAAGCTACCTTTTCTGGGGTGATTTATCAAAGTATCAAATAGAAAAGCTTAATGATGATATTAACATTTTAAAGCGTACAAGCCCTCGTCTGGCGCAGTTTACAAGGCGCTTTATTTCTATGTGTTTCCATGATGCAATATGGATTTCAAAATTTCAAAATATGGTTCCTGTGCTTGATATGCTCCAGCAAAAAGTTATTGAAGCACACAAAAACGGAGACAGAGTTGTTATTTTAGGCTATAGTGCAGGGACATTTGTCACATATCAATATTTTTTGTTAAAGCTTCCATCAGTTGATATTGGAAAAATGGTTAAAGAGCTTGATGTATCGGGTCAAGAGGGCGAGTTTGCAAAAATAAATAAACAAAAAACCTGTCTTGATGCGCTCTTTAGGGCAGAGATTCTGACATATAATATGACAGGCGGGCTTGTAGCAAATCCTAATAAAGAATTGCTGGCACAAAATTTATCAAAAATTGACGATTACACAAAGTGCTACTGTGCACCTGAGGAAACTATAAGCGGTGTCGTTAACTATGCTTCACCTATTCCTCTTTTTTATTCGGACTTATCTGACCCTAAATATAAAATTTCTCAGATAAATACTTTGGCGTATAAATACATAATTGAAAATGATATCTTTTATCTCAATGTAAACTATGCTGATGACCCTTTAGGTATACCGTCTTCAAAAAATTTGAATCTTGTCCAAACAAAAGAAATAATAAAGTCTGAGATTAAAAGTGCGGGCGGGTTTTACTATGATAAGTCGGATGTTGCTTCTCCAAGACCGTTTTTTGCGGCGCATACTTCGTATTGGGCTACGGCGAATAAGTTTTCAAAAACAATAGTTGAGGGTTTTAAGCAGGGGTATAATTATTTTTACGGTATAAATCAAAATAATGGGGATTAATTTGCAAGTCCTGCATATACAGGGTTTTTAGCGATTAATTGTTTTATGTTGTCAACTCCGTTTTGATTAACATAGAGTTTAGAGATATAGTTTTCACGTTTAACAAGCGGATGATTCATATAAGCTATACTTCTGTTTTTCCTTACAAAAGCGTTCCAAGTAGTAGTTTCAGATATCCAAGCTCTCAGTTCTTCTGCTTTTGTATTTGTAAATGTGTGGTGTTGACTTTCATGAGCTATAAGGCAGGCAATTGTTTCAACAGGAGCGCCTCTGTGTTCTTCGTTGAGATATATAACCAAATCGCCGCCTCTTGTTTTTGTAGTGAGTGCTTCACAGTTGCCGCAACCGTATATATCAAGGTTTCTAAACATTACTCTGATTGGTTTGCCCGTAGAATTTCTTCCGCTTAAGATTGCAATAACATCATTTCTGCCTACCCCTTCAAGAGCACTTAGTGCTGATGAGATTGTAGTGTTGCTTGTAATATTTTCAAAACCGCCTGCATTTGTTACGTTAAATGTGAAACAAATACTGAATATGAGGAAAAATAACACTCCGAATTTTTTCATAGTCTACCCTTGCACCGAACTTCTCAATTTGTTGTTAATTTATTCGACACTTTATAGTGTAGACTTTACGATTTTAAATCTTATTGTTACATAATTTAATATAATCTTCTAAACCCCCCTATAGGGGCGGTTAGAAAATGAAAAAAAGCTTTATTGTTATTTTAACGGGTGAGTTTTATGCCTGTTTAAAAACAGGAAAATGACGTGGAAAATAACAGATACTATATTGCAACATTATTTGTAATGCTTTTTTGGCTTTTTTTGACTACATCGGCACCTCTGCCATATATTTGCGCTGCCTCGGATGAGGAAAATCCATATCAGGCGGAAGTTACAATTACCAAACAAGATATTATTAATGCTAAACCTAAAGAACCAGAGGTGGTTTTTACTCCAAAGATAAAAAAAGAAATTGAAATTATGGAAAAAAGGCATTTTCATAATAAAGTGATAAATGAAACAGACAGCTACAGGATTGCCCGCCTTGAAAGCGAGCTTATGGGTAGAGTTTGGAGTTATTCTCCTATAGAAACAAGAATGCGCCGTCTTAAGCTTGCATCTCAAAGAACAATGCTAGCGGGAACTTCTTTGCCAAATAGCCTTGCAAGAATGTACTCTCCAAAAAGAATCAGAAATGATTCGATAGAGTTAAGAGAAAGAGAACAAGTAGGTATAATAGATGGGCTTTTAAGAGTTTATGCACCTGACTTTTATGAAAAGTTAAGATTTAGAAACGACAGAAATTTTGAATACTTTGGATGGGAATAAAATTCTTCTTGCAAGGACACCTAAGTCATTGTATATTATTGTTATAAGGAGAATTTTATGAGCCAAATTACAAAAATAGCGTGGGATTTAAACGAAAAGACAAATAACAGATATCAGCTTGTATATGAACTAATCGAACTTGCAAAGAAGCTGGTTGATGAATCTCAAATGAAAAAATCAAAAGACGATTTTGGTTATGACTTTGAAATGTCTTTTGACCCTGCAATTAAAAAAGAAAAACCCGTTCAGCACGCAATAATGGTAAAAGCATCAGAATCAGACGACAGCGGTCTTGTCGGCTAGTTTATTTATGCAAGAAACAATAAATTTTATAAAAAGTAAGATAAATGACTTTAAACCCGAGTTGGCAATTGTGCTTGGCTCGGGTTTAGGTGCATTTTGTGACTCTTTAGATGGGGTTAGAATCCCTTATTCTGAAATTACAGGCTTTGCGCCATCAACTGTAAAAGGGCACAAAGGTGAGCTTTTGTTTTGTGAAATTCACTCTAAAAAAGCAGTGATTATGCAAGGCAGATTTCATTTTTACGAAGGGCATTCTCTTGGTGCTACAACATACCCCATAAAAGTTTTTAAAAAGCTTGGCGTAAATAAAATTATTTTAACAAATGCTGCAGGCTCCCTTAAAAAAGACCTCACACCAGGAAGCATTATGGCAATAAGTGACCATATTAATTTTATGGGCTCTAATCCTCTGATTGGAGAGAATGATGAAACTTTGGGAACAAGATTTCCCGATATGAATGATTTATATTCAAAAAGGCTAAGAGATGTGCTTTTTGATTGTGCTAAAGATTTGAATATTGATTTAAAAGAAGGCGTGTATTCTGCTCTAACTGGTCCAAGCTATGAAACACCGGCTGAGGTACGTATGTTGGCGCTTTTAGGAGCAAGTGCTACAGGCATGTCGACAGTTCCTGAGGCTATTGTTGCAAAGTATTGCTCTATGGAAGTTTTAGGGGTTAGCCTTATTACAAACTATGCCGCAGGCTTGTCTGATGTTGCGCCAAATCACAAGGAAGTTGTGGAAATGGGCAAGGTAGCAGGTTTAGAGCTTTCTAAGCTTTTGCATGAAACAATTAAGCGCATATAAAGTGCTACTTTTGTAGCAAATTGTAAATTTTTACTTCATATTTGGCTTAAAATGAGTTATAATGATAATGCAAGGACTGCCTTGCGCAGCGGTGTTTGAAAGGCGTTTAATGAGCGAAGTGCAATTTCACAATGACCTAATGAGGTTAATTGAGATTCTCCCCTCAAAAATCAGAAGAAATATTCAAGAAGATTTGCTTGAAGATGCAATTGAAATAGTTCTTGATATCGGTAGGATTCCCGAAGTCCGTTTGGGTAACGGAAAGATTATTTATCTTGGCTCAGATAATGTCACAAGTGAAGATTTAGAGTTCATTGTTTCAAAAATTCCCGAATTCACAAACGACAACCGCTCGGGACTCCCCGGTACTCTGCACAGAATAAGTGCCATAAGAAACAGACAGGGTAAAATTATCGGTCTTACCTGTCGTATAGGTAGAGTCATTACGGGCACTATAAGCTGTATAAAAGATTTTGTCGTACAAAATAAAAGTATTTTGTTTTTAGGTCGCCCTGGTGTAGGTAAAACAACAAAATTAAGAGAAATAGCTCGCCTTATGGCAGATGACTTAGGTAAGCGTGTGGTTGTTGTTGATACGTCAAATGAAATAGCGGGGGACGGGGATGTAGCACACCCTGCAATAGGTAAAGCCCGCAGAATGCAGGTGCCTCAGCCGGAGTTTCAAAAAGACGTTATGATTGAAGCTGTTGAAAACCATACGCCAGAGGTTATTGTCGTAGATGAAATAGGTACGGAACTTGAAGCTCAAGCGGCAAGAACAATAGCTGAGCGTGGGGTTATGCTTATAGCAACAGCCCATGGTAATACTTTGGAAAACCTTATTAAAAACCCTACAATGTCTGACCTTGTGGGTGGTGTAAGTTCTGTTACTTTGGGAGATGATGAAGCTAAACACAGGGGTTCTCAAAAAACAATTCTTGAGCGTGAAAAGCAGCCGACATTTGATATAGTTATTGAAATAATTGACAGAAACACTCTTGCTGTGTATAAAGACACTGCAGAGGCGGTTGATTATATTTTAAGAGGTTGGCCTATAACGCCTGAAATTAGAAAAGTTGACCAATCTTATGAAGCTAAAGCTGCGGTTCAAAATATTGCTCAAAAAGTTCAGGAGCTGGATAAAAAAGCACAAAGCCCGCTTAATTTCAGTTTTAATCGCCAAAAGTATATTGATGATGTTAAAAAGCATAAAAAAATATATATTTATGCTGTTTCTCGCTCTATTGTGGATAAAATTATCGAGCGGCTGGACATTAACGCTGAGATTGTAAGAAATGTGGAAGATGCTGATTTTGTGATTGCTCACAAGAACTTTGCAAAAGGCGGCACAAGGATTTTGGCTACTGCAAATGAGTATCGTTTGCCTGTGTTTTTTGTCAGAACAAATTCTATGTCGCAAATTCAAAAGGTTCTAAAAGATGCGCTGCACTTAACTCAAGAGCCTCAGGATGTTGAACATCATAACAACTATAAAGACGATGTTGAGCTTGCGCTTGATGAAACAAAAGCTGCTATAGCAAAGATTTTTGAGGGGGCAGAATCTGTTGAGCTTGAGCCTCAAAACCAAAATGTGAGAAAGCTTCAGCATGAGCTTGTTGAGGCGCATAACTTGTCCTCAGTAAGTGTAGGCGAGGGTAATGCGCGACATTTGAAAGTTTTTAGAGATGATACCGAAGAGTCTGCTTAGTTTTTTAAAAAAGAAAGAAAATAAAAGTCAAAAAGTAGAGCAGATTGAGAGCATTAAATTTGTTTTTAGAAAAAATGCACTCTCAAGGTACATAAGAATTTCAATTAAACCTGATAAATACGTTCTTGTGAGTATGCCAAAGAGGGCTTCTTTTTGTGCTGCAAGAAAATTTGCCATTGATAATATTGATGAAATTAAAAATGCACTAGATAAAATTAAGCCTAAAAAGTATGTTTTAGATGGGGTTGAGTTTGATACATCTTCAAATTATGTACTTGCGCTTAAGAAAAAAGCAAAAGAGATTTTGCCAAAAAGACTTGATGAGCTTGCTTTAAGATACGGGTATAAATACAACAAAGTTGCGCTTAAATATATGAAAACCCGCTGGGGAAGCTGCTCTTTTAAAAATAATATCAACTTAAATGTTTCTCTTGTGACGCTTGATAGCAAACTTATTGACTATGTTCTTTTGCATGAACTTGTGCATACGGTAGAAAAAAACCATGCAAAAACTTTTTGGGCAAGGATTAATTCGCATATGCCTGACGCTCGCCAAAGGCAGAAAATCCTCAAAAGTAGAAAAGTAATTTAAAATCATTATACTGTTTAGTGTATTGCCTTATTGGGTAATTGTACGCGTGATTTGGTTTATATTACTTTTTTATCGGGAGGTCTTATGGCAAAAGAATTTACCTGGTCGCAAGATTCTATATCACTAAACACAACACTTGAGGATAGTTTAAATTTGCTGTTTTGTCAGGGGAGCAAGAGGGCTGAATTTCTTAAAAAGCATTCTCCTGCCCAAAAAAGCATAAAAGGGCTTTTGAGTTTTATAAAAGAGAGTTTATGATTTTAAAGTTGCTTGCCGAAGTAGTTACTATGAGGCTTTGAAATGAAAATCGAGAATTAAAAAATGTCGACGGGGGGACTTGAACTCTACCGTGTCCCGTTTTGTGGCGTGTATATCGGAATTCTACGGTACATTTTGTACAGTTATTGCCCCTATTAAATATATCAGTAAGTACATAATTAGTACATAGTTTTGTTCTTTAATCGGAGTTATTACATTTTAACTTGGAGTGGTTAAAGACTCTCACCCACTCCGCTTCCTTTTATAAGGAAAAAAGAGTCTAGAGAGAGTCAAAGGAAGCAAAAATGATAGAGAGTTTAGGGATTATCCCATACAGCCAAAAGGCTTACAACAAAAAGAATTCAACGGAAAATAAAAATGAATATGAAGATATAATATGTACTTCTTATACTCCTTATTTTCCATCTT
>CALUYX010000060.1 GCA_944325115.1 Candidatus Gastranaerophilales bacterium | reverse complement strand
CAGCATCTACGATTTTTCTGACATCTTTTTCATCATCAAGAGAGAAAAAATCAAGATTGTTTTCCCTGCACAAAGTCTTTAACTGCAAAATCGCAGCGGGTCTGTACACATCGCATGCTACAAGCAGAGGCTTTTTACCCTCTTTTTTAAGCTTTAACCCGAGCTTTGCAGAGCTTGTTGTTTTACCTGAACCCTGCAGACCAAGCATCATAATAAAAGAAGGGTTGGTATCAAGTTTAAGAGGGGATTTTTCTTTACCCAAAAGCTCAATAAGCTCGTCGTTTACGATTTTTATAAGCATTTGGGAGGGGTTAACACTTTTTATAACCTCTTGCCCTTGAGCCTTGTCCTTTATATTTGACACAAAAGACTTCACAACATTAAGTGAAACATCCGCCCCTAAAAGCGCACGACGAATTTCACGAAGGGCATCTTGCATGTTTTCTTCACTTAAGTGAGAATTGCCCGCAGTTTTTTTAATAATTTCTTGAAGTCTTTGCGATAGAGAATCAAACATAACTAAATTTTACTATAAAAATTATTTTAGTAAAATCTAGCCCTGATGAGTTTGAATTTTGCTGTCAAATTGCCCAACGGGTGCCTGTTGAGCATTTTTTGCTTTTTTTGTAAATATGCCGCTAAACATATCAGAGAAAATAGCTGCAACGACGCCGGCTAATATACCTGCGCCGACAATTTTTCCTGTTTGCACTTCTTTTGCGCATTTTTTTGCAATTCTTACTATATCATCTTTGGGACGTTGTTTTCTTGCTAAGCTGTAAAAATCTTTAACTTTTTTAGTTGCGGTTTCCATAATTTTTGCAAACGCACCATCTGAGTCTTTCAATGCTTTTTCCAATTGCTCTTTTGGCACTTCATTATTTTTCAGGAATTTTTTTATACCGTCTAAAACATTTTCCCTGCTATACTCAACACCCTCAGCTATTATATCGCCTGCATTAGTTAGTGCTTTTTTAATTGAATCTTTATTTCTGTCAAATTCATCAGGGGTATATTTTTGTATTGTTTCAAGCATTTGTTTTAATGTATTATTGGTTTTATTTTTACTTGAAAGCTCAACCGCATTTTTTATGATGTCACCAAGACCATCCTTGTTTGTTTTTATGTAATGGTCTGCAATCTCAGCAGCTATTTTGTTGTGAGAAACAGGAGCCGCAAGAGAAACAGCCTTTCCTGCAACGCCGCCTATAGCGCCGCCTATAGCCATATTCTTTGCCTGATTCAGCACAGATGACATAACACCTTGCTTTTTTGTACCCTGAGTATTGTTAACAGACATAAAAAATCCTTTTAATTAACCTTCACAATTATTAAAAACACAAAATAGGAAAATATTGTTATAAGGAGTTAATTATTTTTAAGATTTCTTCAAATTTGTAACAATCATTTATAACAAAAAACCTGACATCGGGGAATTTTTTCTTTAAATCTCGTATTTTTATACCGTCTAAAAATTCATCCGTTCCCTCTCTTAGCATTACAGAGGGGATAATAGCATTTTTTACACCGTATTTTTCTAAGGCATTTTGCATATCAAGACCGGTTACAAGTCCTGAAACATTTATCTTGTCGCCAAAAAATTCATTTTTTACATCAACAACTTCAAACTCAAGCCCCTCAACTTTTATCTCATCTTTAAAGCCGTCAAAAATCTTTGCTGCGCTTGAACCTGTAAGCAAAGTAAGGCGCGAAGGGGTTTTTAATTTCTTTTTAAATTTCTTTTTGCATCTGTTAAAATCATCGACCAATAACCTTATAGCTCCCACGCCATCTTCAATTTGAGAAAATTTTCCGTAGTATTTTTTGTCGGGAATTTCTCTTTTTGCAATTAAAAAGAACTCATCAGATGCCATGGCTATGTTTTTTTTCATTTGTTTATTAAATTCATCAATTGAATCAATCACAAAATCCGCCACTTTTTTATCAACGGTTTTTAAATTTTCTTTTCTAAATTTTGAAACACCCACAGGCACAACTGCAAGCGAGTTTAGTATTTTTTTGAATTTTTTAAGGTCATCCAATGTTCTTAAAAACTCATCGCCGTCGTTGTAATCAGGACAAAGAACAATCTGCGCGTGGATTTTAATATCATTTTTCTTTAATCTTTCTAAATCGTCCATAATCCTTTTGGCATTTGGGTTATTAAGCATTTTTGAACGAAGAGTAGGATTTGTAGTGTGAATTGAAACAAAAATGGGCGATGGGTGAAACTGCTCAAGGCGCTGCCAATCTTTTTCTTTCATATTTGTTAAGGTGACATAAGTACCTTGAAGATAGGAAAGTCGCCAGTCATCGTCTTTTACGTATAAGCTGGGTCTCAAGCCCTTTGGCTGTTGGTCAACAAAGCAAAAAATGCACTTGTTACAGCACGGTTTTACCCTGTCAAAAACGGCACTTTCAAAGCTTATTCCAAGGTCGTCCTCTAAATCTTTTTCTATTTCAAAAATCTCTTCTTCGCCGTTTTTGTGCTTTACATAAAGCTCAATTTCTTCATCTTGCACAAGAAAACTGTAGTCTATAATATCCCTTGGAACACTACCGTTAATCGATACAATTTCATCTCCCGAAACTAAACCCAACTCATCTGCTATAGAATCTTTTTGAACATCAGAAACAATAATTTTCATAACAAATCCAAAATCCTCTGCGCTTCATCCGCTCTTTGCTCGGCTATCTTTTTTTGTGCCTCGCTTAAGTTAATATAGGGGTTTTTAAGCGCCTCAAGTGTGCGACCCTTAAATAAAATCAGGTGATTTTGAATGTTTTTTGTAAATTCTTCTTTTTCATCATTTGATAATACATCCGAGCAAAAAATCGCTATTCTTGCATTGTTTAAAATAAGGGAGGGGTTTGTAAAATCAAAAGATAAAAGCAGATTTTTTAAGTGATTTCTGCCTACAGGGGTAATAGAGCATAGTTTAGATGACATACCCCCTTGTGACATTTTATCCTCAAGTTCAATGCAGCCGAGCTTTTGGAGTTTTTTTATTGCAGGGTTAACCGTACCCAAACTCGATTTTAGAAATGCAAAAAACATTTCATCCATTATTTTTGAAATTTTGTAAATTGTGGCGTCATAGCGGCACAATATATATAAAATAACAATCTCACTCATAATCAAGATAATTTTATCATAAATTTTGTTGTTATTAAATTTATTTAATTTATAATTTAACTAGTTAAAATACAGGGATTAAGATTTGTTATCAACTCTTGAAAAAACGGACATAAACGAAATAGTAAAACTGACCAACCTCAAACACATTGCAATCATTATGGATGGCAACAGACGTTGGGCAAAAGAAAACATGCTGCCGTCAGCCATGGGGCACAAAAAAGGCGTTGACGCTCTTAAAAAAACCGTACAGGCGGCTCATAAATTTGGCGTAAAATATCTTACTTTATACGCTTTTTCTACGGAAAACTGGAACAGAAAACAGGAAGAAGTTGATTTTTTAATGGGTTTACTTGCAAGCACCATAAAATCTCAGCTTGATGAATTACACCAAAATAACGTAAAACTAAAGTTCATCGGATATCTAAAAGCCCTTAACCCGCAACTGCAAGAAGTTTTAGCTAAAGCAGAAGAAAAAACAAAAAATAACACGGGCGTAAATCTTCAAATAGCAATTAACTACGGGGCAAGAAACGAGATAACAAACGCCATAAAAGATATGATAAATCAAGGCGTTCAAGCACAAGACGTAGATGAAGAGCTTGTTTCAAAATTCCTTTATACATCTGATATTCCTGACCCTGACCTGCTTATAAGAACGGGCGGGGAGATGAGAATAAGTAACTACCTGCTCTGGCAGATAGCATACAGTGAATTATACGTTACAAAAATGTACTGGCCCGAGTTTGATGAAGAAGCACTTAAAAACTCAATCCTTGAATTTGCAAAAAGACAACGCAGATGGGGCGGTTAGTATGTTACAAATTGTACTTGCAACGGGAAATCCGCATAAAGTTGAAGAAATAAATCAGGTATCTATACCCTTTGGAGTAGAGTTTGTACTGCCTGATGAAGGTTTTAACCCGATTGAAGACGGCTCGACTTTTGAAGAAAACTCTTACGCCAAGGCTCTTGCAGCGGCACAGTGCGAAAAAAGCGGCAGAGAGTACTTTATGGCGGATGATTCGGGTCTTTGCACAGACTTTCTAAACGGCGCACCGGGTCTTAAAAGTGCAAGATACGCGCCAAGTGCCGATGAGCGCATTGAAAAACTTTTATACGCGCTAAAAGACGCCAAAGAACCCGAGCGCGGGGCAAAGTTTGTCTGCTCACTTGTTTTGATAAATAAAACAGGCAAAGTCCTAAACAAAACAAACGGCATATGCAAAGGTAAAATCGCTCACCAAAGAAGCGGCGAGGGCGGTTTTGGCTATGACCCCATATTTATTGTAGAGAATATCAACAAAACCATGGCTTCATTGAGTGAAGACGAGAAAAATCGCATCTCGCACAGAGGCAGAGCACTTATGGATATGTTGATGTGGATTAAATGTTCAAACCTTTAAAAAATATAGTATAATATAACTTATAAGGATAGAATTAAGGGTTAAAGATGACAAAAACAACTGCGACGGTTGAAAAAAATCAAAAAGCAGAGCTTCAGAGCTTTTTGCTTAAAACTTTTGATACAATTCTTGACGACACAAAAGCCCTAAAAACTTCAAAAATTGAGCAGTGTCACAAAAAGGCAATCTCCCTTAAGGCTTTTGACCTTGTTTCAATCTCCATGTCGCTTATGGGCTACATTGGCTACAGATGGAATCAGGAAAGATACTACAAAACCCTAAACATTCTAAATGACGCCCATTACCTTGCAAACTCTTCAAATTCTCTCCTTGCAATGAAAATAAATATGTACCTTATGGCACAGATTGAATTTTTAGAACAAAATTATTCCCAAGCGCTTGAACTTACAGAGGCAGCGCTTCACATAAAACTTGAGGACACGATTGATTTTGACGAAAAAATCCAAAACTCAAAATCTAAAATTGAAAAGCACAACAAACAAAGAGTTATCTCATCCGCCCCGCCGACTTTTATACCTGAAAATAATCAGGAAGACCCGCTCATTGCTCTTCTTAAAGTAGGTAGGACAATAGCTGTTGAAACAAATATAGATACTCTTTTAACCATTATTGCTCAAGAAATTAAACAAGCGCTCAACGCTGACAGGTGTACGGTATTTTTGCTTGATGAAGAAAAACGCGAACTCTGGTCAAAAGTAGCACTGGGACTTGAAATGCAAGAAATCCGCTTTGCTTCTAACTTAGGTCTTGCAGGACACGTTGCAACAACAGGCGAAACCGTAAATATAAAAGACGCATACACGGATAAGCGCTTCAATAAAGAAATTGATATGCAAACAGGCTACAAAACAAAGACTATTCTTTGCATGCCCATTCGCAACCTGAGCCACCAGATTGTGGGCGTTTTTCAGGTTTTAAATAAAAAAGGCGGCGAATTTACCGATAAAGACGAAGATTTACTTATTGCAATAGGCTCTTCGGCAGGCATTGCGCTTGAAAACGCAAATTTATTTAACAAGCAAAAAATCCTTATAGAAGAGCAAAAACAACTCTTCTCAAGCTTCATAGACACGCTTTCAGCTTCAATAGATGCGCGTGATAAAATCACCTCAGGTCATTCAAAAAGAGTTACCATGTACGCCTCTTTAATCTGTGACGAGCTTGATATGAGCGAAAAAGAAAAAGAAGTCATAAAACATGCCTCCCTTTTGCATGACATAGGAAAAATCGGCATAAAAGATTCAATTTTGCAAAAAGAAGGCAAACTCACTGACGATGAGTACAACCACATCAAACTGCACGCCAATATGACCCATGATATCTTAGGCAAAATTTATGTTACAAAAGAGTTTGAAAACGTTGCCCTTATTGCTTCATCTCACCATGAAAGATACGACGGAAAGGGTTATTTTTTAGGCTTAAAAGGAGATGATATACCCCTTGGCGGCAGAATCCTTGCGGTTTGTGATGTTTTTGATGCTATAACCTCAAAAAGGCACTACCGTTCAAAAATGGAAATTCAAGACGCCATAAAAATCCTTATGGATGGCGCAAATGCCCATTTTGACAAAAAAATTGTTGACGTGTTTTTATCTATTACATGTGATAAAATAATAAATGTATTGACTTGCGATTTTAACTTGGAAATTGCGCAAAACGATAAATTGCTTTTAGAAAAATACAAACTGGCAGATTTATACGCAATTTTACAAAAGAAAGATGAGGGAGAATCTCACGAAAAAACAGTCGCAGCTGTCTTTAACAAATATTACAACTTTACCCAGAAATAAAGAAACATATTTAATGAAATATCGCGCTTTAATACTTTTATGTACCTTTATGCTCTGCGGCATATCCGAGTCATTTGCCGCAAGCGATAATCTGCTTGAATTTCAAAAATCAAATGTCCCTGTTGCCAACACTACCTCAAACGAAGCAAAAGGAGGAATATTTAGCCTTACCACGATTATGGACAACTTCTTGAGTTTCAAACAGGAGGAAAACGAAAATCTCGAAGAATCTGAAAAACAAAGGCTCGAATTTGTATCGGCAACAAAAAAATTCAATCAGGGTAATGTCGTTGTAGCATATGACGAATTTAACAATTTGTCGGAATCCATAAACAGTGACTACGCTCTGCTTGTTTTTGCAAAAAGCATGTATGAAATAGGCTTTTTCTCAATCGGCACAAAAAGTCTTGAAAAAATACGCCATAAAAATTTCTTAAAGAACATGAGCGATGACCTGAAAAAGTGCTATCTTCCTACTTATACGCTCGACAAAAATGAAGAAATATATCTTGCAAAAGCTTATACCTCAATTCACTATGACAATTCAGCACAGGAAATTGCTTTTGATTTGAACAAAAATTCATCCCTTATGGAAAAATCCGACTATGCAAACTATGTGCTATCGCAAGCAATGAGCCAATCAAGACAGCACTCTCAAGCTTTGATTTTTATAAATAAAGCTTCATCAATGAACCCTGACAATGTTTCTTATAACATTTTTAAAATCAAAACTCTAATATCGCTAAAAAAATATAAAGACGCACTAAAATTCATCGAAGAAATTGAAACAAAACACAGTGATGAAATTGTTTTCAAAAACACAATAATGGTGCTAAAGGAAACCGTCCTTGCAAATTTAGCTAAAGACGAAGAAGATAAGAAATATCACATAGTAATGAAAACATTTCTTGAGGGCAACTACCAAAGAGCTATTCAAGACTGTAAAAATATCCTCAGCTTTGACAAAAAAAATTATAAAATTTTGACTCTTCTTGCTCTGGGGCAATTCATTACAAACGACTTGAATAACGCTAAGAAAAACTACCTTGCAAGCTATGAAATAAACAAAAACTATGCACCCACTCTAAGCGGTCTTGGTGATGTTAAATTTGTAGAATATGACCTTGAGGGCGCGCTTAAATACTACAAAAAGGCTCTCTCTCAAGACCCAAACGACCAGACAAGTGCCCTTAAAATGGCTTTAATTTACAAAAATGATTCAAAATTCTCAAAAGACTTAAAAAATCTTGAGAAAAAGCTTGCAAAAATGAACCCCTCGCCCTTTTTATCCTACTATTTAATAGCGGCAACCATTGCTAAAGACAATAAAAATTTAAGAAAAGAATACATAAGACGCGCAACCGTTATAAATCCTTTGTATGAAAACGGCTGGGTAGCTTTTTTAAATCTTGAATTGGACAATAAAAACTTTGAAGAAGCTAAAAATTTCTTGTATATGATTTCTTTTTCAAATCAGACAAACTACACATACTTTTACCTAAATGCTCTCTATGACATAGCTTTAGGCAGAACAAACTCGGCTATTGTAAACCTTAAGAATTGCCTGAGTTTAAATCCTGATTTTGAAGATGCAAACAAAAAGCTTATAAAATTAATACCGAATGAAATAAAACCGCAAAGTGTTGAACAAGAAGCTACAGGTCAGCAGGCGTTGTAATTTTTTTATTACCTGCAGTATTTTCAAAAATATAAACACTTTCGCCTAAAGCCTCTATCATGCTTGAATCATCCGTAAAAGAATCTGAGCCTCTAAATTTTTCGTGCGCTTTCATAATTAAATCATAGCGAAAAGCTTGCGGAGTTTGGGCTTGAAAGACTTTTTTTCTGTCGATTGTTTTTTCTATTATTCCTTTTTCATTAGTAATTTTAATAGTGTCAACTGCAAATATACCGCTACAGATAGCGTTTTTTTCTTTCAGTTCTTCAATTATTTTTAAAATATCACTCTGCTCAATAAAAGGTCTTGCCCCGTCATGGATTAACACATAATCATTGTATTTACAAAGACAAAGAGCATTGTAGACACTTTCTTGGCGAGTTTTGCCAAAGGGAGCAAAGGTGATTTTTTCTTCGTCATATACGCTGCTTGATTCTATAAACTCTCTTGTTGACTTGGTTGTCGGGATAATTATTTCATCCGACACATTTAAAAACTTTGATATCGTATGTTCAATAACACTCATTGAGCCTATTTTTACAAGAAGTTTATTTTCTCCAAAGCGCAAAGACGAACCGCCGGCTGTGATTATAGTGCTAATCAAAGTGCAAAAACTCCTCTCGTTTTTCTTCTTTTATGTTTTTACCATCTATTAAAATCTCTCCTGAATTATTTACTATACCTACTTCAATAAGTTCAGGCGAATTTATTCTTTTAAAATCTTCTTTTGAAACAGCGCAAACAAGAGAATAATCCTCTCCGCCAAAGAGCACTTCCTGTCTTGTTACAGCGTTTAATTTCGGGATTTTATCATAACTTAGTTCAAAACCCACGTTTGAGCTTTTTTTAATCCACTCTAAAGCGTTAACAAGCCCGTCTGATGAGTCCATCATAGCGTAAGGTTCAAGCGCTTTTTGAGAAATTAACTCAGACACTCTAAATTGAATTTTCGGGTCAAGATGCGCTCTTGTAAACTCGTTATCGGCGCAAGGGTTTTCTAAAAGCATTTTTAAACCCCTTGCGCTTGAGCCAAAATTCCCGCAAAGAGCCAGAATATAACCATCTTTTGCATTTTTTCTTGAAGAGATATTTCTGTTTTTTGTATCGCCCATAACTGTTATAGATATTGTAAGCTTATCCCCGCCTGTTAAATCTCCGCCTATAATTTTTACGCCGTATTTTAGAGCGCATTCATTCAGTGACTTATAAAACTCTTGTATAAAATCCTCATCCAACTTGCCGCAAAGACAAACAAGAGCGTACTTAGGACGCGCACCTGAGGCCAG
>CALUYX010000059.1 GCA_944325115.1 Candidatus Gastranaerophilales bacterium | reverse complement strand
CCTTCTTTAGCTTCAATTGCCTGATGCAGACCCTCAGACCAGCGTCTGCCCTCCATAATACGCCCTGTAAACTCATCTACTATCATAACTTCATTGTCTTTAACAACGTAGTCAGTATCTTTTATGAAAAGCTCTTTTGCTTTTAGGGCTTGCAGAAGATGATGAGCGTATTGAGTATGAATATCAAATAAATCATCTACTCCTAAAAGTTCGCATGCCTTATCAATACCATCTTCAGTTAAGATAATATTTTTATTCTTTTCATCGACCTCATAGTGCTCAACTTTATTTAAAAGAGGAGCAATTCGAGCCATGGTCTTATATGTTTCGGCTGATTTTTCCAATCTGCCTGAGATAATAAGAGGGGTTCTGGCTTCATCAATTAAGATACTGTCCACTTCATCGATAATTGCGTAGTTATAGGGTCTTTGAACAAGAGCCTCAAGGGATGAGGACATGTTATCGCGAAGATAATCAAAGCCGAATTCATTATTTGTACCATAGGTAATATCGCAAGCGTAGGCTTGTTTTTTGGATTCAAAGTCATTATGACCTGAGCCTTGAGATAAAATAACCCCGACACTCAATCCTAAGAATTTATAAATTTTACCCATCCAGTCAGAGTCACGTTTTGCAAGGTAATCGTTAACTGTAATTACATGCACCCCCTTGCCCGTTAGAGCATTAAGATAGGCAGGAAGTGTAGCGACAAGAGTTTTACCCTCCCCTGTTCTCATCTGGGCAATGTGACCATTGTGAAGAAATATTCCGCCTATCAACTGTACGTCAAAGTGACGCATGTTAAGAACTCTTTTACCTGCTTCCCTAACGGTTGCAAAAGCCTCGGGTAAAATAGCATCCAGTGCGGCTTTTTCAAGTTCTTTATCTTTTTTAAAATCAGAAGACGTTTCTCTTTTGGATAAAATTTCTCTGAATTCGTCAGTTTTAGCTCTCAACTGTTCGTCCGTGAGCTTGGAAAATTCCTCTTCAAGAGCGTTTATATGCTCGACAATCGGCATGATTTTATTGATTTTTCTCTCGTTTGGGTCTTTAAATATTTTTAAAAGTATATCGACTAGGCTCATAAACCCTCCTGAATTTCTCCCTTTAAATTTATACTATCACAAAAAATAAAAAATATTTGCCAGTACTTTGACTAATATTTTTTACCGTATAGAATTAAACTAGTTATATTTTGAGAGGAGAATATTTTGGAACACTTACACACACTGGCTAGCCAAAATGCTGTGATTGTATCTGCTTCGATTCTTATTGTTGCATACATTTTTATAGCCTGGGAAAAGATTTCCAAGGTTACAATCGCACTTTTGGGAGCATGCTTAACATTATTTTTAGGACTTTTACAGACAGAAAAAACGCCTGAGGGTCTTGCTGAGTATTTTACAAATTTCATCGACTTTAATGTAATATTCTTACTTGTTTCAATGATGATTATTGTTCACATTGCAGCAAAGTCAGGCATGTTTACTTGGATGGCAAATGAAATTTTAAAACACACAAAAGGTAAGCCAAAACTCGTGCTTTTTGCACTTGCTTTCTTCACTGCTTTTGCAAGCGCATTTTTGGATAACGTAACAACTGTTATTCTTGTAATGCCTATTACTTTTGCGGCTTGTAAAAAGTTAGACTTAAATCCTGTACCTTTCTTAATTAGTGAAATTATTTGTTCTAATATTGGCGGTACGGCAACACTTATCGGTGACCCGCCAAACATCATCATAGGCTCGGCTGCAGGATTCAGCTTTATGGACTTTATAAAAGAACTGACAGATATTGTATTTTGTATTTTCCTTGTTTGTGTCGGCATACTTATTTTTATGTTCAGAAAACAACTTAAAAGTACGCCCGAAAAAATGGCCTCAGTTGCTGAAATTGACAATTCAAACACAATAACGGATAAACTTCTTGCAATTAGGAGTGGTGTAGTGCTATTGCTTGTAATACTTGGCTTTATGGCACATGACATTACGCACATTCCGACATTTTTAATTGCAATGATTGGTGCAAGCGTACTTTTAATATTTGAAAAGCCTGCAAAAATCTTGGTTGAAGTTGAATGGAATACAATATTCTTCTTCATTGGCTTGTTCATCATTATAGGTGGACTTGAGGCTTCAGGCGGTATTAAACTTATGGCAAATTGGCTGCTTGAAGTAACAAACGGTTCTCAAGGTGCAACTTCTATGATTATCCTTTGGGCTTCAGGTATCTTATCGGGTATTATTGACAACATCCCATATACTGCCACTATGGCACCTATGCTTGCTACAATTTCTCAAACAATGGGCGCTGAGTATACTCATCCGCTATGGTGGTGCTTGTCACTTGGTGCATGTTTGGGCGGAAACTTAACAATAATTGGTGCTGCTGCAAACGTTATTGTTAGTGAAAACTCAGCTAAACACGGGCATCCGATATCATTTATGTACTACTTAAAATATGGTGCTATAACAACTTTTGTAGCATTGTTTATGAGTACGGTTTATATTTACTTAAGATTCTTAAGATAAGATGATAATCTCAGACGACGATAAAAATAAAAAAAATAACAAGTCACAAGGCGCATCAAAGGATGCGCCTATGTGCAAATCTCAGGATTTAGACGCTAAAGAGTCTGATTTTGATAAAACCTATGAGAAAAACATCCGCCCAAAGACTTTTGATGAATACATTGGTCAAGGCGCATTGAAAGAAACTCTCAAAATAACAATTGAGGCAAGTAAAAAAAGAAATATACCGCTTGACCATCTGCTTTTCTACGGTCCTCCGGGACTTGGAAAGACTACACTTGCAGGTGTTATTGCAAATGAAATAGGTGTGAATATTAAAATAACCTCAGCGCCTGCTCTTGAGCGCCCAAGGGATATTATAGGCATTTTAATGTCGTTAAAGGGTGGTGAGATTTTATTTATCGATGAAATTCACAGACTGAATAAAATAGCCGAAGAAATTTTATATCCCGCGATGGAGGATTTTTTTATAGACCTTACAACGGGTAAAAGCCAAAGTGTAAAAACAATGCGCGTGCCTGTTCCAAAATTTACTCTTATCGGTGCTACAACAAAAGCAGGTGCGCTGTCGGGTCCTTTAAGAGATAGATTTGGAATTATTCACAGGTTGGAATTCTACACCGTTGAAGAACTTGCACAAGTTATAAAAAGAAGTGCAAAAATTCTTAATATTGAAATAGATAATGAGGGTGCTCTTGAAATTGCCTCGCGCTCAAGGGCAACCCCAAGGATTGCAAACAGATTGATTAAAAGAAGTGCTGATTATGCGCTTGTTAAATATGATGGCAAAATTACACAAAAAATTGCCAAAGAAGCACTCGATTCGCTATGTATCGATAATTTAGGGCTTGATAATACTGACAGAGCCTTGCTTGAACTTATTATAAACAGCTACGACGGTGGTCCTGTGGGAGTTGAAACGCTATCTGTTGCGCTTGGCGAAGATGTCAGAACAATCGAGGATGTATATGAACCTTATTTGCTTCAAAAGGGTCTGCTTGCACGTACGAACAGAGGACGTTGCGCAACAAAACTTGCATATAAACACCTTGGAATAAGGTATGTGGGCGACAATGGTCAAATGGGGCTGTTTGAATAATTAAAGAGGTGTCTGCATTTCTTTTAAGAATATTGATGCTTTAGCAAGTATGCTTTCTCTTAGCGCCATTGGGTCGTTAATTTGAATATCAAGTCTGTCCATAACTTTTGGGTCTAAAATAGGTGTTGGGATTTTTGCCTGTACAAGCCTGTCTGCAATGTAGACTATGCCGCATGCAACAGGAAGTGATGATTGCACGGGGTTGTGATGGTATCTTATGCAGTTTGTTAAGATTACAGGCAATTGCCATTTTTTTGAAATAAGCGCGCCAAGCACACAGTGATTTGTGCCAAAGAATGAATCTTCAATCTCAACTAAGTCGGCTTGATTTTGTTGGGCAATATACCTTACTTTAGAGTATTTTATGGGATTTTTTGCATTAAGAAGAATTTTGCCTATGTCATGTAAAAATCCTATAACAAAAGCGTCATCAGGGTTAATAACTCTGTATTCTTCAGCTAAAATTTCAGAAGCAATTGCGCATTTAATTGAGTGCTCCCAAAGTTCTCTTGAACCTTGTGTAGTCATCATTTTCTTTAGCGCAAGGCTCATGATAATATTTTTTGCTTTCATCATACCCAAAATAACAAGGGCTTTGTTTATTGATGTTATTTGCTGATGAAAACCATAGTATGCAGAGTTTACCAAGCTTAGTGTTTTTGTTGAAATAGCCTGGTCTATTGACATTATATTTGAAAGTTCCCTGATGCCCGTTTGAGGATTTTTTATGACCTCAAGTGCTCGCACCATAACATTTGGCATAGGTGGTATGTCTTTAAACTCGTCTACAAATTGTTGTGGGTTAATTTTGTTATTATCCATAATCCGTTACTTTACACCTGAAGATGTTTTTTAATACTCATAAAGCTGCCGCCTGCGGAGAATAGAACCCCTATAAGCAGTACAGTAAACACTACCAGTCCTTGAGAGTATGAATAAGCAGGCATCATAAAAAATTCATGCATTTTTTGTAAATAACCTTGGACTATGTTTATTGGTACAATAGCAACAAGCGCACCTAAAAACCCGTAAATTGCACCTTGCAAAACAAGCGGGGATTTTATGTACCAATTGGAAACGCCCATCAATCGCATTATTTCGATTTCCTCTTTTCTGGACTGAATTACTAATTCAATTGTATTATTTATAATTGTAATTGTCAAAATGCAGGCGATAATTACTACAACAAGTGTAATTGTATGGCTTATTTTGTTAATCATTTGAAACTTTTCAACTAAGTCCCTTGCGTAACTAAGGTCGGAAACGCCTGTCAACTTTTTGACATTATTCATTACATATTCAATGTTTTGAGGGTTATCAACCTTTATGTGAAGTGTGTCAGGCAGCGGATTTTGCACATCGGGAACATCAATTTCTCTTTTTAGCTCTGCCCAAGAGGCTTCACGAGAAATGTATTTAACTGCCTGTACGTGTTGTATATCCTTAATTTCCCTTACTGTAGCATTAATATCAGCATCAGGCTTTAAATAGGCAGAAATTTCAAGCACATTACCCATGGCGGATACCATGCTTGAAACACTCAATGTTGTTCTGAATATTGCACCAAAAATAGTTAATATTGCAGCCATTGTTGTGATTATTGCAATATTAATAAGACCCGCCTGAGCAACGCCTTTTATTGTTTCGATACCTATTCTGTAGGCAATGCGTATCTCTGTGAGCCAGTCTTTTGGCAGGTGAGATTTTACTTTTTGTTTTAATCTGTTTCTTCTTGCTCCGTTAGTCATATGTACCTGCCTGAACATCTCTTATAATTTGACCTTTTTCAAGAGTTATTACTCTTTTTCTAAAGTGGTTTACAATAGCGTGGTCATGGGTTGACACTAAAATTGTAATACCTCTTTGGTTGACTTGCTCAAGAATTTGCATAACTTCCATAGAGTTTTTAGGGTCTAAGTTGCCCGTCGGTTCATCTGCTATCAAGAGCGGAGGTCCGTTTACTATGGCTCTTGCAATACTTACGCGCTGCTGTTCGCCGCCTGAAAGCTCGCAAGGGCGGGACTTGTACTTATCTTCAAGACCGACAACCTTTAGGGCGCCATATACTCTTGCTTCTATTTCTTTGGATGAAACACCCATGGTGCGAATAACATAAGCTATGTTGTCGTATACCGTATGGTTTTGCAAAAGTTTATAGTCTTGAAAAACAATGCCCATGCAGCGCCTAAGGTTTGGAATTTTGTTGGGTGCAAGATTCCCGATGTTTATCCCCCCGACTAAAACACTGCCTCGGGTTGGACGTTCCTCAAGATAAAGCATTTTCATTAGTGTAGATTTGCCGGCACCGGATGAACCCACAAGAAAGACAAACTCCCCCGGTCTGATGTGTAAATTTACGTTGTACAGGGCAAATTTGTTCTTATATTGCTTTATTAAATCACGAACTACTATCATTTTTTACCTAAATATTTGCTTATAGTTTGATACAATTTTTCACCGGTTAATCCGTAGAAATCCATTAATTCTCTTTGCTCTCCGCTCTGTCCGAAGCAATCGGGAGTGCCTATTCTCAGTACTCTGGTTGGCAAGTTTTCGCTTAACGTTTCACAAACGGCACTGCCAAGTCCGCCAATTACGCTGTGATTCTCAACAGTAACAGCTACGCCTGTTTTCTTGACGCTTTCTATAACGTCGCCCGCTGCAGTGAATGGTTTAATAACGGGAGTGTGTAAAACCTCTGCACTTATGCCGTCATTTTGAAGTAATTGTGCGCAATCAAGTACCTCTCCAAGGGTTTCGCCGTTTGTAATGATAGTTACGTCATTGCCCTCGCGCACTTTTACTGCTTTATTCGGATTAAAAACGTATTTGTTTTCATCAAAAATTGTTTTTAAATTTGTTCTTGCAAGACGCACATAGACAGGACCTTGAATTTCAGATACATATTTTATTACCTGTTTGACCTCGTTGTAATCCGCAGGAACTATTACGGTCATATTTGGTATTGAACGCATATAAGAAATATCCTCAAGCGCTTGATGTGATGCACCGTCCTCGCCTACTGTTATTCCGCCGTGAGTTGCTACAATTTTTACGTTTAATTTTGGGTAGCAAATCGAATTTCTAATTTGGTCTAAACATCTTGCGGTTGCAAACATGGCAAAGGTGCTGACAAAAGGTATTTTGCCTTCAGTTGCAAGACCTGCTGCCGTACACATCATGTCCTGTTCTGCAATGCCTGAGTTAAAGAATCTTTCAGGGTATGCTTTTTGGAACTTGCAAGTTTGTGTTGAACAGGATAAATCAGCATCAAGGACTACTATGTCTGTATTTTTTGCGCCTAATTCAACAAGCGTTTCTCCGTATGCATTTCTTGGAGATTTAATTTCGAGGTCTTTTTTAAGCATTTAATTCCTCCAATGCGCGTCTTAATTCTTCGTCATTTGGTGCTTTTCCATGCCAGCCTGCGGCATCTTCCATAAACGACACGCCCTTGCCTTTTATTGTATTTGCTATAATTGCGCATAATTTTTTTGACTCTCTTGCTTGCATAAAGGCTTTTTCGAGTTCATCTTCGTTATGTCCGTCAACAGATTTTACGCTCCAACCAAAAGCTTCAAGTTTTTTATCCAAAGGCTCAAGTGTTTTGACTTCAGATGTATCGCCGTCAATCTGCAAGTTATTTTTGTCTATAACAATTATTAAATTATCAAGTTTTTTGTGCGAAGCACTCATAAGTGCTTCCCATACGCTGCCTTCTTGCATTTCGCCATCACCAAGTAAAACATACACATAAGCAGGGTTGTTGCTTAGCTTAAGCGCTAAGGCAATACCAACGGCAATTGACAGACCTTGTCCGAGTGAACCTGTTGAAACTTCAATCCCTTCAAGATTTGTTCTTGTGGATGGGTGTCCTTGAAGTCTTGTACCAAGCTTTCTAAAGGTCATTAATTCTTGTGTTGAGAAAAATCCTCTTCTTGCAAGAACGCTATAAAGTGCTGCGCTTGCATGACCTTTTGACAATACAAAACGGTCACGAGAGATAAAATCCGGTGATTTTTTCCACAATGACGGAACGGTCATTATCTTATTGTAAAGAACACTTAAAATCTCCACGCAAGAAAGTGAACCTCCGGGGTGTCCGGACTTTGCCGCATGTATCATTTTTAAGATATCGTACCTTACTTCTTTGTTGAAATTTTCCAATACTTTCACGACCTCAATAAACTGTACAATTACTTTTTAATACTATCCATTATACTCTCAAACAAGAATATTGGCAAAGTAGGAAAAATTCTTTTAAATCTCTCAGGTTGTTTAATTGTCCTGTAAAGCCACTCCAGACCAAGTTTTTGCCATATTATCGGAGCTCTTTGTACATGACCTGAAAAAACGTCAAAACTGCCGCCTACGCCTACCATGGTGCAACCTTGTAACATTTCTTTTAATCTGTAATTTATAATCTCTTGTTTTGGTGCACCAAGTGCACAAAGGAGTACTTGCGGGCGCGATTTTTTAATTTCCTCAAGTATTTCATTTTCGTTATCAAAATAACCGTTGTGTGAAAATACTATATTCAAGTTGCTAAACTCGGTTTTTAGCTTTTCACACAGTGAAGTTATTACCTCTTCTTTTGCTCCTAAAAGTGCAAGACGCAAATTTTCCCTTGCACATAGTTCTATTAATGAGCGAGAATAGTCAATCCCGCCTATGCGCTCTTGATTTATGCCTTTAAGTTTAAGAGCTATTTTGATTCCAACTCCATCGGGCACTACAAGCTCTGCATGTTTTAAAATGTCGGCAAAATCTTTGTTTTTCTTGGCAAGCTCTACCATTTCGGGATTAATAGTGATAACTTGCATATTCTCACCGTTGTAAATGGCATTTTTGGCATACTCAAGTGCTTGGGCATAGCTTAAAATGTCTACGGGAAACCCCTGAATATAAACTCTCTTTTTCATATAACGATAATAGCACAAAAAAATATTAATATAATTTTAACTTGAATATTTGCATGGTTTTACATAGAATTACTTTAAGATGATAGACAGGTGAGTTATGCAAAATAAGGATTTTAGAGAAAAATTTGTTGCTGTTGTTGGTTGTGGTATATGGGGCAGAAATATTGTAAGAAATTTTTACAATTTAGGAGCGCTCCATACTGTATGTGACATTGATGAAGAAAACCTCAAAATGGTTGAAGCTCAGTATGATGGCACGCATACAACAAAAGATTTTAACGAACTGTTAATCAACCCCGAGATAAAGGCTATTTGTGTTGTAACTCCAAGCCACACGCATTTTAACCTTGTTAAAAAAGCTCTTGAAGCAGGCAAGCATGTTTATGTTGAAAAGCCAATCTCAACGGTAGCTGATGAAGCAAAAAAATTAAAAGAACTCGCTGACCAAAAAGGATTGGTTCTTATGGTAGGTCACCTGCTTTTGTATCACCCTGCTGTTAACAGGCTAAAAATGCTTATTTCTGACGGTATTTTGGGCAACATTAAATACGTACAAAGCGACAGACTTAATATCAACTATTTTAAAAACGACAGAAGCGTTATGTGGGATTTAGCTCCGCATGATGTATCAATGATAGCCCATGTGCTTGGTCTTGACCCGATTAAAGTGCTTAATGCAACGGGTTGTTGTGCCGAGTATGAAAATATTTTTGACATAACCCACCTTACAATAGAGTTTGAAAAAGGCATTATAGCGCATGTCAGCGACAGCTGGATACACCCTCAAAAGCGCGTAACTCTGCTAGTCCGTGGGGATAAGGCTACTGCAATCCAAGATGAT